>CAYMEB010000224.1:0-7917 GCA_964389095.1 uncultured Hyphomicrobiaceae bacterium
CTGCCGATCAGGATCGACGTCACGCAGGAGCAGTCGGTGATCGACGCGTTGGCCGAGGCCGAGCGCCGCTTCGGCAAGCTCCATATCGCCTGCAACAACGCCGGCGTGCCGATGCACGGCACCAGGCTGGTCGATGTGCCGGTGGCCGACTGGGCCTTCGTCATCGGCGTCAATGTCTGGGGCGTCATCCACGGCATCCGCCACTTCGTGCCGGCCATCCTGAAGCACGGCGAGGCCGGGCACGTCGTCAACACCGCCTCGGTCGCCGGCACGCAGAACCGCCGCGGCACCGACCAGGGGCCGTACTCGATGAGCAAGTACGCCGTCCTGTCGCTGACCGAGGCGCTGGAGCACGAGCTCGCGGGTACCAATGTCGGCGTGACCGCGCTGTGCCCTGGGCCGATCGCCACCAACCTGGCGCAGGGCGCACGCCATCGGCCCGATCACCTGGGCGGCCCCGAACTGCGTCCGGCCGCGGAGGCGCTCATGGCGGAGCGGCTGGCACGGACCGGCATCGATCCGAAGCTGGTCGGCGAGCGGGTGATCGATGCGATCCGCAACAAGACCTTCTACGCCTTCGTGAGCGCGGTGCCGGCCGACGTGATCCGGGCGCGCCACCGCCGCATCGAGGCCGAGCTCGAGACGCGCTGGACCACGACGTACTAACCGGTGGGGCGCGGCCGCTCGGCACACGGTGGCATCGCGCCCGTTTCGGCAGGGAACTCGTGCCGGCAGGCGTCTCTTGACCCGCGGTTCAATCCGGGCAGGCTGGCGCAAAAGAGGACAAGAGGAAACGTGCCACCCATGACCGCTGCGGCCGCGACCCGCGGGAATGCCCTGCCGATCCTGATCGCCGCCTCGGTGATGATGAGCCTCGCGATGGGTATGCGTCAGTGCCTGGGGCTATTCCTGCCCCCGATGACGCAGGCGCTGGCCATGTCGGCATCGGATTTCACCTTCGCGATCGCGGTACAGAACGTCGTCTGGGGCCTGGCGCAGGCGCCACTGGGGGCGATGGGCGATCGCTGGGGCTTGCGTCCGGTCATGGTGCTGGGGGCGACGGCGTATGTTGCCGCGATGGCGGTCATGACGGCCGCCACCGGTTTCTGGACGTTCGTCCTGGCGCAGACGTTGATCGGCGTCGGCATCGCCTGCACGGGCTCGTCGCTCGCGATGACAGCGACGGCGCGCGCCGCCTCGCCCGAGCGGCGCAGCGTCGTCCTCGGCATCGTCGGCGCCTTCTCCTCGGTCGGCACGCTCGTGATCGCGCCCGGTTTGCAGGCGCTGCTCGGCGTGTGGGAGTGGCGATGGGGAGCGGCGCTGTTCGTGCTGCTCGCGGCGGCGATGGTGCCGGCGGCGATGATCACCGGCCGGGTCGACCGCATTCCCCAGCCGTCGCTGCAGCGGGCGTCGGCCGCTGCGGCGATCGGCGAGGCGCTGCGCAACCGGCGCTTCCTGGTCTTGTGTGGCACGCATTTCGTCTGTGGGCTGCAGCTCATCTTCATCAACACGCACCTGCCGAACTATCTGGCGCTGTGCGGCCAGGACCCGATGCTCGGCGCCACGGCGCTGGCCATCATCGGCGGCATCAACATCGCGGGCTGCCTGCTGGCCGGATACCTCGGACAGCGCCATCTCAAGAACGTCCTGCTGGGGATCACCTATCTCGCGCGGTCCGTCGTCCTGATGATCTATTTCCTGCTGCCGCCCACGCCCGTCACGACGATCCTGTTCGCGGCGGCGATGGGCATGATGTGGCTGGGCGTCATTCCGCTGGTGTCGGGTTACGTGGCCGACCTGTTCGGCACGCGCAACATGGCGACACTGCTGGGCGTCTCGTTCGTCGTCCACCAGATGGGATCGGTCATCGGCGCCTGGGGTGGCGGCATGATCTTCGACATGTTCGGCAATTACGACCTCGCGTGGCGGTTCGGCGTGTCGGTCGGCATCGTCGCGGGACTCGTGCAGATCCTGTTCGGCGGACCCTCCGGGACGTGGTCGCGCACGCGACCCGTGCCCGCGGCGAGCTGACGTATCGCAGGACGTGCGATCGGCCCTGGGCACGGTTCGTCATAGGCCCGAGGCTGGGCTACGATCTTTCGGTGAATCGGGATAGCCCCCGGATGAGGAGACGCAAGCCATGCGCACCAGCTTTTCCGTCAACGACATGACCGTCCACCGGATCGTCGAGCAGGAGGCCGGCTTCACGCCGATGCTCGACTTCCTGCCGACACTGTCCAGGGAAGTCCTCGATGAGAACCTCTCCTGGCTGGCGCCTGGCGGCTATGACAGCGCGAGCGGGAACGTCGTGCTGTGCTTCCAGTCGTATGTCGTCAAGACGCCGCATCACAACATCCTGGTCGACAGCTGCATCGGCAACGACAAGAACTTCCCGAACCGGCCGACCTGGAACAAGAAGACCGACAGCAACTGGATGAATGCGCTGAAAGCGGCCGGCCTCGGGGTCGAGGACATCGACTTCGTGATGTGCAGCCATCTGCACGGCGATCACGTCGGCTGGAACACCAGACTGGAGAATGGCCGCTGGGTCCCGACCTTTCCGAAAGCGCGCTACCTGTTCTCGAAGAAGGAATACGCCTACTGGAGCGAAATCCATAAGAAGACTCCGCTCGACCAGATCACGGACAGCGTGCTGCCGATCATCGAGGCCAACCGGGCCGAATTAGTCAGCAGCGATCATGCACTCAACGACCATATTCGATTGAGCCCGACCCCCGGCCACACGCCCGACCATTTCGCGGTCTGCGCCGGCAAGGGCTCCGACGCTGCGGTGTTCACCGGGGATCTGATCCATTCGCCGATCCAGGCCCGCTATCCCGACCTGGTCATGCGCGTCGACACCGACCGCGACCAGGCCGTTCGGACGCGCCGGAATTTCCTCGAGCGCTACTGCGACACCGATACGCTGTGCTGCACGATGCACTTCCCGTCGCCTTCGGTCGGCCATATCAAGCGCTGGGGCGACGGCTTCCGCCTCGAATATGCAAAGAGTTGAAGGCGGAAGCGCCACTCTTAAGCTGCCTGATCAAGCGGGCTGACGAACAGGAGGATCGCCATGCGCTACGGCAGCCCAATCCCGATCACGGCCTTCCCGGACTTCGGTGCGGTCCGGGAGTACGTCCAGACGCTGGAGGGCGCGAGCTTCGACTTCACCTCGACCAGCGGGCATGTCCTGGCGCAGCCGTCCGGCACGAATCCGCAAAGGCCGGACCGCCAGTATGTCGGACCGTTCTACGACCCGATGGTCACGTTTTCCTATCTGGCGGGTCTGACGCGGCGCATCCACTTCATGACCGCCATCCTGATCCTGCCGGCCTGGCCCACCGCGCTGGTGGCGAAGCAATCCGCCGAACTCGCGATCCTGAGTGACGGACGCTTCGAACTCGGGATCGGCATAAGCTGGAACGCCGCCGAGTATGGCGCGCTCGGACAGGAAGTGAGCGGGCGAGGGAAGCGGATCGAGGAGCAGATTGCCGTGCTGCGACGGCTCTGGTCGGAGCCCTATGTCACGTTCGAAGGACGCTACCACACGCTCGACAAGGTCGGATTCAATCGTGCCGCCGTTCCACCGATTCCGATCTGGATGGGAACCGAGTCGGGAGAAACGGCCCTTCGCCGCGTGGCGCGCTGGGCCGACGGGTGGATGTCGCTGGGGGATCCTCTCCCCGATATTCCGCGCCTGCAGCAGTACATGCGCGAGGCCGGACGCGATCCGTCGACACTGAAGGTGCGCGGACCGCTTGTGGTGGGCGATGACCTGAAGGGCACGGTCGAAAGAGGTCGCAAGCTGGCGGCGGGCGGGGTCAGCCACATCAACATCGTGGCGCCCCCCGACCGCGATCCGCGGGCGGCGTTGCCGAGCATCGTCGCGACACGGAAGGCGCTGGCCGAGGCGCTCGGCTGACGCCCACATCGAAGTTTCTCGTGTCGACCCATGCGAAAAGAGCCCGCAAAGTGCTGGTTCTTCGCACACCATCGCCACCGCGATACTCAGCAGGACGCAATCCCCGACCGTCTCGAGGGTGCGGGTGAAGCGATGCCTGCGCGTGTTGATCACCCGCCGGAGAGCCTCCCGTACCACGGTGAGCAGGCAGATCCCGCTCGTCAGTTAAGGGCAGGCGGCAAGTCAAGCGACACCCTTGAACTCAAATGCGCTGAAAAGGATGGGCAGTTCGGTTTGCGATGGTCTGCCGGCAGCCACGCCTTTGCGCCCCTCGAGAATCTGCTCGACCGGCCGGTGGAACATACCCTCCATCAGCGCAGCACCAACTTCGTCGATCGTTCCGAAATGATGCAGGACCGTGCCATGAGCAATCCTGGTCTGGGCCGCGACATCAACGAGCATGAGGGCCTACGAGAATGATGCCGCATCGTTCCTGCTCAACACGGCCTTCGGCGAGGAACGTTGAGCGGAAAGGTCGGGCCCTTGTCCGATTCGTACCGCAAGTCTCTCGGGTATGCCTGTAGACAATACAACTCCGCGCTCACATGATGACTATGCCGCGCCTATTCTCCGCTTCTCTCTCGACGATGGGCATTCGTCATCTGGGGTGGCGAGTCTGAAGGCGACGGGAAAAGCCGCCTAGCTGGGCCTTTTCTTATGGCTGGACGAGAAGGCTCCAGACGCAGATCGGCTCGCTCCACGGCTGGTGGACGTGAAGCGGACCTAAAGACAACTGGGGCTGCTCATTGTGGGGGGGGGGGAGCCGGCATTGTTCCTGCGGACAAATTCGCAACCGGCGGCCTGGGGTCGAGTCCGTCCCGCCGCATTGCGCACTAATGAGAACGACGTCCGGACTCAGCTGTTTCTGCTCGCTGACGCCGGATCGAATGGTGTGCTTCGTGTTGAGCATTCAAGCGAAGCGCTATCCCCGGGAACCGCGTGCCAGATGCAGGAAGAAGCGCAATGTCGGAGGAGGACCAGGTACTCCTGCACTGCTTCCAAGAGCTTCGGCGTGATGTGAACGGTGCGCATGCGCAGATCGTAAGAGTTCCGTTCAATCACGATGAAGCCTTCATCCTCCAAGGCCCTCAGGACCCAGCGGATCGTCGGTTCGGAAAAGCGACTGCCGCGATAGAGATCCTTAAGCGGGCGGGAACGTGCGCTGCCTTTCAGGAGCCAGACTAATACATCGCTGCCTTGTGGCATCTCCAAAATCGGCATGCGCTTGCGTTTCCATGAGCACAGCAGCTCGAGCTGGCGGCAGAAGTCCTGTTCGCTACCGTGCGAGTTCGTGAAGGGGACAGTCTCTGGTGGCTGCACACGCGGGACTACCTTCCTCGATACAGTAGTGCTGACAATTTTCGACGAAGCAATCGACACCAAGATACCTCATCCTCAACCAAAGGTTTTGGCTGTCAGTCGCTCACCTTGACGCCACGTCTGTGACAGCGAAACAATGACTACCATAAATTGGTTTGGCAATCGATACGTGCAAGATGCATGCAACTTTATTCAAGAGTTCTGGGTGAAGTCTTGGGGGTAACATCCCGCACGGCTCTTCTGCAGCGCTAGTGGTGGTTTCAGAGCTAGCTGCGCATCACCGCATAAGACCTAGGGGGCAGGGCTTGGGGCCATGGCGCCGCCCTCATTAGTTTATCCAGCCAAAGAAAAAGGCGGCCGATTGGCCGCCTTTGCCCCCAGTCCGGTACGATCTTCCGGCGAATCTTGGTAGTCGCCGGGTGAGGAGACGCTGGCCCCGCGCACCACATTCCTCTCCGTCAACGACATGACCGTCTGCCGAATCGCTGCGCAGGAGGCCGGCTGCGCTTGGACACTCGCCTTCCTGGCGACATTGCCCAAGGAAGGCCTCGACGAGCTGCTCTCCTGAGTGGGTGCCCGGCGGTTAAGACCGCGCTAGAGGAAACGTTGTGCTGTGTGTTAGCGCCGCGCGGCTTATTGATTCTCGGCTATGGCCGGACTGGGGACACCAGTTCCGACATGAACCGATGATTGTCACTCAGTTGTAGTGCACCACTGGACAATCGCATTCTAAACATCTGTAGTCTGGATCACGAGAGATAGTCGCGGGCGCTTAATGGCACGTTATGAAAGCGTCGTCGGCTCGGCATGAGTCATGGATAGGAGGCCCTGTCCGGGCAAGTCGGCCCTGTCGATTGCATCAAGCAACTGAACGACGGTTGCGAACTGTTTGTGATAGGCCTCGACAGTCGATTCGAATTTCGGGGTCACCCGGGCAAGCCGATTCCGCTTGTCCCGACCATTCATCTCGAGTTCGACCAAGGCGCTTTCGATGAACGAGCGCAAGCAGGCCCTGAGTGTAGGCTCCGAGAAGCGGCTCGAACGGTACAAATCCTTGAGCGGTCGTGGCTTCGCTCTTGACTTCAACAGCCAGAGAAGAATTTCGGTGCCCTGAGGCGTTTCGGCCTCGGGCAAATTTTCCCGCTGCCATCGATGAAGGTCGTCGAGAGCTTTCCAGAACATCTGCCGCTCCAAGCAACAGAGGGTGTAAGTTCGTTTGTAAATCAGAATGCAATAGTTAGGAACTCCACAATAAAAATTCGTGCATGGAGACGCCAAACGTATTTCGAAATACTATTAGCCCTATCTATCAGGCGCGTTCGCTTTTTGGACTCCGAGGTGCGGCCGCAGCACGAATTCCGTCACGCAACATTTGGAGGCCGGTTCTCAACTCGGCTGAGCGGTCCGGTGAGATGCGCAGGCGACTGATGGAGCGGCGAGACCGAGAGTCTTGTTCGAGCAGTACCCATCCTGACTCGTAGAGTCGATCGACGATGGTCCGGATCGCCTGTTCGCTGTGGCGTAGATCCCAGCACAGTTCCTTGAAGGTCGTAGGTTCGCGGCGGCGCTGCTCGGCGAGATAAATCCCCAGTAATACGTTCAGCGCCATGATGGAGTTCGAGATCGGCAGCGAGTCCTTTGCCCAGCGACTGAAGGCCAAAGTTGCGACCACGACCTCGCTCAGTTCATCGCTGTCCATGCCACCACTCCGGTATCGCCGTATCTTCGAGAACTCATTCTCTTTGTCGCTAAACCATACAGAAGACGGTTCGCCCGCCACGTTGCGACAACCAAAAAGAGTTGGGCATTTGACAAGTAGCTCGCGCCGGCGATGCGCGCATGTCGAGTATACCTCGCCTACGCTCAAGCGATGGCGTAGATTGTTACACGGGAACGGTTGGGCCGTAGCCGCAGAGAGGCACTATGTTTTCGTCTAAATCCGCGCCGGTGGCGTCATCGCAGAGCCAAGGTGGCCAGAGAACCTTGTAAACATTCTCGACAACCGTAGCGTCGGATCGCACATGGCCAATCTCCGCTGCGCACTGCCGCTCATTTTCGACCTAATTGGCAGCGCCGCTACCAGCGCTAGTCGCACCAGCGGACCAATTCGGCCAGAAGCTATTAAACCCTCAGATGGTTCTGCCTAGCGTGACCTTTGAGGAGCGGGGGCATTGCCCTCGGAAGCGGAAGTTCCTTTCCACGGGGTCAAAGCCCGCTAATGACCAACAACGGACATCAGGTCAAAGGGGAGCCGCTGCAAATGCTTCCGCCGGAAATTGGGTGGGCAACCATAAAGAACGGCCACGCGTCAGCGGCCTTTGTGGGATCGGGGGCGCTGAATGATCGGCTGTAAGTGCGGCGATTGGCGTCAAGTACGCTTGGCGCCCCTTAAGGACAGAAGATGCCTCAGCCCCTATTAACTGAACAAAATGAACTCTTCCCTGCCGCCCACGGGCGCGCTCTTTGTGCTGATTGTGCTCTTGATCGCGACCATACGCGCCATCGCGTTCATCACTTTTCCGGCCGGAACATGAAGCATGACGCCTTACTTGAGCAGCTGCACGAACGACTGACGCTGATGATCGGCCCCCACGAGGTGGTCCAGGTATTACGTTAGTAGAAGCCGTCGTTTG
>CAYMEB010000225.1:0-7892 GCA_964389095.1 uncultured Hyphomicrobiaceae bacterium
TTTAGCCACTTCTTTAATAGTTGACTTGCTGGGATTCCGTGTTCAGGTGCACCCTCACGTCACCCTTCGGCTGGACCGTGTCGGAGGCGCCGTATCCGCTGACAAGCTCGATGCTTGCCTCGCGCCCGCCAAGTGCAGCGATCTGCCATTCTATCACGTTGACGTCCTGACCGGCCATACGCTGCGCAGATGGTGTAAAGCCATCCACTGGGCGACCAGCACCCAACACGACGAGGACAGTTCGCTTCATGCTGCAGGTCCGCTTGCGATCCGTCTCAGGACGACCCGCGTCAGGCGGGGATGCATCCAGTAGTACGTGCGCCCGCTTCCGGGCAGCTGCCTTTGCGATGGCAGCCGGTCGAGCGGCGCGCCGTTTGCTTTCTCGACCACCTCGAGCAGCGTCATCGCCCGCAGATGCGGATCATAGGCGTGCAACAGCGCGCGATATGCGAGTTCCGGATCTCGCTCGAAGGTTTCGGCCAGATCGGGATAGTGCGGCGACGCAAACTCGCGCGTGTGGAGGATGTCGCCGGTATCGATGCCCGCGTTCATGTAGAAGCAGCTCATGCCCGGCCGCCCTCGGGTGAGCACGGACCAGAACAGGCAATCGGAACCTTTCACCTCCGGCACGACTCCGGGGTGGATGTGGAGGATCCGAATGCCAGGCCGGTCCAGAAGGGCGGAAGGCACGCGTCCACCGTTCGTATAGAGGAACGTGCCAGGCCCCCTCGCTGAGACCATGCGATGCAAGTCCGGATCGTCGTAGCTCTCCGCAACGCCTCTGATCAGGGTGTCGCAATGGTCAGCGAAATTGAACGGCTCAAAATAGTCGACCCTGGTCGGCAGGTCCTTCTGCAGCCGATCGCATAACGCGCGGAAATCAGGCGGATACGAGCGATCTGGGAGCCGGACACGCTGCTTGAGGTAGCCGCCGACCAGTCGTCCCCATCGACGCATCTTAGCGCGGCTCGAATCGTGGGCGCCAATGAAATCGACGAGAATGACCGTGGTCACACGATAGCCGGCGTGCCGGAGATACGTGAGATAGGTTCGGCTGGTCGGACAGAACCGATCAGCTATCACGCAAAGTTCTATCGACTTCATCGCTTCTCATCAAGCACATCAGAGAGGAGCCCCAACAGTTCAGGAGGTGTCCGGAACGTTGGCGAAGTAAGGATCCCGCCATCCATCTTGAGCGCCGTGTTGATCCACTTCCACTCGCCGGCGAGCACCCCGAAGTGAACGTAGGCTGCCGCCAGCGCCTCGGCGTATCCCTCCGCAACCGGGTCGTCGTCAAGCACGTGGCCGAGGTCGGACTGATAGCGCACCTTCAGCTTACTGGCCACTTCGACTTTGCGCGTGAGCAACTCAAGGTAGCAACGTGTACCGGCATCGAGTTCTCCGGCACGCAGGCCTGCAATGAAGACCTCGGTCGCGAACCCATCGCCCGGACGAGGTGGCGGGAGGCTCTCCATCAGCGACACCAGGACATCTGCGCTATGGCTTGTGATGTCAGTCCGCATCGAAGATCCTTTTGAGCGTACCCGCCTTCTGCGCCGCCTCGTAAGCCTCCAGATCGGCAATGCTGTCCACCTCGAGCCATCCGTTTTGCACGAACGCCGGCCCGACGTCGAAGTCATTATCGATGAGCATCTGGATAAAGGTGGTCATGAACATGTTCGCCTTGTCCTTGCCGATGTAGGACCCGTCAGGTGTCAAGGCATCGTAAAATTGGCAGATCCGGCCTTGAGCCGCGGCAGAAAGACGAATGAGACCGATGTACTGGCCCTCGATGTCGGCAAGCGAGCGGGGGGACTTGCCCAGCTCCTTGATGCGCCCGTCCGCGCCGATCTTCATGGTTTCGGCATCGGCGAGAGGGTCCTCCATGCGCAACGACCAAAGATCGAGCCATCCGCGATCGACGACAACCGAGACCTCGTACCTGGCCGACAGCAGGCTCGCGAGGACTCGCGGCTCGAAAACGATGTCACCGTAGACGACCAGCAAATCTCGGCTGCCGTCGAAGAGGTGGCGGGCGCAGAAAAGCGAACTCACCATGTTTGTGCGGGCGTAGTCGACATTGACGATGTGCGCAATGCCTGGCAGCCGAAGCGTCTCGGCCATATGACCGGCGACGATCGTAACGTCCATGATGTCTGCTCCGGCCAGCACTGCGCGCTGACGCTCGAGCAGTGTTTTTCCCGCAAGCGGCGTCAGACATTTAGGATGCCGATCCGTCAGCGGACGCAAGCGCGAGCCGAAACCCGCGGCAAGAATGACAGCGCGGGGTACTGCGCGATTGCCGCCGCTCATGTGTCAACCTCGGCGATTTCGTTTCGGAGCAACGCCACGACTCGTGCCGCGACGTCAGGCTCATCGTAGAGAAAGCAGTCGATCGAGTCCTGGCCGAGATCGCCTGACTGCAACAATGTGTCAAGCGCTGAAGCGATCGCATCGCAGTCGGTGGATACCAGGATGCCGACGCGTTGACGAAAATCGATCTCGGCTGCTGGAACGCCGAGGCTCTCCCAATCGGCGTTGAGGATCTTGCGCGCACCGTCGACGAACAGCACGGGGCGCCGCCGAAGTGCAGCGAACTCCAGCGCCATCCCGGAATAGTCCGAGATGAGCACATCGGCTCCCCACAACGCAGCCGAGCCGCCGGTCGATCGCTCGACCGCGACGTTCGGATGATCGGCGAACCTCGACAGAATGGCTTCGAGCTGCCCGTCGGGGTTGACGAAGAAGCTCGGATGTGGCCGCAAGGTGACACGCCAGCCCCGCTCGACCAGCCGTTCGGTCATCGCCAGCCCGCAGACGCTGATAACATTACCATCGCCCCATGATGGAGCGATGAGCACGTGCCGCCCCGCCTGAATCGGCACCCGTGGAGCCTCCGCCCGCATTACGTCGAACTTGCCGTAGCCGGTGGGAAAAACGGTCCGCTCGCCCAACCCGTGCGCCTTGCCGAGCGCCTGGAATTCCTCGGCGTGATGAGGCCCGGCTGCAAATAGCGTGTCGCATCCGTCGAATGCGTCGGCTGGGTAGATCACGTGCAGGCTGGCTAGCGAGTGCGGCATGTGAATGAGCCGCGCAATGCTGTCGCCGAAATAGCTGCGTGGTATCCCACTCGAGGCCGTAGTCACGACGCGCATGCCGAGGGCGTGCAATGCCGGCACCGATGGCGCCCATTCGAGGCCGATGCCGGCGGCGGCATACCGCTGGCCGAAATCGACCGGCCACTTGGCGCGATCACCGGATACGACGAGCCGCACCGCCATACCGGCTCGCTGCGCCGCCAGGATCGAGCTGCGCACCCAGATCTCGTCGATCCAGGTTGCCGCATAAAAATCGGCGCGAGATTTCGGGCGGCGCGCAAGACGCCCCCGAAGCCGCGACAGAATTGATGGCGTGCCGACCATGGCGGGTCAGATGCGCTTCATCACGTAGAGCTCGCGCGTGTCGCTATCGGTTCTCTTATAGAGCTTCTCGAAGCTGAAGCGGTCGCGCACAGCGTCCAGGGCCGCATAGAACTCGGCGTTGCCGACATCGTTGCAGTGCGTCTCAAAGATCAGCAGTCCGCCCGACTTCAGATAGCTCGCCATGCGGCCCATGTGGTCGTCGAGAGAGACGCGATAGTTGTTGTCGTCTGTCCAATGTGTCGCGAATGACAACACGACGTCGAACACCGGCCCAGGCGAGAAATCCTGCAGGCGCCCGGCCTTTAGGTCGACGAGATCGGCTACCCGAAGGTGTTCGGCGGCGAGTGAACCGATCTCGATCATGTATGGGTTAATGTCGATGCCGGTGGAGTGACAGCCGGTGCGGTAGCTGCAGACGACGCTGATGAAGCCGCAATTACAGCCGATATCAAGCACGCGGTCCCCGCTGCGAACAAACTTTCTCAGCTCGTACTCGTCAAAGCGATAGTCCGTAAGGCGATCCCCGAAAATTCCGGCGATGCCGAGCCCCTGATAGGGCTGACCATAGAAGTACTTGTAGGCAGTAGGATCGGCTTGGTACCGCGCCAGCACATCGGCGACCTTGTGTTGAAGCGCATACTCGCTCGCGACGAAATCGTGCTGTGCCGAGAAACGGCCGTCGGGATAGATGGCGCCGAGCCCGCGGCGCGCTTGTGCCTGGAAGTAAAGCCCGAGCCGATTGAGCTTCGCGGAGAGCCGTACGATGCGAGGCCAGTGCGCTCGGTTGCCGGTGATCTTCCGCATGACGAAGTCGGGAATGATATTCATGCATGCCTCGCGAGGCGCTGTTCGGCGGTATGCGGTAGCTTGGCCTTTTTCGCATCCACGGCTGACCAGCCGACGGGGTGCTGGATCAGGTAGCCGTGCCCGGCATCGGTGGGGTCGATGCTCAATCTCAAGGCATGGGCGAGGACATCGTATCGAATGTCCGCGCCGCGCTCGGTCGAATTGTCGTCGCGCAAGCCGTAGATCGAGAAGGAAAGCAAGTACTCGCCACGAACCAAGGGTTGACAGGGGATCGTGAAGCTTACGTCATGAATTTCGCCGGCCTGCAGGACGAACTCGTCGATTTCATTCTCCAGTCTGCCGACCCGAAAGCCCTTCGGCGTCCAGAACGTGATCAGGTACCGGCAGCGGAACTGGCCCGTTTCCTCCGCCACAAGACACATGTCGATAACGATATCATCGCCCTTCCGGAACGTCTCCTTTTGGCGGGTGCCGTCGCCCAGGCTGAGGCTGTGCACCTTCAGGCCGGGTTTGCCGGGCCAGCGATAGACCTCGCGGCCATCGGCGAGGCGCGTGGTCAGCGAGCGCTGTGGGCCGCCCGCCCCATCCGTATCGGCTGGCCCGCCGGTATCGTGCCCCTCGGCCTTGAGCCTGTAGGCCATCGTCCGCCGCTCGAGAAATACGTCGTAGGCATTCGCGACCTCGAGGGCGGGGCCGTCCATGACGATCCGGCCTTCCTCGATCCATAGGGCCCGTTCGCAAAAGTGCAGCACCTGTTGCGTCGCATGCGAGACGAGGAGCAGTGTGGTGCCCGATCGAGCCAGCTTCTCCATACGCTTTGCCGACTTCTGGAGGAAATAGCTGTCGCCGGCACCGAGCACCTCGTCAATGATGAGGATATCCGGATTGATGGCGGTCGCCGCGGCGAATTGCAGGCGCGACGCCATGCCGGCCGAGTAGGTCTTGAACGGTTGCTCGAGATGATCGCCGAGCTCGCAGAACGCCACGATGTCGGCGTATGCCTGCTCGATCTCGGAATCCGGCAGCTTGTTGTAGGCGAGCGACGCGCGTATGTTCTCCGCGCCAGTAAAATCCTGGCTGAAGCCGAGCCCGGTCTGCATCAGCGAATGGACATCGCCCTTGACCGATACCTCGCCACGCGTCGGCACAATGCTGCCGGTCACGAGCTTCAGCATCGTCGTCTTTCCCGCACCGTTGCGGCCGACGATCCCCACACGCTCGCCGGCCTTGATATCGAGCGTGGCGTCGACGAGCGCGTGGTGCAGGCTGATCTGCGGCCGCATGAACGCCGGCAGCATCCGGTAGACGCCCATGCCGTCGAGCATGCGCTGCCCGGGGCTCGCGTACAGCGGATAGTCCTTGCCAACACGGCGCAGGGATATGATGGGGGCAGCCTCACGCATAGTCGTAGAGCGCGAACTTGGCTTTCTGGAAGATCCAGTAGCCGACCAGGAAAGTGACGATGCTCATCAGCGTCATCGCGCTCAGTTGAACCGCTGTCGGCCATTTGTCGAACACGATCAGCGACTGGTATGCGAGCACGAAGTGCGCGAGAGGATTGAGCCTGACCATCCAGGCGATCGTCGGCGGCACCATATCGATGGTGTAGCCGATCGGCGTGACGATCAGCAGTAGTGTCGTGACGTACTGAAGGATGTGCTGCACGTCGCGAACGAGCAGCGTCAGCAGTGAGAGTATCCAAGCGATACCACACATAAACATAAGCTGCAGCCCGACCACGACCGGCACGAACAGCAGCTTCATGCCGCCCTGGCCATAGATCGGCGCAAGGAGCATCAGGGCGCCACAGCCCAGCACTAGCGGCGGCGCCGCCGTCAGCACTGCCCTCACGGGCAGCAGCTCGGCGGGGAATACGGCGTTGACCAGCACCTGCTTGTTGCGCAGCACCGCGCTCGCCCCGGCACCCAGCGCGCTGCAGAACGACGAGTAGGCCGACAGGCCCGCGCATACCAGGAGCACATAGCCGACAGGCCCCGTACCCGGCAGCGACATCCTGAAGATCAGCAGGTAGACAGCAGCATAGATGGCCATCAGCAGCAGCGGAGCAACAATCACCCACGACAGACCGAGCACGGAGCCGGCGTAGTTGCTACGTAGCTCGACGATCGTCGTGCCCACCAACAACCGCTTGTGCCGCCAAATTGTTCGAAACGGCTCCAGAACGACGTTCACCTGCGGGATCTCCGCTTATCTTTAGTGTCCTGCTCGCGAATTTCGCAACTACTGTTGAGAGCGTCTGACGAACTGCGCGAACCGAATGACACCGATTCAGTCGGTGCTCGCGCGGTTCAGAGCCAGGTAGCCGCGAAACGGGCCGAACGGCACAGTGGCTGCGGACTTCTGTATCATGGCCCCTGTTGCAGCACTATCGTGTCGCGACATCGGCTTGCAAGCTTCTGCGGCAAATTGCCGGGAGAGCAGCTTGCGTTTTCGGCTCGTCAATCTCTGCCTTGGATCAAGTCCTTGCTCAACCTCATGGACCCGACGCTGCCGCCGTCTCCAGCTCGGGCAGCCCGTAAGCTGCGATCATTCGATGCTGCTCCTGCTCCCAGTTCAGCTCCTTCGCCAGCTTCAAAGACGCCTGCTTGGCGGCGTCAATCGATCGCCGATCAAGGCCATTGATGGCCGCTGCGATGGCCTCTGGCGTGAACTCACGGATCAGGCGGCCGATATTGTGCTGGCGAACATTCGGCGCGAGTTCGGGCGTGTCCATCACCACCAGCGCCAACCCAGCCATGATGTATTCAAAGTATTTGTTAGGGGACGCGAATTGACGCTGGCGCGAAAAGTTCATAAACGCCAAATACCCGACATCGGATCGGTTGGCCACGCCGATCAGATCGTCAAATGGTACCGGCGGCTCGATCGATAGCCGGTCGGCGACATCGAGGGACCGGGCCAGCTCCTTCAAGCCGTCGATGTAGTCCGTAGGCCCAGGCCCGCGTATCGTGAAGCGGAACTCCGGCCGCCATAGTGCGAGGCTGCGGATGCCGACCTCAAGGTGGCGGTTCGGCTGCACGATGCCGTGGTACAAAACATCGATCGTCTCTCCCGTCGGGCGAAATGGCTGCTCCGAGTAGAAGGGTGTTGAGCGGACGACCGCAGGCGTCTGTGCGAGCAGATGATCCACCAGCAGCTGGCGGCTGATGCCCTCGCAGACTGTGGTGATGCCCCTGGCTCGGGGAAAGTACGTCGCGTGAAAGTCCTCGATCAAGGGGCGGGTCACGTGCCGGAAGTACCGTTGCTGCGGCGAGCCCTCGAGGTAATTGTACTGCTCCACTGCGTACTCGTGAATGTCGATCACGAACGGGACCTGCCATTGTCGGGCGACGCACTCCGCCAGAGGCAGGGTATGATAGTCGTGCGTCACGACGAGATCGGGCCGGGGGATCGCCGGGACCAGAACGTCGCGGAAATAGACGTGCTTAGGCTCCTTGAAGAAGATTTCCAGCGCTTCGTCATGCGTGATGCCGCGCGGCGGCTCTGTCTCGATGAGCGATGTGATTAGCTCAGACGTCGACCGCTCGGGGCGCGCAGCGGGTTGCCGGCCGGCGCCCAGCAGAAGCCTTTTCCCCTTCTCGATGAGCTGCCGCGGCCGGCTCGTGTGCTCCCAGCGCGTCAGCACCCAGGCTTGCAGCAGCA
>CAYMEB010000226.1:0-7874 GCA_964389095.1 uncultured Hyphomicrobiaceae bacterium
GGCTTGATCGCGGCTGCGATCTCCACCACGTGCTCGTCGTAGAAATAGAGGCCGGTTACCGCCCAGTTCGATTGCGGCGCCTTGGGCTTCTCTTCGATCGAGACGGCCTTTCCCGAGCCGTCGAACGCGACGACGCCATAGCGCTCCGGATCGGCGACCTGATAGCCGAAAACGGTCGCCCCGCGCTGGCGCGCGCGGGCCAGCTGCAGCATCTCGGGCAGTCCGTGGCCATAATAGAGGTTGTCGCCGAGAATAAGCGCCGACGGGCCGCCTTCGACGAAAGTGCGCCCGATGATGAAGGCCTGCGCCAGGCCCTCGGGGCGCGGCTGCTCGGCGTAGGAGAACGCCATTCCCCACTTCCCACCATCACCCAGCAGGTTCCGGTAGAGCGGCAGATCCTCGGGCGTGGAAATGATCAGGATCTCTCGGATGCCGGCGAGCATGAGGGTCGAGAGCGGGTAATAGATCATCGGCTTGTCGTAGACCGGCAGCAACTGCTTCGAGGTCACGAGCGTCATGGGGTGGAGGCGGGTGCCGCGGCCCCCGGCGAGGATGATGCCCTTCATCGTTTGGCGTCCTTGTTGACGGCGGCGAGACGATCGACGCACGCGTCGACCGCTTGGGTCCAGTGCGGCAAAGAGAGGCCGAAGACGCGCGTGAGCTTGCCGGTATCGAGGCGCGAATTGGCCGGCCTGCGGGCCGGTGTGGGATAGTCTGCCGTCATGATGGCATCGACGGGGGCCGATGGCAGTCCTCGGCTGCGCGCCCGCTCCATCACCCGGCGGGCCAGGCCGCACCAAGTTGTCTCCCCGCCGTTGGCGGCATGATAGACGCCCCAGAGGACATCACCAGCGGGGTGCTGCGCTCCCTGTCCGGCCATGGCGATCAGGGCGCGGGCAAGGTCGGGTGCATACGTCGGCGTGCCGATCTGATCGTCCACGACCCGTAACCGCGGGCGCTCGGCGGCGAGCCGCAGCATGGTCTTCACGAAATTGGCGCCGAAGGGGCTCACGACCCAGGCCGTGCGGACGATCAGATGACGCGGGTTGGCTTGCGCCACGCGCCGTTCGCCGTCGAGCTTGGAGGCGCCGTAGACGCCTAGTGGAGCGACCGGGTCGGTTTCCAGATAGGGTTCGGACTTGCTGCCGTCGAAGACGTAGTCCGTCGAGACGTGCACCACCGGAAGGCCAGCGGCGTGAGCGGCGGAAGCGACATTGCCCGCACCGGTGGCATTCAGCGCGAACGCGGCTTCCGCCTCGCTTTCAGCCCTGTCGACGGCGGTGTAGGCGGCGGCGTTGATGACGGCGGCGGGGCGTTCGCGGGCGATCATCTCGGCAAGCGCTTCAGGCCGCGTCAGGTCTGCATCGGGACGGCCCACCGCGACGACTGTGACGCCGGCAGAAGTGGCCTCGGCGAGCGCCGTACCGAGTTGTCCTGAGCGGCCGATGACGAGGATGCGCATGCAAGTCCCGAACTGAGGTGCGGCCGAGCTTTAACGGGTTCGGGTTAACACACCCCAGCCCCGGGCGCCAAAGTTGCACCTGATCTCGGCGTCAGGCAGCTGCAAGCTCGGCGAGAACCAGGGGCAGCACATCCGCAAGGTCTTCCGCGATCAGCCCGCGCCCAGCCCGCGTCCCGCAGGACCCATGCAACCAGACGGCCGCGCACGCCGCTTCGAACGGCGGCAGCCGGGCGGCGAGCAAACCGGTGACGAACCCCGCCAGGACGTCTCCCGTTCCCGCTGTCGCGAGCCAGGGCGGTGCATTCGAGTTGATCGCAGCTCTGCCGTCTGGCGCCGCGATCACGGTATCGGCGCCCTTGAAGATCACGATGGCCCCGCTCGCGCGCGCAGCCTGCCTCGCCGCCTCGAGTTTGGACGCGGCGCGAGCTTTCCCGAACAGTCGAGCGAACTCCCCGGAATGGGGAGTGAGGATCACCGGCCGCTCGGGACGGGCCCGGATGGCGGCGAACAGGGCATTCGGCTCGGCCGCGAAAGCGGTAAGGGCATCGGCGTCGAGCACGGCGGCGGGAGCGCGCCGGAGGAGGGCTGCGCTCAGTGTCCGCAGGTTGTCGCGAGCGCCGTCGTCGCCAGCCTGGAAGCCCGCGAGCCCGGGGCCGATCAGGGCTGCGTTGCGACGGCTGTCGGCGAACAGCCGCTCGAGCCCATCGGGACCTTCGAAGGGCAGCAGCATGACCGCAGTGAGATGTGCGGCGTTGACGGGGAAAGCGGCCCGTGTCGTGGCGAGGCTGACGAGCCCGGCTCCGGCCCGCAGCGCGGCTCGGGCGGCCAGACGCGCGGCTCCCGTGCTTTCGGGCGGCCCCGAGACGACGATGGCGTGGCCGCGATCGTACTTGTGCCCGGCCGCGGCAGGTGGCGCGAAGGAAGGCCACCACAGACGGTGGGTGTTCAGCCACGTGGCCTGGGCCATGCCCAGGGCGCGCAACCGTTCGATCGCGGTCGCGGGAATGCCGATGTCGGATACGGACGTCGGTCCGCACAGGTCTCTGCCGGGATAGAGCACATGGCCGGGTTTGAGGCAGTGGAACGTGACGGTCCGGTCGGCCCGGACGGCGCACGTGCCGAGCGGCGTGCCCGAGGTGCCGTCGACCCCGCTGGGTACATCGACCGCGAGCACTGGACGCCGCGCGGCAGAGAGCCGCGTCACGAATGCGGCAGCGGCGCTCTCGAGCGGGCGTGTCAATCCCGCCCCGAACAGGGCGTCGATCACGAGCGCGGCACCGTCGAGGTCCAGATCGTCGAGACTGGCGATCGGTCCGATCCAGCGACGGGCCATTTCGGCGGCATCGCCGCGCAACCTTTCGGCGGGGCCGAGCAGGCCGACGACGACATCGTACCCGGCACGACGCAGCATCTCGCCCGCCGCGAAGCCGTCGCCGCCGTTGTTTCCCGGACCGCAGGCAACCGCAATCCTCGCGCCGCCCCTGGTCATCGCCCGGGCGGCGTCGGCAACGGCCTCACCCGCAGATTCCATCAACTTGATCGAGGCTACGCCGCTGGCCGCCGCCAACCGATCCGCGGCTCCCATTTCGGCGCTCGTAAGCACGTCCAACGCATGAACCACGGCACGCTGCTCCTCAACGCGGCTGCGGGCGTGCCCAGGGCCGGCGAAGGGCGTCTTGCGCCTTGAAGGCGTCGATGGCCGTGGCGAACGAGTTCGTCAGAGCGACGTCGTCCCAGCCGTTGAGCAGTTGCTCGCGAGCGACATCGTCGATCGTGAACGGCGCATTGCGATTGCCCCAGGCGACGGTACGTGCGGTGAGGTCGACAGTGACGGGGAGATCGGGCTTGGCCGTCAAAGCAGCCTCGAGCTCGGTAACGACCTCGTCGGACACGATGGCGGCGACGAGGCCGTTCTTGACGGCGTTGGATGCGAATATGTCGCCGAAAGTAGGGGCGATCACCGCTCGAATGCCGAATTCCTGCAAGGCGTAGACGGCGGCCTCGCGCGACGAGCCCGATCCGAAGTTGCGCCGAGCGACCATCACGGTCGCCTGCCGCCACGGCCCGCGGTTCAGAGGAAACGAGTCGATCTCCGCGTCGCCGGCATAGCGCAGGTCGTTCAGCAGCACCTTGCCGAGCCCAGCGCCCTTCGCGAGCCGCAGAAAACGGGCAGGCACGATCTGATCGGTATCGACGTTGGCGAGGCCGAGCGGGCAGGCGATGCCGGTGTGCGAGGTGAAGGGTGTCATGGCTTCGTTCCCGTGTCTCGGTTCTGATCGCGGACACCATGCAGGCTTCGCGATGTGTTCCAGGTCATAGGGACTTGAGAATCTCGACGAAGCGCCGCGTGGGAGTCTCGTCTCGCATCAGGCTCATGGGGATCGTGAAGTGGCCGCGCGACGATACGAACACATTTTCTGGAGGAACATTCCAGCGCTCCACCAGCGCGCGACCCGTCGTGAACGGCGTGATCACATCGCGCTCGCCCTGAACGGAGACGATGTGGGCCGGATCGACCACCGGCTCGCGCACCGGCTCGAGGCAGAGGAGTGCCCGGCGGGCGAGTTCCGGTGTCCACCCGCGCTGGGCCACGGTTGCCGGATCGGCCCACAGCGTCGCCAGCGGCCCCCCGAGCATCGCGTCCGCCATCTGGTCGGAATGCGTAATCAAATAGAGGGCGCGCGGGCGCAAGCGCTCCGGCCACTGGTGTGCGAGGGAGGCTGCGAGCTGGCTGGTGAGGGCCCCGAGGCTCGAACCGCCGAATGCCAACGGGCCGCGCGAGGTCTGACTGGCCCAATCGGCGAGCGTGGCCCATTCCCGAACCGCGCCCGAGAAAAGGTCGACTGCACCGATCGGAAACGAGCCGACCATGTGTTCGCCGCCGAACCAGCCCCGCGGTCGCCTGCGGCCATGCCACGGCGCCTCGGGACGGATCACGCGGACGCCGTGACGGACGAGCGCGTCGGTCTCATCGACCAGGCCGCGCCAATGATCGAACTCGACGCAGACCCCGTGGCCCATGATCACGGTCGGCGGGTCCTTGACGCCTCGAGGCGAGTGAACCCGTGCCCAGACCGTGTCGCCCAGCCTGCCTGACGGGCTCTCGAAAGTGAGCCAGGAATCCTGGCTGTGGGCAGCCTCGAAGCGGTGGCTTTCCGTGATCCGGGGCAGGTTCCCTGGAATTTCGAACTCTTTGGCTGTCGCAGCGACCGCGTCGAATTCCGCCGGCGTCGGAATCATGAGGCGCGCACAGGCACGCGGGCCGGCGAGGGTGAAGACGAACCCGCGGCGCGTGGCCATCCATGCCTGGCCGGCATCGAGCCGAGCGTCCTCGAGTGCAGCCAGACGCGCGAGGGGCATCGGCCTGCCGGCGAAGAACGCGTCCCGCCAGGCGCTCTCGACCGCCCGCGCGGTGACGCGGGCGCGCTCGAAGGCGTCGAGCGCCCGCGCAAGCTTGCTGCGCTGATCGAGGCGGCGGGGGCTACCCAGGTTCTGCCAGAAGACCTCGTGATCACCATCTGCCTCGTCCGCCGCGGCCCAGGCGCGCGACAATGGAAAGTAGGCGTGACGCAGCGCACCCAGCAGTACGCTGTCGAGCCAGGGCCGGGCCAGCACGACGCCCAGAGGCCCGGCGAGCAGCCGGGCGGCGCCGCTCTTGCGTGGGCGGTGTGGCAGGCGCGCGGGGTCGTCGATGGCCGCCATGCGTCTTGATCCGGGTTCGGCTCGTGATCGGTTTCGAGGCAGTCCGGCAGGCGATTGTGCTTGCCCCGTCCGCCCAACCGGTAGTTTGCTCATGCCCGCATTACCATACTCTGGTGCCAGCTACCCGTCCGGTCGAAATGTCGCTCCCCGTAACCATCCCGTTCTGGCTGCTTCTCGCGATCGGGCTGTTCGCCGCAGTCGGTCTGACCGATCGGGTGATCCTGCCGCTCCTGCGCTGGATCATGCGGCGGCGTGCGGACCGCCGGATCGAGGAGTTGAACACCCGCCTGCGACTGCAGATCCAGTCGTTCAAGCTCACGCAAAGGCGGGTCCTGATCGATCGGCTGACCAGCGATCCGGAGGTATTGGCTGCGGCGGAAGCCCACGCGGCACAGGCCGGTATTCCGGTCGCCAAAGCCATCGACAAGGCGCGCCGGTACGCCAAGGAGATCGTACCTTCGTTCAGTGCCTACACCTATTTCCGCGTCGGGACGCGCCTGGCCCGGCGGATCTCGCAGGCGCTCTACCGGGTGCGGCTGGGTTACGCCAACGACGCCGCGTTGCGTGCGGTCGATCCCGGGGCGTCGGTCGTGTTCGTGATCAACCATCGCTCGAACATGGACTACGTCCTCGTGACCTACATGGTTTCGAGGTCTTGTGCGCTGAGCTATGCGGTCGGCGAGTGGGCACAAGTGTGGCTCTTGCGCGATCTGATCCGGTCGATGGGGGCCTACTTCATCCGCCGCAACTCCGGCGATCCGCTCTATCGAAAGGTGCTGTCGCGCTACGTCGCGATGGCGACCTCGGCAGGTGTCGTGCAGGCCGTCTTTCCGGAAGGCGGGCTCAGCCGGGACGGAACGCTGCGTCCGCCGAAGGTGGGTCTCATCAGCTACATGGTTCAGAGCTTCGACCCGCAGGGCGCGCGCGACATCGTCTTCGTGCCGGTCGGCGTGAACTACGACCGCGTGCTCGAGGACCGCAACCTGACGCGCGTCCTGTCGCTGGCCCCGGGGGAGGAACCGCGCTTCCGCTTCAACCCGATGGTATTCGTGGCCTACATCGCGAAGTCGCTGGGGCGGCTCGTGACCGGGCGGCTCTACCGCAACGGCTATGCCTGCGTGAGCTTCGGCGAACCGTTATCGTTGCGCAGTTATCTGGCTGAGCGCCGGCAGGATTTCCGTGTCCTGTCGGAAGGCGACCGCAGGACCGCTGTCGACACCCTGGGCGTGGAGCTGATGTCCCGGGTGGGCAAGGTGGTGCCGGTGCTGCCCGTCGCCCTGGTTGCGACCGCGGTCCTCGAGCGGGGTGGTAAGCCCCAGACCGAGTTCGAACTCAAGGGAAGTGTGGCCGCGCTGATCACGCAGCTCGAGGCCGCCGGGGCCTATGTCCACATTCCGCGGGCCGACAGGGCCTATGCTGTCGATGTGGGTCTGCGGATGCTCGAACTCCGGGGATTGATCGCTCGCTCAGAGGAGGGGATCGCGGCGGTGGGCGGGGAGGAGGTGTTGCTGCGCTATTACGCGAACTCGATCGGACACTTGCTCGCGGAAAACGGTGCCGGCGGCCCGCCCGGGAACAGCGACCGCCTGCCGCAGAGTAGCCTGCAGCCGGTTTGAATCCCCCGAAAATGCATCTAAAAGCGCGCGAGTCACGCCACCGGAGCCCGCGACATGACCGCCATACTCGACATCATCGGCCGCCAGATCCTGGACAGCCGCGGCAATCCCACCGTCGAGGTCGACGTCGTCCTCGAGGATGGGAGCCAGGGACGCGCCGCCGTTCCCTCGGGCGCATCCACCGGGGCTCACGAAGCGGTCGAATTGCGCGACGGCGACAAGTCGCGCTTCCTCGGGAAGGGCGTTCTGAAGGCCGTAGAGGCGGTCAACGGCGAGATCGGCGATGCGCTTCGCGGAATGGACGCCGAGGACCAGCGGCGGATCGACAAGGCGATCATCGCGCTGGACGGCACCGCGAACAAGAGCCGGCTCGGCGCCAATGCGATCCTGGGCGTCTCCCTGGCCGTGGCCAAGGCAGCGGCCGAAGCGGCGGCGCTGCCACTGTATCGCTACGTCGGCGGCACCTCGGCACACGTCCTCCCCGTGCCGATGATGAACATCATCAACGGCGGCGCGCACGCGGACAATCCGATCGACATCCAGGAGTTCATGATCATGCCGATCGGCGCGGAGACCTGCGCCGATGCGATCCGGGTCGGGGCTGAGGTCTTTCACACGCTCAAGAAGAACCTCTCCGACGCGGGCCACGGCACCAACGTCGGCGACGAGGGAGGCTTCGCGCCCAATTTGAAGAGCGCGGACGAGGCTCTCGGCTTCATCATGAAGTCGATCGAGAAGGCGGGCTACAAGCCCGGCCAGGATGTCGTGCTGGCGCTCGATTGCGCGGCGACGGAGTTCTTCAAGGACGGCAAGTACCGCCTGGAAGGCGAAGGGAAATCGCTCGACGGTGCCGGTATGGCGAAGTATCTCGCAGATCTGGGTGCACGCTTCCCGATCGTTTCGATCGAGGACGGCATGTCCGAGGACGACTGGGCCGGCTGGAAGGCGCTGACGGAGCTGATCGGTGGCAAGTGCCAACTCGTGGGTGACGACCTCTTCGTCACGAACACGCAGCGACTGTCGCAGGGCATCGCGAAGGGGATCGCCAATTCGATCCTGGTGAAAGTCAATCAGATCGGCTCGCTCACCGAGAC
>CAYMEB010000227.1:0-7866 GCA_964389095.1 uncultured Hyphomicrobiaceae bacterium
TGGCTCGTCTGCTGCTTCGAAGGCTTGCCAAGTGAGTTTTCAAACACGCTCTAGGACGTACAAGCCGTACCGCTGATACCAACGCCACACATCGGTCGTGACGATATTCGCGGCGGCTTCTTTGCCCACCTGCGTTGTGTGGTAGTACAGCGCGACCAAGTGCTTCGTTGACGACATGTACTTGTTCGCCAGCTTGTGCATGATCCGCTCAATGTCGATTCGCATGTCGATCTCGGTCGCCCAACCTGCCCACCGCTCGCCCTGCTGGTGCTGCAAACCATCAATCACGTTCTCGTCGGCAATGTCACGGCGGTCACTCTTGATCAGCGCGTCGAGACTGTCATACTGATTTGCCTGGTAGCGGATCGTCGAAATCTTGCAGCGCGCCAAGACGAAAAACACCGTCTGCTTGCGTGTCTTCTCAGCGAGGAAATCACACTGCTCAACGAGCGTTTCCCACAGTGCCATGAACCCTATCTGCAAGCAGTCAGGCAGTTCATCCTCGAACACACCGAAGTTCTTCATCACATTCGAGGCGTAGTGCGCGAGATCGTCGTAGATTTGCTGAAAGGTCAGATCGCCCGCCCAACTGGTCGGGTACACGACAACACGCGGATACGGCTTGATATTGAACGTGGACATCAGGAAATCCCTTCGCACCGCTGGAATCTGCCAGCGCAGGCGAGCGCTACCGCTCACCCCGCCGCTCACGACGCAGAAGGGGGAACCGTCCAGCATCCGCATGGAAAGCGGGTGGTTCGGTGGTACTGCCTGAAGGGTAGTGCCAGCGTACCGACCGCTAGTGCTGGACGGTGGGTGTCCCTCGCGTCGTATCCTCCCCGCGGGGCGGTAGTGCGAGGAATTTCAGGGAGTTGTCACACTGTCACAGCCGTCACAGCCCGCAATATGCGCTTCTGAGGAGTGTGCGATCACCCCCATGATCTTTTGCACTTCTACAGAAAATGAGGGCTTTGGATGTGTGACACCTGTGACAGTGACGGTTGATTTCTCCCCGCAATAGAAAAGAGACTGTCACAGTGTCACAACTGTCACAGTCTCTCTGATGCGATTCTTCGCCTACCCTGTGCGTTTAGTCCGTCACAATGTCACAGTCGTCACAGGTGAGAAAATCGGCTTTCAACTGCCAGAATCGCGTAGGAACGCTCCGCACGCGGCGCTGCACGGTCAGGCTGTTCGCACCGGGAATTAACCAACCATCTTCGCGCAATTGCTTGCCGATATCGGTCGCGCTGAACTTGAGCGCGCCGCCGCGTGCAACCTCCTGAAAGGCGATGTCTGGCAGGAGCAGCACGGTTGCTTCGTCCAGATAGCCGATGATAGTCACCCCCGGTCGTGGTTCTTCCGGCTGTTGCATACCGCTAGCGAACATCACACGCCCGCTGGCGACGAGCTGCGTCAGCTTGTCGAGAAACACGCGTCCCGCGCGCTCCTGCTGCACCGCCTGCACGGTCGCGACGATAGCATCCTGCCACGGCGGTAGCGCATCGTCCGCGTCGCGCTCGGTCAGGAACTCGTGCAGAAGTTGATAGACTGATACGAGGACTGCCCAGTTATTGACCATGCGACCGGTGTTCGCCTGCCGTCCCAGCTTTGCCTGTAGTTTTGCAGCGTAGCCCTGTGCATTCATGGGGAAACGTTTGGCGAGATTGTCGGTGAGCGTGCCCGTATCGGCGCGACCAGCGAGCCATTGAATGAACGCAGCGGTGAATGCGGGTAGATCACGACGCATCGCTTCCGCTTCTGCCAGCTTCTTCCCGCCGGGATCGCGCCGTTCCCACGGCGGCACCTCCAGCACCAGCATACGAGCGAGGATCGAGGCTTCGCCTTCAATCGTCGTCTCACCCGTCGAGAGCAGCAGTCCGCGACACGGGCGTTCCTGCCGCAGTTTCGCTTCGCGGGTCAAACGTCCACGCCCCATTCCGCGTGAGTAGCTTTGCAGGAAGCGCGTGAAGGTGCGTTCATCCGCGTAACAGGTCTTGTAGTCATCCACCCAGTAGAGCGCGTCCGCGAGCGTGTAGCCGAGCGATTCGACCGTGTTCACAGTGTCGCCCCACTGTGCGGGCGGCGTGTCACGGGTGAACTCGCCGTAGAAACTGGTCATGAGCGCGGCGATCTCACTCTTGCCGCTGCCAGTCGTGCCGACGAGGTGCAGTGCGGGTTTCGGCGCGGCGGTGGGAAAGAATCGCTGCATCACTGGGAGCAGCGAAAAGGCGATCAAGACGGATGCCAGTTCTTTGGGGAAAACCGCGACGGTCGCCCGAAAGGCGTTGAGTCCGTCCTCCCATGCGGCTTGTTTCAGTCCGTAATCGCGTAACCGGCTCTCCAGTGCCACTTCTGGTGGATTACTCACGATCCCTGCTGCGTTGACGCTGATATCGGGTGAAACAAACTGCAAGTGATCGTCAATGCGTGTCCAACCGATGAAGCGGTAGGTTTGGCAGCGCGGCGCATCGGCAGAGAGTTTCAGGATCGCCGGTGCGAGATGTTTCTGCATCCCGGCACGCGGGGAGAAAATGCCACCCGCTTTCCCGGCGATGAAGCGTGCCAGAGCATTTGGATCGCCGAACAATTCGTCCGGCGCGTCGATGGTCGTTGAATACGTTGGGTGGATGAGCTGCAAACGCATTTGCCGATCCACCTGCCCATCGTCATCGACCTGCATCATCCATTCCAACACCCGCCCGGTCCAATCGGCGACGGTCAGCCGGGACAACCCACGTTCGGTTTCTTTCTCGTAGACCATGCCGCCCTCGCGCTCAACATACCGTTCAGCGCCTTCCCCTTGTGGTACGGCGGCGCGATCGCGATCACGGCGAGCTTCACGGTACAGGCGATCCAGATCGGCGACCTTTAAGCCGTCGCCGCACACGGATTTGAGCCGCTGGCGTGTTTCTGCCCATTCAACCGGATTCATTCCAGAACAGGCGCGTACAGTGTCCGCGATCTGGGCGGCGGTCGGACGATCCGACGCTTCGGTCTGCCGACGGTAGCGATTGACCAACTGCTCCACCTGATCACGCGGAGTCGGAATAGGATCACGCGGTGGGCGACTGTAGACACTGCGGATCGTTGCCAGCCCTTCCTTTTCGCTGCATCCATCGGCGACGTAACGCGGGATAAGCTGCGCCTCGGCCACCGACTGCGCATGACCGGCATCACGCAGTTGGCACGCCGCTTGGAACAGTTCGGTGTTCCGGCTGCCTACCGTCGCGCCCGCTGCAAGATAGGCTTCGGTGCGCTTGGGCAGTGGGTGCTGCCCGTTTCCGTTGAGCGTGACGACGTTCAATCCCCCGATCCGCTCGACCTGCGTTTGGCTTTCCAACCAAGCGAAATCACTCAGCGCATACCGGCGATCCGGGTGCAGTTCGACCAGCGTCACAATCGCGCCGCCGCGCTCCGGTTTGGTGTTGATGCTGCTCGGCAGCCGCATCACCGACGCAACCGACTTGACATACTGGGGGTCACCGCCGAGCGCGCTGAACAATCCGCGCAGAATCCCTGCCGTCTGCTTGCGGCTGCCCTCGTCGAGCGTCACCGGTTCGGTGAGCAGCCAGTAGGCGTGCAAGCCGCCGCCGCTGTCGATGATGGCGGAGGGCGGCGGGTTGAAAGCTTGCAGCTTCGCCAGCGCTGCCGTTCGGCGCGCCGCCTGGTCGTCGCAGTCCAGATCGACCCACAACGCGGGGAGCAGCGCCGCCACTTCCGCCTTGCCCTGCTTGTCGCGGCGCAAACATGGCGCGAAGTACAGCCCGTAGCCGCCCTCGCGGTTCAATGCTGTCGCGCGATTGAGCGCGTTCGTCAGGGTGCGTTTGTCCCCGACTTTGCTCCAGAAGGAGCGAGCATCTCCACTCGTCGGGTGGATGCAGCGCAGTTCAAAGTACAGCTCGTCCGGTGCGCCTGAATACAAGGCGCGGAGAAAATCACGCCACTCTGGTCTGTTGCCGGAGGCGTCAGTTTGTGCGATACTCATGTTCATTCCTTCGGATATCATAACGGGGGTTTGAAGCGCGCTCGTTTGGCGACCAGAGCGTTTCATTCCCCTGTGTGCATGTCGGCTAAAAGTCGATGTCCAAGCCCGGTTCTCGATTCGGCAGACCGAAGTCCAACCGCCGCACGTCGGCGAAGAAGGCTTCCCGCTCTGCCCCGCTCATCTCGTTGATCCCATCCGCAAGCTGGCGCAGTGTGGCGAAATCCCCGCCGATCTCACTGTGCAAAAGCTTCGCCAGCAGTTCCGCCTCGTCATGTTTCAGCCCTCCGATCAACGGACGAAATTCCACCTCATCATCTTCGACAGTCCGGTAGTAGCCCGTCGCGCTGATCTGCTCATCGGTGCGCCGCGCTCCCACCCAAAAGGCAAAACCGTCATCTTCCAACTCGACTGAACCGTGTGCCGGTTCTTCGGCGATCGCTCGCTGTGCTGTCCGGGCTGCATCCAGCGCGTCATAACGCTGTTCCCAATCCAGCCCGATATAGCGTTCCAGCAGCCCTTCCGCCTCGCGTTCGGTGACGCGGTGCAGCATGTCAATGTGATCCACCTTCCGGTTCTGCGAGAAGAACAACGGCACCCGCTGCCCATGCTCCTCGTCGAAAACCGTCCCCGGCAGCACCACATGGGTATGTGGATCGTGCAGTCCCGGTGACTGCGGATTGGTACTGTTTCTGTGATGAAGCACGTAGCTGTACTCGATGCCTGTGTCCAAACCACGCTCGTCGAAGAATTCTTCAACCACGTTTTCAGTCAGCTCGCGGACAAAACGTTCGCGCTGCTCGAACGGTACCATCGCGGTCAATTCCGGGTTCGGATTGATGACGAGCGAAAAGGTCAGCACATGCTCGCTGCGTAAGTCATCGCAGCGCTGCGCGATATCACCAACCGATCCGCCCATCCCGTGATCGACCCACCGTTCCATCCCGGCGCGCTGTTTCACATACCCGTCGCGGCTGTCGCGGTAGGTCAAGTACTTGAGCAGGTTCTTCGCCCGCTTCGCGTCATCGTCGGTCGGCTTCTTGTACTTCACATTTGCTACACACATCTGCTTGCGATCCATCGCTACACCTCGCGTTTGCGCGTCAACCGCTCAATGAAAGCGTTGAGCGCTGCCGCCATCGTTTCGACTTTCTCATCCAGCGCATCGACCTTGCCCTCGATACCTTTGGCGATGGCGCGGCGCGAACCGGGTAAATCCTCCTGTGCGGCGAGATAGTAGTTGAGCGCATCGCGCAGCAGATCGTTCTTGGTCACGAACTTGCCAACGCGAGCGCGTGTGTCCCGCAAGGCTACCAACCGCCGCATCTGATCCGGCGTGAGATTCACGGTCATCCGTTCGCTGTACGAATTCGGTTTCTTCTTCATCGTGCTTCACTCCCTTCAAGCCCTGCTAGGATCGCCGAACGGAATTTCTTGGTCGGGCGGAAACGTACATAAATGCGTTTCAACGTCTTGGGCGCGGCGCTGCCCTGCTGCGCTTGCATCCGACGTTGAACTGCACCGCCACTGCGGAAGTCCTGCACTTCCACCAGCACTTTGCCCAGATCGGCAACGGTGATAGTTGCGCCGGGCTGCGCCAGTTCTGCTATCCATAACTCCGACATCACTTCCAACACGTCCGCGACATCGCGCCGCTTGAGATACGGCAAACGCATAGCGATTTCACGTACCATCTGCTTGTGGTTCATTCCCTGTCTCCTTGCTAATTCCCCGCTGCCATACGCTCAGCGACTACTCGCGCAAAGTGGTGCAAGTTTTTTGCGTCAGCCGGGACGGGTGACGCGCGTGGGCGCGATTGGGTGCGCCCACGTGGCAGGCGGGTGCTGCGCACCACCGCCTGCGTGCAGGGTGTGGAACACGCTGCACCAGCCACTCCGGCGCATGAGGAGCCAGCGGATTTAGCTGGCTTCTGACCCCCTGTGACCCATTCTGAAATGGAAACAGCCCCACAGGGGGTCAGACGAGGGCGCAGCGCCCCGACGCTGCGCCGCAAGGCAGGACGTAGGACTGCCTTGCATTGCGCTGTGCGCACGTACCGCTCCTGTAGAACACGATCAGTCGTTACCATTTCGCCTTCCTCACTTTCTCCTCGCGCTTGTTTGCCTCCACCTCGTCAACCACTTTGGTCGGCTCACGGATAGCGACAGCACCTCCAGCAGTGGTCTGAATCACCCCCAGTGCCGCGACATGCTGAATCACCTGCTCCATGTAACGCGGCAGATCGCCCATCGCTGACCGTATCCACGCCGCATCATCACAGACCTGCGCAAAACGACCCGGATCGAACGGCTGCGGGGAATTGCGCGGCAGCACCGGGCGAAAGCCACCCCGGTGACGTTCGATGTACTCACGCATCAAGTCCTTCATCACTGCGTTGCGGCTGCCGCGCGGGATGCTGTTCCACCATGCGATCAGGTCAGTGTCCTCCGTGAAGGTCATTTTGACCGTCGCTGTCATACGTTTACTCTTTGCCATGCTTGAAACCTCCTCTTGGGGGTGTACGCCCTTGTACGCACACTGTCCGAACCGGTACGACACCCCCAACACCCTCATTTATTCCTGACGGGCGACGAAACGTGCGTAGTTGAGATACCCGCGCGCATTCGCCAACTGCGCTTCTGGCAGCAATTGCGCTTGCGGGTACGCCGCATTCACTTCGTTATAGACCAACTCCGCTCCACCCCCGGATAGGTAGATCACATCGACGGTTGCACCGCTGTGCCACTTCTCACCCATCAGGCTCAAGGTTGCGCTGCGGAGTGGGGCAAGCGCTTCTTCGACAATCCCGCTGTAATCGACGGGCTGACCGTTGGCGCGGAACACCCCTGTGCGCAGAACCTCCTCGACGATCTTGAACGGCATCTTCTGGCGATAATCCCGTTCGAGGACAGCGGCGATCCTCTCCTGAGCCGTGTAGACACCGCTCTCCACGCTGCCACTTTCTGCATCCACGTACTCGCCTTCGTCGTCCAATGCCAGATCGACGGTGTACGTCCCCACATCACACACCCCTGTCCGGCGGTACGTGTGCTGGCGGTTAATCTCGCCACTTTCCGTCAGGCTCATGGCGTAGATGGAGCCGTAGCCCTGCGGCATGACCATCACTTCCGAGATGTTGGCGACCAGTTCAGCAGTATCCGTCTTGATGATGTGCTGACCGACCAATGAGGCTTTCAGCTCCGCCGCGTCGCGCATGTGATCCACCGGCAATCCTGACGCCAAACGGATATGCACGATGTCGCGGTTCCACATCCCCGCGACCAGCTTGCCGATGGCGACCTTTGCCAAGCGCAGCCGAAAAGCGTTCCCCATCGTCGCTTCATTGGCGGTGCGTCCCCGCAAGCGGAGCATTTCACCCGGCGGAAGCTGCGCCAATGCCAGATCGCCAACGAACCACGATCCTTCGTCATCGGTGATTTGATCGCCGGGGTGCCGTTCAGCGATGTCATCCTGCGCGAACTTGAGTTCACGAGCGTGTCCCATCACCGAGGGAAACGTCACGATTTGATCGGTGGTCACGGCTTTTGTGACCCCATAGCCGATGTCCAACCCGACGGTGATGCTGCTGCCGGGCAGGCTGTTCTGTGCGATTTTGCGCTTACTCACGATTGTCTCCGTTGGAATCAGGTGGAACGCCAACAGACCGCGTGGAGTCGTGCGGCTGATCGGCATTCGGTTGAGAGGTTGTGTTTGGGAGGGTGCTGGCGCTCGGCTTGGGGTTCTCGATCAGCGAGAACTCAATCGGTTGCAGCCGAGCTAAGTTGAAACGGCGGAGACGGGGAGGCTCATTCTTGCGAACAGCTGTTCGTCAGCAACTCGCTTCGGCTGCGGGGCAGCCGGCGTACGCTGCAGGCTTCCTC
>CAYMEB010000228.1:0-7763 GCA_964389095.1 uncultured Hyphomicrobiaceae bacterium
CCAATGCAGAGCCACCTGATTGAGCAGCAATGACGTATTCGCAGCCGTCTCACCCGTTTCCGGCGCCGTCTCCAGCACCGCCTTGGCGTGCTCCTCCAGCCGCGCGCACATCGGCCAGAACCGTACGTCGTCGCTGTCGAACGGATATCCCCGCGCGACCATCGCCACCGCCCGCCCCGCGACCTCCGCCGCCCGGGCGCCGAGCCGCTCCTTCATCACCCGCTGCATAAGACGGTGCACGTCGAGCGACGGCGCGCCATCGGGGAAGCGGCCGAGCGTGACCAGCGACACCTCCGCCAGGGCCGCGACGGCATCGCCCTTGGCGATCTCGGCCATTTCTTTTGCATCGACGAGATCGAGCGGGATGTTGTCGGGGGCGAGGAAGGCGCACAGGCCCATCAGCGTCTCGGCCTCCGGCGCGGATGCGGCCGCGCGATCGAGCGCCGCGGTGAACGTGGCGTAGACGGAGTTCGGATAGTCGACCGCCTTGGTCGGCTCGCGCCGCAGCATCTCGCCGATGTGCGTGCGATACTGCGCGAACGTCCAGTTGCGGCCCCAGGCGTCCGCCCGGGGCGAGCGCCAGCGCCAACGGCAGGAAGCCGAGGTCCTCGGCCAGCCGCGCCGCAGCCGCCCGGGTCTCGACCGGCTGCTCGGCGCCGCCGCGGGCCTGCGCCATCAGGTACTCGGTCGCCGTCTCGCGCGGGAAGACGCCGACGCGCACCTCAGTCGCCTCGCCGTACCAGTCCTGCCAGCGCGTGGTCAGCAGCGCGTGCGCGCCCGCCGGCGGGATCAGCTCGCGCACCCCTTCCGGCGCCTCCGCGTTGTCGTAGACCAGCAGCCAGGGCTTTTCGGTCGTCTGCTGCGCGATGGCGTCGAGCACGGCCTGCGCCGCCGCGCGGGGATCGGGCCACTCGCGCAGGTCCGGGTTGACGATGCGGCAGCCGAGCTCGATCAGGTCGTCGAGGATGGTGTCCGGGCTTTGAGCGCGCAGCCACCACACGCCGTGATAGCGCGCGCGGTTCTCCCAGGCGTAGCCGCGCGCCAGCACGGACTTGCCGACGCCGCCGAGGCCCTTGACCGCCGCGGTCGCGCCCACCGAGTTGGTCAGGGCGGCGCGGCCCCCGTCGCCTTTCCACAGCGCCGCGTCGATCGCCACCATCTCGTCGGGCCGCGCGGCGAGGCCGGCGAGCGGGCGCACCTCGGGGTGGATGGTCTGCCGGGCCGCGCGCCGCTGCAGCGCCGCGAAGTCGGCCTCCTTGGGAAAGCGACCCGGATCGACGGCGCCCAGGACGAGACGCTTCACCGCCGTCGCGTCGTGCAGATGCGGCACCAGGTCGACGGAGGGGATCGGCCCCAGCAGGCCCTCCGGCTCGCACTCCGCGATCCGCAGCACGACGAGGCGGCGCTGCTTGTTGAAGGGATCGCGGCGCAGCGGATAGAGCGCCTCGACCATGCAGTAGTCCTTGTTGAGATAGGTCCCCGAGACGAGCGCGACGATCACGGCGCCGGTCTCGACCATCTTCATGCCGTGGTCCATGCGCTCGGTGAACGCCGTCGGCCCGAAGTCGCGATCCTGGATGAAGGTCTCGTAGCCCGCGTCGCGCAGAATCTGGTCCACCACCAGGGCGACGTCCTTGTCCTCGCCCGCGCGCGAGATGAAAAAATGGGCCGGCTGTCTTGGCCATGAAAAATGCTCCCTCGGCCGTATACGGCCGATGCACTATGGCGGCGCCGTGGCCATCCCGCCAGTCCCGCACGGGCCCGGGCGGGCGCCCGCCGGGACCCGGCCCCGCCCGGCCCGCCGACCCCGGATCATCCTTCTTTGCCCTTTCCCGCGACTGGGGATTGTGAGAAGAGAGCGGCAGGCTCGGGCCGAGGGAGACGCGGGCGTGCGATATCTCGTGGCGATGGTGACGGCCTTGGCGTTCGCCCTGCTGGCGACGATCTATGCGTCGACGCCGATCGCGAGCTGGACGGTGCGGCAGTACACGTTCGAGGACCCCGATACGGTCGCGAACATGCATGCCGCCGTGTTCATGGGCGTCAATCTGCTGGCCCTGGTGACCGGATGGCTGGTCGGTTGGCTGCTGGCCCGGCGGCTCGGCGAGGAATGAAGCCGCCGCTGCGCGGCACGAGGATCTGCGGGTCGACATGCGACTGCTTCTCTTGGCCAGTGCGGGCGGCGCCATCGGCGCGGGCGCACGCCATCTCGTCAACGTAGGCTGCCACGCCGCGTGTGGCGGGCGCTTCCCCTGGTCCACGCTGATCGTGAACATCGTCGGCTCGCTCGCCATGGGGCTGCTGGTCGAGGCGATCGCGCTGCGCTTCTCCGGCTCCGTCGAGCTCCGCACCTTCCTCGCCACCGGCATCCTCGGCGGCTTCACGACGTTTTCGGCGTTCTCCGCGGACGTCGTCGCTCTGGCCTCGCGCGGCGACGGGCTGGCCGCCGCCGTCTATGCGGCCGCCTCCGTCGCGCTTTCGATCGGCGCCATGGCCGCGGGCGTCGTCCTGGCGCGAACGGTGCTGTCATGAGCGAGACCGCGAGCGGCAAACCCGGCGGCGGGGTCGAGACGATCCGGGTCGCACGCGGCGAGGCGGGCATGCGGCTCGATCGCTGGTTCAAGGTGCATTTCCCGGCCGTCCGCTACGGCTACCTCCAGAAGCTGCTACGCTCGGGCCAGGTCCGCGTGGCGTCGCGGCGTGCCGAGGCGTCGACCCGCCTGGAGGCCGGCCAGGAGATCCGCGTTCCCCGGATCGCACGCGAGCCCGCGCGCACGGCCGCGCCCGAGAATGCCCAGCCCCAGACCTCCAAGAGCGATCGCGATCTCGTCGAGCGCATCATCCTGTTCGAGGACGAGCACGTTCTGGTCCTCGACAAGCCGTTGGGAATCGCCGTGCAGGGCGGGACCGGAACGCGCCGCCATATCGACGGGATGCTGGCCGGCATGACCGACCGTTTCGGCGAGCGTCCGCGGCTCGTCCACCGGCTCGATCGCGACACCACCGGCGTCCTGCTGGTGGCCAAGCACCGGCAGGCCGCCGCCAAGCTCGGCCGCACGTTCCAGACCCGCAGTGCCGCCAAGACCTACTGGGCACTGGTGCACGGCGTCCCCAGTCCCCGCCAGGGCAGGATCGAGGCCGCGCTGGTGAAGGCGCCCGGACCCGATGGCGATCGCGTCCGCAAGGCCCGCCCCGGCGAGCAGGAGCAGGCGATGCACGCGACCACGCACTACAGCGTGATCGACCGCATCAGCCACAAGGTGGCCTGGGTCTCGCTCAAGCCGGTCACCGGCCGCCAGCACCAGCTGCGCGCGCACATGGCGATGATCAAGCATCCCATCGTCGGCGACGTGAAGTACGAGGACGGCCGCCTGATGCCGGCGGAAAATCTGGAGGCGAAGCTGCACCTGCATGCCCGCCGCCTGATCATTCCCCATCCGATCCTTCCTGGCGCACGCATCGACGTCACCGCGCCGCTCCCCGAACACATGAAGCGGAGCTGGGAGACCCTCGGCCTCGATGCCGACAAATTCGAACCCGATGCCGGTTGACGCCCGGACACGCGACGGCAGGAACACGCGAGCGAAGGCAACCATGCGCCGCCTCGTCATATTCGATTGCGACGGAACCCTGGTGGACAGCCAGCAGGCGATCGTCACCGCCATGTCGGGAGCGTTCCGTGCCAGCGGCCTCGCATCGCCCTCGCGCGAGCAGACACCCGCGATCGTCGGTCTCTCGCTGCCCCAGGCGATCGCCCGACTGGCCCCGCGCGCCACGGTCGACCAGCAGCTCAGGCTGGTCGAAGGCTATCGCGACAACGCCCGCGCACTTCGCGAGCAGCGCGCCGAGGACCCGCTGTATCCCGGCGCGGCCGAAGTCGTCGCCGCGCTCGCCGCGCGCGACGATGTCGTGCTCGGCATCGCCACCGGGAAGTCTCGTCGCGGCGTCGACCGGTTGCTCGACCACTATCGCTGGCGCGGCAAGTTCGCGACGCTGCAGACCGCGGACGACAACCCGTCGAAGCCGCATCCGGGCATGCTCGAGCGGGCCATGGCCGAGACGGGCTTCGAACCCGGCGAGACCTTGATGATCGGCGATACCGCATTCGACATGGCCATGGCCGCCGCAGCAGGAACCGGCGCGATCGGCGTGGCCTGGGGCTATCACCCGGTCGAGGAATTGGCCGATGCCGGAGCACACGCGATCGTCGCGCGCTTCGACGAGCTGATCGAGGCCTGCGACCGGCTGCAGGCGCAGCGACGGAGCGGAGCAGCATGAGTGTGGAACGCGAAGGGCCCCGCATCCCCGGCCGCGAGGCGACGGAACGGCCCAAGCCGCGCCGCTTCTACAAAGAGGCCTTGGCCGCCCCCTGCAGTGGCGGGTTCCGCGTGCTTCTGGACGGCCGCGCGGCGCGCACGCCGCGACGGCAGGAATTGATCGTTCCCCATGAGCCGGTCGCGGCCGCGATCGCAGCCGAGTGGAGCAGCCAGGGCGAACGCATCGATCCCTCGACCATGCCGGCGACGACGCTCGCCTGCACCGCGATCGACGGTGTGAGCGGAAACGAGGCGGCGGTTGCCGCCGAGGTCGCCCGCTACGCCGGAAGCGATCTGCTCTGCTACCGCGCCGACATGCCCGAAGGGCTGGTCGCCCTCCAGCGCCGCCACTGGGACCCGCCGCTCGCCTGGATCGCGCAGGCGCTCGGTGCCTGCTTCGTGCTCTCCACCGGGATCGCCCACGTCGCCCAGCCGCAGCCGGCAACCCAGGCCATCGAGCAGCGCCTTGCGAACCTCGATGCCTTTTCGCTCGCCGCGATCCACGTGCTCACCACCCTGACAGGATCGGCGATCCTGGCCCTCGCCGTGCTCGAGCGCCACATGACGCTCGACGATGCCTGGACCGCCGCCAACGTCGACGAGGACTGGCAGATCTCCAAGTGGGGCGAGGATGCCGAGGCGCGCGAGCGTCGCCAGCGCCGCCGCATGGAGGCCGGGACCGCGGCGCTGTTCTTGAGCGCGTCAAACCGGAAGGGCTGATCCGGTCCGGCTCACTCAGTTTCGCACCCCCGACGTGCCGTCCCGGTCACATCTGGCACGGATGAATCCTGATACCGAATCTGCCTGCCGCGACGCCTGGAAGGGGAAACCGGATGCAGACTTGGCAAGCCGTGCTGCTGGGCATCATCGAGGGGCTCACCGAGTTCATCCCGGTGTCGTCGACCGGCCACCTCGTCCTGGCCGAGGCGCTGCTGGGCGTCCAGGAGCCGGCCGGCACCTTCAAAATCCTGATCCAGCTCGGTGCGATCCTGGCCATCCTGAGCGTCTACGCCGCGCGCTTGCTGGGGATGGCTGCGGCATTGCCGAGCAGCGCGGAAACCCGCCGCTTCGTGCTCGCCGTTCTCGTCGCATTCCTGCCGGCTGCGGTCCTCGGCGCCACGTTCCACAAGCACATCAAGCTCATGCTGCAATCGCCCTTGATCGTGTGCATCAGCCTGATCGTCGGCGGCATCATCCTGCTGGTGGTGGACCGGGCCCACTTCCGCCAGACCGCCGACGACGTGATGCAGATCACGCCGTTGACTGCGCTCAAGATCGGGGCGTTCCAGTGCCTCGCGATGATCCCCGGCGTTTCACGCTCCGGCGCGACCATCGTCGGCGCCATGCTACTGGGCGTCGGCAAACGCGCGGCGGCCGAGTTCTCGTTCTTCCTCGCCATGCCGACGATGGCCGGCGCTTTCGCCTACGACCTGTTCAAGAGCTACAAGATGCTCGCCGTGGACGACGTGATCAACATCACCGTCGGCTTCGTCGTCGCCTTCGCCGTGGGCGTTTTCGTCGTACGCCACCTGCTCGAGTTCGTGAGTTCCCGCGGCTTCGCGCCGTTCGCCTGGTACCGCATCGTGCTGGGCGGCGTCGGGCTCGGTGCGTTGCTCGTGATGGGCTGAAACGGCGTCAGCCGGCGAGCGGCATGGGCCGTGGCGTAATCTCGGGATTGTTCAGGATGGCCAGGATCGAGGCCGCATCCTTGGCGGCCCGCAGGCGGCCGGCCGCATCCGGCTCGCGCAGCAGCCGCGCAATCCTCGCCAGGGCCTTGAGGTGATCGGCGCCCGCGTCCTCTGGAGCGAGCAGCACGAAGACCAGATCGACCGGCTCCCCGTCTGGACTGTCGAAAGGCACGGGCTCGGCAAGCCGCGCGAACAGGCAGCAGATCGACTTCAGACCGGCCATGCGGGCATGGGGTATGGCGATGCCCCGGCCGACGCCGGTCGAGCCGAGCCGCTCGCGTTGCAGCAACGCCTCGAAGACGTCCCGCTGGGGAAGGTCGGCGAGCTTCGCGGCTCGGCCAGCCAGTTCCTGCAGGGTCGCCTTCCTCTCTTTGGTACGCAGGTTCGGAAGGATCGCATCCGCCCTGATCAAATCGCCCAGTTCCATCTAATCCGGCTCCAGCGGCTTGCGGATCTTGCCGTCCGCTCCCGCAGTCCCTCAAATCTCTCGCCGGCGCCTATGCCATTGGCACCCCGCCCGTGTCGCCACGGGCCGGCCGGCCGGTCTCTGGTTTCTAGTTCACTGCGCCGGTACCCCGCCCTCGAGGTCACCGTCTTGGGTTCTGCCCGAGCCGTCGATCCGGCTCGATCGGTAGGCTGCCGCCGGGCGGCGACTCGTTCAATAGCATCATCCCGTCAAAGATTACCCAACGAACACAACGACATCTGTCAACGTCTGCGACTTTCGTCGCGAGGTCGCGCGGACCCTAGTCCAGTGCCTCGAAGGTGTCAAACCTGACAACCCGCCTGGGAGCCCATCGCGAGTCGATGGCCGTGTTCACAGTTTGTGCCCGCGATTGCACCCGCCGCGAGCTGGGCCGGAGAACGCACCGGGCGTCGAGTCGTTCTGCGTGAGCGGGACCGCCCCAGCACATGCAGCATCGGCGGCGTTCTACGGAAGCTCGGGAGCAGGGCGCGGACGATGCGGCGCCTCGACCATCGGCAGATCGTGTACATGGATCAAGTTCAGTCACTCGTCAGCCGACAGCGGACACCTGCGAGCCGGCGTTCCGGACCGGTCGCACAACCGGTGATCATCTCGATCCACACAGCCGTCCGCAACCGACCGTCGGAACAGAGGCGGGGAGGGTCAGAAACACGCATGCAAATTTACCTGCCGCAGCCCCAACTTTGCGACAGCTTTCCGGGATGACATCGGGCAATCTACTGACGGCCCCATCCTTGAAATGTCAGTGCACACCACGCCAAAAGATGCCCTGAGCTTGTTCCACTCCGTTAATGTGGTTGCCTGGGTGCGCCAGCAACGCAGTTCCTGTACTTGCGGTTTGTCAACGGCCTGATGCGTTGATGGCTATTAAGGCCGGAGGCACAGTCTGCGAGATTGCCATCCTCGACAATGAAGCGAATGTCGCGTAAGACGACCGCGTCTGAAGATGACATGTCAAATTTGCAACCCAATCGTGCTGGATAAACAAGATGGCAGGCCAAGTCCTGAAGGATGCAAAAAGCTTCACCATTGGCAGGATAGCAACTGGCAGAAATGGTGTGCAGACTATCAATGCTGCCAAAGGTTTTGCAAAATGGTCCTACGATCCGAAAACGAATAAAACCAAATACGCCAAAGTATTTACGGTTGGTACGGGCAATCTGCTAACAATACTGCTGTGACAGGCTGGGTGCTGAATATCAACCCACATGGCTGGCGCATGCCTGTCCCTTTAGTTCAGGCCGGCGTTGCCTGAGCGACGGCGAACCTGCG
>CAYMEB010000229.1:0-7721 GCA_964389095.1 uncultured Hyphomicrobiaceae bacterium
CAGGCCGCGGCCGATCGCGAGCATCTGCTGCTCGCCGCCGGAGAGCGTGACCGCGAGTTGGCGTGAGCGTTCCTCGAGCCGCGGAAAGAGGGCGAAGACACGCGCGAGGTTCGTGCCACGCCGCGCCTTGGCCCGCCGGTAGGAACCGAGCTCAAGATTCTCGGCCACGGTCATGTTCGGAAAGATTTTTCTGCCCTCGGGGACATGGATCAGCCCACGTTCGACGATTGCGCTCGGTGTCAGGCCGCGCAGATCGTCTCCCTCGAACGTGATCCGTCCGCTCTTGGCCTGGATCAGACCCGAGACAGCGCGGTTGAGCGTCGTCTTTCCGACGCCATTGGCGCCCAGGACGGCGACGACCTCGCCGGCACGCACGTCGATCGATACGCCGCGCAGCACCGATGTTGCGCCATAGCCGGCGACGAGATCGCGGATCTCAAGCATGGGCAGCCCCCAACCCATGGAGACGGGCGGCTGCGCCTTGTCCGAGGTAGGCCTCGATGACCTTTGGCTCGCGCGACACGAACACGGGTGGACCATCGGCGATCATTTCGCCCTGGGAAATCACATGAATGTGCTGGCAGAGGCTCATGACGGCCTGCATCACGTGCTCGACCATAAGGATCGTGACGCCGCTGTCGCAGATAGAGCGGATGACCGGGATCATGTCGCGGATCTCGCTGGGATTGAGACCGGCGAGGACCTCGTCCAGCAGCAGCAGTGCGGGTTCGGTGGCCAGCGCGCGCGCGAGTTCTAGTCTTTTGCGGCCGGCTACCGTCAAGGCCGCGGCGGACTGATCGAGCAAAGAGGCGAGCCCGACCCGCGTTGCCACGTCCGCGGCTTTCGCGAGTGCTTCTGCCCGGTCGTGATGGCGCAGATAGGCGCCGACGGCGATGTTCTCGTGCACCGTGAGGCCCGCGAAAGGTTGGACGATCTGGAACGTGCGCGCGATGCCGAGAACAGCACGGCGATGGGGTTCCAGTGCGGTCACGTCCACGCCGCGGAAGACGACGTTGCCGACCGTCGGCTTTTCGAAGCCGGATATGACGGCAAAGAGCGTGGTCTTGCCGGCGCCGTTCGGGCCGATGAGGCCGGTGATGGAGCCTTCCTTGACGCTGAATGAGGCGTTCCTCACCGCGGTCAACCCGCCGAAGGTCTTTGTGACGGCGCGCACGTCGAGAAGCGCCGCGGTCATGGGCCACCTCCCTTGCGGCCGCGCAGCAGGCCGCGCGCCAGCCCGATCAGTCCCTGCGGGGCGTAGGCGACGGTGATGATGAGCAGAACGCCGTAGACGACGAGATCGATGCCGGGAATTGCACCGCCGGTCATGTTGATCAGGATGGTTTTCGTCACCTCGCCGAATCCGAGCAGCGCCACGGCCCCCACAAGCGGGCCGAACACGGTGCCCAGGCCGCCCACGATCGGTGCCAGCAGCGCATCGACCGAGATCCAGGGCCCGTAGGCGATGTTTGCATCGAGATAGAGGAACTTCTGCGCATAGAGGCAACCGGCCGCCGAGGTCAGCATGGCGGATATGGTGATTGCTTTGAGCTTGACGGCGAGGACATCGACGCCGAGCGCGCGCGCGGCGTCCTCGTTCTCGCGTACGGCCACCAGATGCGCGCCGAAGCGGGAGCGCGCCAACGTATGCGTCAACGCCAGCCCCGCGACGACGAATGCTACGACGAGCCAATAGAGGACGCGCTTGTCCGCGAACTGCATTCCCGCGGCGCCGACCTGGAGGGGGATCAGAACGCCGGCGGCGCCGCCGGTGAATCTCCAGGCATTCGCGAGGATGCGGAAGACCTCGGCAAAGGCCAGCGTGACGAGCGCGAAGTATGAACCGCGCAGGTGCGCGCGGAAGCTGAGGAACCCGATGGCATAGCCTACGATCCCGCCCAGGACGATGGCGAGCGGCAACGCGGCCCAGGCGTTCAGCCCGAACCTGACCTGCAACAGCGCCATGGCATAGGCGCCGGTGCCGAAGAACGCGGCGTGACCGAACGAGAACTGACCGCCGTAGCCCGCGAGAATGTTCCATCCCTGGCACGCGAGGGCGATGATGCCGGCGAACGTGATGAAGTTGAGCGCCACGTTGGACGTGAGCAGAAGCGGCAGGACCGCCAGGCCGACCGCACACACGCAGATCGATGTCCACGACGCTTCCCTCATGTGCGTGCGCCCGACAGTCCGGTCGGCCGCACCAGCAACACGAGGATGAAGATCAGGAAGATGCCGATCTGGCCGAGACTTTCGCCGAGAAAGAGGCCGGACAGGCTCTCGACCACGCCGATGATGAGTCCTCCGGCGAGTGCGCCGCCGATCGATCCCATGCCGCCCAGCACGACGATGGTGAAGGCCACCAGTACGAATGCGTTGCCCGAGCGCGGATTGACCAGATACGTCGGCATCAGCAGGCAGGCGGCAATGGCCAGGCAAGCCGCACCGATGCCGAACGTCACTGCGTAGACGTGATCAGCATCGATCCCCATCAGAGCGGCGCCGGTCTTTTCCTTGGCGACGGCGCGTATGGCCTTGCCGGTGTCCGACTTGAGCAGGAGCAGCCCGAGGACAGCGGCGACGGCAAAGCTCGCGGCGAAGGCCACGAGCTTGGGGACGGACAGCAGCAGCGGCCCTGCTTCAACGACGGAAAAGCCGTATGGCACGTCGATCGAGCGGGTATCGGAACGGAACCCGGCCAGCAGCGCGTTTTCGATGATGATCGACAATCCGAGCGTCACGAGCAGGATGTTGCTGTCGTCACCGTGGCTGGCGGGACCGATGACGTAGCGTTGAACGACGTAGCCGAGGGCGAAGAACAGCGGTGTAAGTCCCAGGGCCGCGACGTAAGGGTCGATGCGCAGCACCTGGTGACAGACGAGGACTGCGAACATGGCCGCGGTCAGCGTGGCGCCATGGGCGAAGTTGATGATGTGTAAAACGCCGTAGACCAGCGTCAGTCCGAGCGCGATCAGTGCGTAGACGGCCCCGGTCAGAAGGCCATTGACGACTGCCGCCAGGATGATTTCGGGTGTCAGCATGTGTTGTGGCCCCGCTTCAGCGCGGACATCGCGCTGAAGCGGGGCAGCTCTCAGGTCGCCGGGAACACGGCCTTGGCGTCCGCGAATTCAGTCGGGAAGATCACCTTGATGTCGCCGTTCTGGACCTGGGTATTCACCGGCGCGGCACCGGTGTTCTGGCCGTTCACGAACTTCGTGGGCCCATAGGGCATGATGTGGTCGGCGAACGTGGAGCTGGCCAGCGCCTCGGTTACCTTAAGCCGGTCCGCGGATCCTGCGCGCTCGATCGCGTCGGCAAGCAGGCGCACGCACGAGTAGTTGAGCGGGGTATTGTAGAGCCAGAATCGGCCGTCTTTCTCGGCGGCCGCGCGGACCGCGGCGGTCTTCGCCTTGCGCGGGTCGGCCCAGTGATTGCAATCCATGACGAGATTGGCAGCCTCCGGGAACTCCTTCACGAAGCGGAAGTTCGACGCAGCGCCGTTGAGAACGGCGTAGATGCCTTTGGGCCGGATCCGCTGCTGCTGCAGCGTGCGCGCGAGAAGTACGAACTCGCCGTAGTAGCTCGAAGGGATGACAAGATCCGGATTGAGCGACTTGATGCGCAGCGCCACGTTGGACATGTCGCGGGAGGGAGTCGGGTGCGGGATCGTCTCGAGGATCTCGAAACCGCGCTTGGGCAACTCGGTATTCATGAGTTTCGCCATGCCCGAGCCGAAGAGGCCGTCCTCGTGCACGATGACCACGGTCTTGGCGGGCTTGCCGGCCGCATCGTTGAGCTTGACCAGGTTGTCGAGCGCGGAGGTGGTGACGGTGCCGAAGCCGGGGCCGAGGCGGAACGTGTTCTTCAGGCCGCGAGAGACGATCTGATCGGAAACGCCGACGTCGACGATGAAGGGAATATCGTAGCGCGAGGCGGCTTGAGACGCCGCAAGGCAGATCGGCGAGGCGAAGCCGCCGACAATCGCGGCGACACCTTCGGACTGCATGCGCTCGACTTCCGCGGTGCCGCCTTCGGGATTGGACCGGGCGTCGCCGAAGATCATCTGCAGGCGAGCCCCGCCCATCGACTTGATACCTCCAGCGCCATTGATTTCGTCGATGGCGATGGTGGCGCCGAGCCGTCCGTATTCCCCGTCCTGCGCCAATGCGCCGGTGACAGGCTGCAGGATGCCGATCTTGATTGCCGGAGCCTGCGCACGGACGAGACCGGGCATGGCGACGACGGCCGAGGCGGCGACGCCTCCTCCCAGGACATTGCGGCGGGTGATGGTCATGGATGATCTCCTCCGTTACGCCGCGTCGATGCGGCCTGATTTGAACGACTTCTTGGTGTCTGCCCGGAGCATTCTGGGCGGCAGCCGCTGGACGGTCGCCGCCGAATGAGCGCTGCGGTTCTGGGCCGTCCAGTAACGCTCCGCGCCGCTACCGGCGCGTGAGAGTTCCATGCGGATCGCGTGCATGTCGGGCCGGTAGAGCGCACTGAGATACTCGACGCCGTTGCCCTGCTCATCGAAAACGACGCGGGTCAGCGCCAGCAGCGCCGCGCCGACCTGCACGTCCAACGCGGAGGCTGCTTCAGGCCCGGCAAGCGTGGCCGTCACCGTCTGCTCGGCGCGTTCGGCAATCACGCCCGAGCGTTCGAGCAGCGCCAGAAGCGGGGTGCGCGCCAGATCGCGCCGCGAGAAGTTCCGGCCGATGGGCTCGGGCACATATGTGCTCAAGTAGGAGAAGGGCGTGCCGGCTGCCAGCCTGACGCGAAGCGCGTGCTGCACACTCACGCCGCGCGGCAGTTGCAGGGCTTCGGCCACGTGAGGCGGCGGCGCGATATACTCGAAGCCGAGAAGGCGGACGCGGGATGAGCGCCCCATGGCCGCCAGGTGCGCCAGCATGTCGACGAGATCGGCCGCGATCGGCGCGGGAGCCGGGGGCTTGGCGACGAAGGTGCCGGCCCCGGGAGATCTGCGAATTATGCCGTCGCGGACGAGACCCTCCAGCGCACGTCTGACGGTGACACGGGAGACTCCATGCCGCGCCGCAAGCTGAGGCTCGCTCGGCAACCGCTCCCCCAGACCCCACGCGCCCGCCACGATCTGCTCCTTGAGGAGAAGATAGAGGCGGTGGGTTTTGGATGTGTCGATCGCATGCACAGCGACGTTCTCCTTGACCTGTATTATTTATAGGACAAATTCTTCCGTCAAGCAGCCATTTCCGGCACGGCTGCGGGATCAACACTCCAAGGACGATCCACAGATGGCGGACATTCGTGACGACGACGCTGCCGCCTTCGAGGCGGAGACGGACGTGCTGGTGATCGGCGCGGGGGCGGCCGGGCTCGTGACGGCGCTGGCGGCGGCAGACCGCGGACTGAACGTGCTCGTCGTCGAACGTGATGCGGTCCCGCGCGGCTCGACATCGCTGTCGGCTGGCCTCGTTCCGGCGCCGGCGACGCGTTATCAGCGCGCGCTCGGCATCGACGACAGCGTGGAGGCTTTTGCCGCCGATATCATGAGGAAGGCGCATGACGAGCCCGACATCGGATCGGTTCTCCGTCTCGCCTCGACGATTGGTCCGGCGCTCGAGTGGCTCGGCGAGCGGTACGGACTGCCGTTTTCCGTCGTGGACAATTTCGTCTATCCGGGTCACTCGGCCAAGCGCATGCACGGCTTGCCGACGCGATCTGGCGCGGAACTCATGGATCGTCTGCGAGAGGCGAGCGAGAGTGCCGGGATCGACATCCTGACGAACACCCGCGCCGAGACACTCGTGAGACACGGGCGGAGAATAACCGGTGTGATCGTTGCGCGCGGCGACGGACGCAGGGAGCGCATCGGGGCGGGGGCCGTGGTCCTCGCTTCGAATGGCTTCGGCGGGAGCCGCGAACTGGTGAGCCGGCACATTCCGGAAATGGCCGAGGCGCTCTACTTCGGCCATCCGGGCAACCAGGGAGATGCGCTCGAGTGGGGCCTCGCGCTCGGCGCCGCGACACGTCACCTGTCGGGCTATCAGGGGCACGGCTCCGTAGCCCATCCCCACGGCATACTGATCACCTGGGCGACGATCACGGAGGGCGGCTTGCAGGTCAATGCCGCGGGGCGACGCTTCGCAAACGAGGCGCGCGGGTATTCCGAGGCGGCCGCATCGGTCATTGCCGAACCGGGGGGCGTGGCCTGGAACGTTTTCGACGAGCGCATCGCAGGTATTGCCGGACAATTCGAGGATTTCCGCAATGCGATCGGACTGGGCGCCATCGTCACGGCGTCAACGATCGAGGAACTGGCCGAGGGGACGAGGCTTCCGGCCGATGCGCTTCGTGAGACCTTCACCGCGGTCGAAGCCGCCAAGCGCGACGGGTCGGTCGATGCCTTCGGGCGCAAGTGGGCGGGCGCAGCGGCACTTGCGCCGCCCTTCAAGGCCGTGCGCGTCACAGGCGCGCTGTTTCATACCCAGGGTGGTCTCGTCGTCGACGATCAGGCGCGCGTCGTCGGTCGGGATGGCTCGGTGTTTGCGAACCTCCACGCCGTGGGGGGCGCGGCGGCAGGGGTCTCGGGCGCCGACGCGTCCGGGTATCTATCCGGCAACGGACTACTAACGGCGATCGGCTACGGGTTCATCGCGGGGTGCTCGGTCGATCCGGTCCACTCGTGACCGCGGCTGACCGGCGCTGCGCGCCCGGTAGGCCGCAGACATGATCGCTCATGAGACGCGCGGCAGTGAACGGCAGCCCGGTGGCACGGGGCCGGACAGCATGCCGAGCGTGCGGCGGCCGCCGATCCTGCTGGTTCGGGTCTCGACCCTTTCCTGAAGCCCATCGGGAGCGCCCCGGTCGCTGTGCCTTCAGAGTCCGGCCATCGCGCCCGTCGATACTCCCCGATCCGAGCCCGCATTGCGCAGTGTCTCATCGAGGCCGGGAACTTCGACGGCTCGGCTCCGGTCGGGCCTGGCGTTCCTGATTGAGGCGAGGTTCGCCCGGCGTCGGCGGCGTGTGCCGGTGACGTCGGCCGCGGGTTCGGCATCGCAGGCCCGGCGGCATTCACGATGGGCGGACGGTCCTGGGCGCAGCTTTCAGCCGCGGTTGCCCTGTCACACGCCGGATTGCAGGGTCCCATCCACATCTTCCGGCGTCGCAGGTCACAGACCCGCTGGCCAAATGTGCTGCGCTGCACTATGAGGGCGTTTTAATGCCCAAACGCACCGACATCCAATCCATCCTGATCATCGGCGCCGGCCCGATCGTCATCGGCCAGGCGTGCGAGTTCGATTATTCGGGAACTCAAGCCTGCAAGGCCCTGAAGGCCGAGGGCTACCGGATCGTGCTGGTCAATTCGAATCCAGCCACGATCATGACCGACCCGGATCTGGCCGACGCGACCTATATCGAGCCGATTACGCCGGAAATCGTGGCGAAGATCATCGAGCGGGAGCGCAGGGAACGTCCCGGTGAAAAGCTGGTCGTTCTCCCGACCATGGGCGGCCAGACCGCGCTGAATACGGCGCTGGCGCTGGCCAAGAACGGCACGCTGGATCGGTTCGGCGTCGAGTTGATCGGTGCCAATGCGGACGCCATCGACAAGGCCGAGGATCGCCTGCGTTTCCGCGAGGCGATGACGAAGATCGGCCTCGAAACGCCCCGCTCCATGATGGCCCACAATCGCCAGGAAGCTGCGGCGGCGCTGGATCACATCGGTCTGCCGGCGATCATCC
>CAYMEB010000230.1:0-7630 GCA_964389095.1 uncultured Hyphomicrobiaceae bacterium
GACACCCGCCAATGCGGCAGCGGCGTTGGGGTAGACTTTGTTCATCTGCAGGCCCCGGCAAGTTGAGGGATCGGTAATGTCGGCGGCAGGTTGCGCCATGCGGATGCGCCGACGATACGCGGGCTCATTTAACTCAAGGCCTAGGTCGCTGCAATGCACAACGGCGGACACCTCGCGGCAGACCTCGATCCCCGGCGCGGCGCGCCGTCGTGCGCGCACCGTCGCCGACGGGCGCCGTTGCGACCCGCGCAGGTCCCCGGCCTCAAGTCCGGGGCTCGATCGGTGTCCCTCCTGCTTGCACGCGGCCCGCAATTCCTCAGCTGGGCTTGGTCGCCGCGAAGGCCGGAACCGCTGCGGCGAAGCCGTCGAGCCAAGCGACCAGCTTGGGGTGCTTCGCCCGCCAGCGGCCCTCGTGCCTGAAATCGAGGTAGCCCAATGCCGCGGCAAGGGTGATGTGGCCGTAGTCGGGCGCAACCGTCCAGCGCGGGGGTGCCTTCTCCAGCTCGTCGAGTGCGCCGTCGATCTTGGCCTGCTGGCGATCGATCCAGGCCTGCACGTGCTTCTCCTCGGGGCGGAAGCGCTTTTCGTAGACGAGCAGCAGGGCGGCATCGAGGATGCCGTCGGCGAGCGCGCCGAGGGTCAATGTGCGCCAGCGTTCGGGCCCGGAGCGCGGAAACAGGACCGGTCCGCTTCCTTCGCTGTCGAGGTACTCGCAGATGACGTGACTGTCGAAGAGCGCCTGGCCGGAAGGCAGGATCAGGCATGGGATCTTGCCCAGCGGGTTTGCGCGGTTGAGTGCCGGATCGCCCTTGTTGGTGTCGGTGACGACGATGTCGATGCGGTCGGTGAGGCCCTTGATCGCGGCCGTAATTTTGACCTTGCGTCCGTAAGGTGAGGCAGGGGCGGATAGCAGCTTCATCATGACGGGGGTTCCCAGGTTGCGGCAACGAAATGGTGCGCGATCGGGCCGGTCTAGGCAACCGCCTTGAATTGGCCGATTGCCATGCTATTCGGGCGATGATGGTTGATGCTGTCGAATCGGAGGTCCGGTGACGGCCTGCACGGCAGGTGCGCGGCGCGGGTGTGCGGGCAGGCTCCTCGCCTTGTCGCTGGCGCTGTCGCTTGCCCTGACCGGGGCGGTCCCGTCTCCGGCCACGGGCCAGCAACCAGCGCCCCCGGCGCAGGTTGGCGGCTGGTCGCAGGGCACCGACGTTCGCATCCAGGCTCCACCGGCTCCCGGTCCCCGCGCGGCGCCGGCCACTCCCGGCGGCTCGCCCGCCAATACCACCGTGGTGCCGAGAGGCGGCGGCAACGGTGACGCCAGGGGGCAGACCCAGCTCACGCTCACCGCCGCCCTCATCGAGGAAGGCCAAGCCATCGAGAGCGGTCTCGTCTGGCGAATCTTCCGGGAAAGAAATCCGGGCGACAATCAGCCCCGCCTGGTCTCCGAACACAAGGAGGCCGCGCCGGTGTTGCGGCTTGATCCGGGCGAGTATCTCGTCAACGTCGCCTTCGGCAGGGCGCACCTGACGCGCAAGGTCGCGGTTCGTGCCGGTCAGGCCGTCTCCGAGCGTTTCGTCCTCAATGCGGGCGGGCTGCGGATCAGCGTGCAGCTCGCCTCGGGCGAGCAACCGACCGACCGCCAGATCACGTACGATATCCTCTCGGACGAGCGTGATCAGTTCGGCGAGCGCACGAAGATCATGACCAACGCCCGCCCCGGCCTCGTCATTCGCCTCAATGCCGGCATCTATCAGATCGTTTCTACCTATGGTGACGCGAACGCCGTCGTCCGCGCCGACGTAGCCGTCGAGCCCGGCAAGCTGACCGATGCAACCGTCGTGCACAGCGCCGCGAGGGTGACATTCAAATTGGTGACGAGGCCCGGCGGCGAAGCGCTCGCCGAGGCGCAATGGCAGGTCGTGGGGGCCAACGGCGAGACCGTCAAGGACAGTGCCGGGGCGCTGCCCACCCACGTGCTGGCGGCTGGTACCTATGTCGTCAACGCCCGCTACGGCGGACAGGTGTTCAGCCGCCAGTTCACCGTCCGTGCGGGCGATGTGGCCGAGGTCGAGGTCGTGACACGCTGACCCGCCCCCGGCCGGGCGCTTGCTTTCGCGCCTCCCGCTCCCTAATCCAGGGTATCGCCACGCGGCAGACGGCGGCCGGCGGGCATACCTAGGACGGCCCCTTCCGCATGATGCTCTGGCTCATGTTCGCACTCCTGACGGCAGCGGTACTCACCGTCGTGCTGCGGCCACTCTTCTCGGCCGGTCCGGCCGCGGAAACGATCGAGCGGCCGGCGCTCGCCGTCTACCGCCACCAGCTCGCCGAGATCGACGCCGACCTGGACCGGGGACTGATCAGCGCCGAAGAGGCCGAGTCGGCGCGGCGCGAGGTCTCCCGCAGGCTCCTCGCGACCGCGCAGACGGCGGACGAAACGCAGACCCGGGCCTGGGTCGAGCGCTCGGGACAGGCTGTCGCGCTTCTGGTGCCGGTGATCGCGCTCGGCACCTATCTCGTACTGGGCTCGCCGGGCTTGCCCGGACGTCCTCATGCCGGTGCGTCCGGCTCGCTCGCCGAGGCGGGCATATCGGAACTCGTGCGGCGCGTCGAACAGCGGCTCGCCACCCATCCGGAGGACGGCCAGGGTTGGGACGTGGTGGCGCCGGTCTATTTCCGCCTCCAGCGGTTCGACGAGGCGGCGGCGGCATTCTCGCGCGCGATTTCCATACTTGGCGAGACCTCCCAACGCCTCGCCGGTTTCGCCGAGGCGACCGTCATGGCGAACAACGGGATCGTCACGGAGCCGGCGCGGCTCGCCTACACCAAGCTTGCGCAGATGGAGCCGGAGCGGGTCGAGCCCAAGTTCTGGCTCGCGCTCGCCAAGGAGCAGGACGGCCGCCACGCCGACGCTGCTGCCGACTACCGTCGCATGCTGGTCTCGGCGCCTGCCGACGCGCCCTGGCGCGCCCTTGTCGAGGAGAGACTGGCCGCCGTCGATCCGACGTTCCGGAAGGAGGAGGCACCGCAGGCTCGTGGCCCGACGGAGGCCGACGCCCAGGCGGCCGCCGGCATGGCGCCGGAGGATCGCGCACGCATGATCGGCCAGATGGTCGCCGGGCTCGCCGAGCGGCTGAAGACTGAAACGCAGGACGCCGCCGGCTGGCGACGCCTGGTTCAATCGTATGTCGTTCTGGGAGAGCGCGAGAAGGCCGTCGCCGCGCTGGGTGAGGCTCGGCGTCACCTGGCGGGCAACCCGTCTGCGCTCGAGGACCTCAAGCAACTCGCAACGGCACTGGGGCTCGGCTCATGACACGCAAGCAGCGGCGCGGCGTGATGATCGGCGGCAGCGTCGCCGTGCTTGCCTTGGCCACCATTCTTGTGCTGCTCGGCCTCAGCCGTCATATCGATGCTTTCTACACGCCGTCCGCAGTCCTGAAAGAGCAGGTCAAGCCGGGCACCGATTTCCGCCTGGGCGGCTTGGTTCAGGAAGGCTCGGTGCGCCGCGGCGAGGGGCTTTCTGTCGGTTTCGCCATCACGGATACGCAGCACACGATTCCGGTCACCTACGCAGGCATTCTTCCCGATCTTTTCCGCGAAGGGCAGGGCGTGATCGCCTACGGCCGCCTCGACGGGACTGGGCGGTTCGTGGCCGCATCGGTTCTGGCGAAGCACGACGAGACGTACATGCCGCCCGAGGTCGCCAAGTCCCTCAAAGAGCAGGGTGTGTGGCAGGGCGAACCGTCCAAGAAGAAATGAGAACCGCCCGATGATCGTCGAGCTTGGACATTTCGCACTCGTTCTGGCGACCGTGGTGGCGCTCCTCCAGACCGTGCTGCCGGCAGTGGGCGCTCATGTGCGCGAACCGCGCCTGATGGCGACGGCGGCGCCCGCGAGTCTTGTGCAGCTCATTCTGGTCCTGGCTGCGTTTCTGGCCCTGACCCACGCTTACGTGGTCTCGGATTTCTCGGTCGAAAACGTGTGGGCCAATTCGCACTCGCTCAAACCGCTCGTCTATCGGATCTCGGGCGTGTGGGGAAACCACGAGGGGTCGATGCTGCTGTGGGTGCTGATCCTGGCCGTCTTCGGTGCCGGCGTCGCACTTTTCGGTGATAATCTTCCCAACTCGCTTCGTGCACGCGTCCTCGCGGTCCAGGGCTCGATCTCGCTCGCATTCCTCCTTTTCATCCTGGCCACATCCAATCCGTTCCTGCGGCTTGTGCCGGCGGCGGACGAGGGACGCGGCCTCAACCCGATTCTGCAGGATCCCGCTCTCGCTCTTCATCCCCCGTTCCTCTATGCCGGCTACGTCGGCTTCTCGATGGCGTTCTCCTTTGCGGTCGCAGCACTGCTCGAGGGCCGGATCGACGCGGCGTGGGCGCGCTGGGTGCGGCCGTGGACCCTGGCGGCCTGGATCTCGCTGACACTCGGCATCGCCATGGGATCGTGGTGGGCCTACTACGAACTGGGCTGGGGCGGCTGGTGGTTCTGGGACCCGGTCGAGAACGCCTCGTTCATGCCCTGGCTCGCCGGGACGGCGCTGCTGCACTCCGCGATCGTCATGGAAAAACGCGAAGCGTTGAAGGTCTGGACGATCCTGCTCGCCATCCTCACCTTCTCGTTGTCCCTGCTCGGCACCTTCCTGGTGCGCTCGGGGATCCTCACCTCGGTCCATGCCTTCGCCGTCGATCCCAAGCGCGGCGTGGTCGTCCTGGTCATCATGGCGCTGTTCGTCGGTGGTGCGCTGACGCTGTTTGCGATGCGTTCGGGCACGCTCCGCCAGGGCGGGCTCTTCGCGCCGATCAGCCGTGAAGGGAGCCTGGTTCTCAACAATGTGCTGCTGACTACGGCCTGTGCCACCGTCTTCGTCGGGACGCTCTATCCGCTGCTGCTCGAGAGCATCGACGGATCGAAGATTTCCGTGGGACCGCCGTACTTCAATGCCACCTTCGTTCCGCTGATGGTGCTTCTGCTGCTGGCCATGCCGTTCGGTCCGTTGCTGGCCTGGAAACGGGGCGATGTCGCCGGCGCGACGCAACGCCTCTACTGGGCCATGGTCGGAGCCGCTTTCATCGCTCTTTCGGCCTTCGCGCTTCATCGTCGGGGCCCCTGGCTCGCTCCGATCATGCTCGGCGTTGCGACCTGGGTGATCCTGGGCGCCATAGCGGAGTGGGCGGAACGGATCCGCCTCTTTCGGGCGGATGCCTCCGAATTCTGGCGCCGCGCCCGCAACCTGCCGCGCTCGGCTTACGGCGCTCTTCTGGGACATCTGGGCGTCGGAGTGATGACCGCCGGTATCGTCGCGACCAGCGCCTGGCAGATCGAGGTCGTATCCGCCATGAAGCCCGGCGAGCGCCTGACGGTTGCCGGCTTCGAGATCGAGTTCCGAGGCGTCGCCCCGCGCCGGGGTCCCAACTACCAGGAGACGTTCGCCCGCATTCCGGTTCGCTCGGACAGTCGGCTGGTGACGGAGATCGAGAGCGCGAAGCGCCTCTACGATGCGCCGAAGCAGCCGACGACGGAAGCCGGCATCTATTCGGCCTGGACCGGCGATCTCTACGTCGTGCTCGGCGATGCGCTGCCCGACGGCGCCTTTGCCGTGCGCGCCTATTTCCATCCGCTCGTGCGCTGGATCTGGCTCGGAGCACTGATCATGTCGATCGGCGGGCTGCTGTCGTTGAGCGATCGCCGCCTGCGCATCGGTGCGCCACGCCGCGCGGCGGCGCGCCAGGCACAACCGGCGGAGTAGACCGTGCAACGTGCCTCGAGTCACCTGAGCCGTTTCCTGGCCGCGCTCGCGCTGATGGCCGCATCCGCGGCCTTCGCCATCGAGCCGGGGGAACGCCTCGCCGACCCGAACCAGGAAGCCCGGGCCCGCAGCATCTCCGCTGTCCTGCGCTGCCTCGTGTGCCAGAACCAGTCGATCGACGACAGCAACGCGCCGCTCGCCCGCGATCTGCGCTTGCTGGTGCGCGAGCAGATCTCGGCCGGCCGCAGCGACCGGGAGGTGCTGGATTTCGTGGTCGCGCGGTATGGCGAGTTCGTGCTTCTGAGGCCGCCGTTCAACTGGCGGACACTGCTGTTGTGGGCGACCCCGTTGCTCGTACTGGCCGCCGCCGCGGCCATGGTCCTCGGCCGCGTGCGCGCGGTGCGGCCGAGCGAGCCGCCGCTGACCGACGACGAGCGGCGGCGCCTCGATCGCCTTCTGAAGGATGGTTCCTGATCTCGTGATCGTCCCGGTCGCCGCGCTTGGCTTCCTGGGCGGCGTGAGGCATGGTGCGCCCGCCATCGCAGACCCAAAGGCCTCATCACACAATGCGCCTCCAATTCCATACGCTCGATGTGTTCACTGAGAAGCGGTTCGGCGGCAATCCTCTGGGCGTGGTGCTTGAGGCCGACGCCCTGAGCGATGCGCAGATGCAGACGATCGCGCGCGAGTTCAATCTGTCCGAGACCGTGTTCATTCTCAAGACGGAGCGCCCGGCGCACTCGGCGCGCATACGCATATTCACTCCCGCCCAGGAACTGCCTTTCGCCGGCCACCCGACCGTCGGTACGGCCGCGCTTCTCGCCGAGCTGCGCTCGCCCGAGACCAATGGCGAGCGCGACGCACTCGTGGTCCTCGAACTCGCCATCGGCACCGTGCGTGTCGGTGTGCGCCAGAAGCCCCGGCAGCCGGCCTTCGCCGAATTCGATCTGCCGCGCCTGCCGGAGCGCGGCGTGGCCCCGCCGCCGCCCGATCGGATCGCTGCCGCGCTCTCGCTGATCCCCTCCGAGATCGGGTTCGAGAACCACCGCCCGACCATCCACTCAGCCGGTGTGCCGTTCGTGTTCGTGCCCGTCGCGTCCTTGGAGGCGATCGCGCGGGCCTCGGTTCAGGCGGGCATCTTCGCGCAGGTCTTCGCCGGCCCGGTTCCGGGTGGCGTCTTCCTCTACACGCGCGAATGCGTGCATACGTCGTCGGCTTTTCATGCCCGCATGTTCTGGCCTGCCGCAGGCGTGGTCGAGGATCCCGCCACCGGGTCGGCCGCTGCCGCTTTCTCGGCCGTGGTGCATCACTTCGACGCGCCGCCTGACGGATTGCACAAGCGCATCGTCGAGCAGGGCTTCGAGATGGGCCGGCCGAGCCTGATCTCGCTCTCGCTGCAGGTCGATGGCGGTCGCCTGTCCAATGCCCGCATCGGCGGCTATGCCGTTCGCGTCAGCGACGGACAGATTACCGTCGCATGATGCGAGCCGGCATCGCACCGTCCGCGGCTATGTGATCGGCGCGGGGTTGAACAGCGCGAGCGAATTGTGCAGGCCGAGTTTTTCTGCGCATGTCTGCTTGCCGCTCGCGACGTCGAGCATCAGGCGGAAGATCTCCCAGCCCATCTCCTTCAGATCGGTCTCGCCTGTGGCGACCCGGCCGGTATCGACATCCATCAGGTCGTGCCAACGCCGCGCCAGTTCCGATCGGGTCGCGACCTTGATCACGGGAACCGCGGCGAGGCCATAGGGCGTGCCGCGGCCGGTCGTGAAGATGTGCAGGTTCATGCCGCCACCCATCTGCAGAGTGCCGCAGCCGAAACCGCTGGCCGGCGTGGCGGCCTAGCGGTACCGCCATTCACCGTTCAACGAGCGCTCA
>CAYMEB010000231.1:0-7620 GCA_964389095.1 uncultured Hyphomicrobiaceae bacterium
CCCAAAGCCGCCGCCTGAGCCATCAGGCCGTCACCAAGATTTGGCGATAGCTCTGGGCGATGTGCGGTTCGAACAGCGGCCAGTTGACCGGCTTGAGCAGGTAGGAGCTGGCGCCTGCGGCCAAGGCATTCTGCATGTCGGCCGAATCCTCGCGCGTCGTACAGACGACGATGGGAATGTGCCGCGTTGCAGGAAACGCCCTCAGGCACTGGATCAGGGTCAGCCCGTCGATGTTGGGCATGTCGAGGTCGACGATCGCAAGGTCGAAGTCCTTCGCACGCGCCAGGTCCCACGCGGCACGGCCGTCTTCCGCGAGTTCGGATGTGCAGTTGAGCCGGAGCAGACGCTTCGGCACGACTGCCCGCATGATCGGGTCATCGTCGACGACGAGAACACGGCAAGTCCGGATCGCCGCTGAATTTGACGACTGAGCCATTGTATCAACCACGAACTCGCATCGATCTGCTCTCGAACGTTGGTCCTAACCTTCAAAGCCTTAAAGAGGCGCTACTTGGTTTGGGCGGCGCCGCGGCAATGGAAGATCAACTTCCAGCGCTCACAGTGATTGCTTGGGTTTGCCGCGGCCGTGTCAGATGCGTTGGTTCCACAGTTCTATTCGCAACAAGATCACCATCGTCGTCGTGGCGGCGGTGTTCCCGGCCGTGGCGCTGGTGGCCGCGTTCTCTGCATGGCGAGAAACCACCCATCGTGTCGAGGGCAAGCGCAGCGAGATGGCCGGTATCGCCGCCGCACTCGCGTCGACGGTGGCTTCGGCCGTCGCGCGCAATGAGCGGCGCGACATCGCCGACTCGCTCAAGGGCATTTCGGCGATCTCCACCGTCTCGTACGTGGGTGTAGTCGATGCGAAAGGCAACCTCCTGTTCGGGTTCGGCGACGGCGCGATCGTCACTTCGACGACCGAGCGCGGCAGCGTCTTCAGCGTCAAGACGCAGGTCTCCGAAGCTGCAATCATGAGTGGAGGGGAGGCGGTCGGCACACTGCTGCTGGTCTACGACCTCAGCGAGGTGGTTGCAGCCGCCATGCGCAGCTCCCTGAACGGCTTGGCAGGTGCCTTCCTGGCCGCGGCCGCGGGTGTCGCGCTTGCGGGACGGGTCCAGCGGGTGATTACCGGTCCGATCCGCCAGCTGACACAGGCGATGCGGCGCGTGCGTGAGACCAAGGACTTTTCCGAAGCCGTCCCCCGCGTCTCCCAGGATGAGACCGGGACCCTCGTCGAGACCTTCAACGACATGCTCGCCGAGATACGCTCGCGGGACAATGCGCTCGCCATGCATCGCGAGAGACTGGAACGGACCGTCACGCTGCGCGCACACAGGAACTGGCCGTGGCCAAGACCGCCGCCGAGAGCGCCAATGCCGCGAAATCGGTGTTTCTGGCCAACATGAGCCACGAAATCCGTACGCCGATGAATGGCATCCTCGTCATGGCGGAGCTGCTGGCCGCGGGGCAGTCCGACCCCCGATTCCAGCGCTATTGTTCGGTGATCCTGCGATCCGGCCAGACTCTGATGGCGATCATCAATGACATCCTGGACCTCTCCAAGATCGAGGCTGGCGGATTGAAGATCGAAAAGGTTCCGATCCGCCCCGCGGAGATCGCCGGCGACGTCGCAGAGTTGTTCCTCGAGCGCGCGCGGGCGAAGGATCTGGATCTGGCCGTCCTGGTCGATCCCGCGGCCGATCGCGAGATTCTGGGCGACAGCGTGAGGCTCCATCAGATCCTCGCGAACCTGGTCGGAAATGCCATCAACTTCACAGAGGCAGGCGGCGTGACCATTCGCGTCGAACGCGATGGCAATGACCTGCGCTTTGCCGTCCGCGACACCGGAATCGGCATTCCCGCGGATCGCTTGACCGAGATCTTCAAGCCCTTCGTGCAGGCCAGCGACGCCACGACCCGCCATTTCGGAGGCACCGGGATCGGGCTCACCATTTCTCGGCGGCTGGTCGAGGCGATGGGAGGTGCCCTCGACGTCCGCAGCACAGTGGGGCGGGGTTCGGAGTTCTTTTTCTGGTTGCGCGGGGTGGTGCCAAGCGAGGCTGAGCCGGAGGTTCGCGCTGTGCCAGGCACCGAAGCGCCGCTCGAGTGTCTCATCGACTTGCGCGCCGGGCCGGCGCGGCGGGTTCTGGCCGAGACGGTCCGGCGGATGTCGCCGGGTATCCGTATTGTCGAAGACGCCGAGAGCGTGGGTCCGACATCCGGTGGCGGCCGCCTGCGACTGACATCGGTGGATCGGCTCGTCGCAGCCGGGACGGCGACGCCACCCGCAGAGGATGTCGTCATCGCCGTTGCCCCGATCGGCGACCGCAGGGCGGAGCAGCTTCTCGCCGAGGGTCGCATCCACGCCGTGATGGAGCACCCTGTCGGGACGTTGGCCTCGCGCACTCTCTTGTCCGACGCGCTCGCGGGGCGGAGCCTGCGTGGTTCGGGTCAACAGGCCGTTCACGGCGCCGATGCCGCGGCTTCAGCCAGCTTCGCCGGCCGAACCGTGCTGGCGGTCGATGATCTGGAGATCAATCGCGAGATCCTGGGCGAAGTGCTCCAACGCCTGGGGATCGCCGTAGAGTATGCCGAAAGCGGCGAAGCTGCGCTCGAACGCCTCGAGAAGGGTCGTTACGACTTGGTGTTCATGGACGCGAGCATGCCCGGTCTCGACGGGTTCGAGACGACGGAACTTTTGCGTGCCCGGGAGGCGGCAACCGGTCGCACGCGCGTACCCGTCGTGGCTCTCACCGCCCACGTGATCGGCGAGAAGGCGACGCGCTGGCGCACCTGCGGAATGGACGACTACATCTCGAAGCCGTTCCGAATGGAGACGGTTCACGCGTGTCTGACGCGTTGGATCGGCCAAGCAGCGGTGGCGTTGCCGCCCCCACCTGCGTCGGAGCCGGCTGTGGATGCAACCGTACCGGCGCAGCCGGCATGGGGAGATCTGGTTCTCGTCGACGAGGCCGTTCTGTCCGGGATCGCCGAATTCGATGACGAGAACGGCGGCTTGGTCCGGCGTGTCGTGGGGTTGTACCACCAGCATGCGCCAACGGCGCTGAGCAGAGTGGCGCTTGTGCGCGGGACAGCGGGCAGTGAGCTTGCATCGGCAGCCCACGCACTGCGCTCTCTGAGCCGCAACATCGGAGCGGTCAGGGTCGCGGAGATCTGCGGGGCGATCGAGGCTGCGGCTGAAGCCGGGTCTCTTCCCGATCACTCGTGCTGGACGGACCTCGAAGCGGCGCTCGCGGCCACGCTGGACGAGCTGGAGCGTCGCTTTCCCGCCGAAAGCTCGTCGAAGCCCGGGGTGAGCACCGTAGCCTGAAGCTGCCCTTCTGGCACCCTTTCACCGCCGATCCCGTCGCAAAAATGCGCACATTGCGCCTCGGGTCGCGGGTGCTTGCAGTGATTGCAAACAGAAATGTTTCAACCCGGCACTGCAGTTAACCGTCCGGAAAGCCGGTCCTGGCACAGTCGCACCAGTTGAACTCCGCCGACTGCGGAGAATGGGATCGCGCCAGAGGGTTGCAGAGGGAGTAGGCCGATGGTCGTCGCGAAGACGGGTTTCTTCAAGTGGTATTGGACTCTGCTCAAAGAGACATTCGGAAGTGCGCCGAGCTCGGTTCCGACCCCGGTCCTGCGTGAGCGGGTCCCCGTGGTGACCGTGGCGCAGGAGGAAGCCGCCCCGTCGATCGCTGCTGCAGGGGAGGTTCAATCCCGAGAAAGCCCCGAGGAAGTCCTGCCCGCATTCATGCGCCCGTCCGTGGCGCGCAATCTTTCAGCCCAGCTCCATTCAGTGGCGCGCCTGAATACGCCGCCCGGTCGCAAGCCGCGAACCGGCAGCGGTATCGCTTCTTCGGTCAAGGAAATTCCGGTGAAGTCCGAGGCCGGGGCTAAACGTCAGCCGGTTCGTCGTCAGGTCTGGATCGCAGCCCGCCCGGTCCGCCAGCCCCTGCCGGCAAACGTGGTCGCCCTGCCATTGTCGGATCGCGCCCCTGCCCGTTCTGGCAGCGCCACACCTCAATCGCAGATCGCCGCCTGACGGCTCGGGGGGAGACTGCTAAGCGGCTCGTCGCGCCGCGATCTCTGCCCGCCACGTCACCGGCGCTTCAGCCACCAGCCCGAGCGCCGCTGTCGCGTGCACCATGGGCAACGTGGTCGGGTCGATGCTCCACTTTGCAGCGAGCTGCATGATGTGCTGCTCGGTCGGATAGATCAGGATTTCGCCGCCGGCATCGCCCTTGCGACCGCGAACGCCTCGCAACTCGAAGAGTTTCAGCCCCAGGGCCTTTTCTTCTTTGGTCGGCCGTCCCTTGTTCCAGATCACGCCTTCGTCGCCGATCGCGAATGCGCGCGCCATCTTCCCGTCGATGACACGCGCCCAGGCAAAATGGTCGATCATCGGGTGGCTGGAGTAGTACTGCACTTCAGAGAAGTGCCGGCCGAGGTCGACGAGGAACGTCACGCTCTTGTCGACGAAGCGACGCCCCAGTGGCGCCGGTAGGGAGAGCCCCGCCACGAAGATCCAGCCGTTGACCGGCGGCGAGACGAAGACGCACTTCTCCCCCAGCTGGTTGTCGTAGACGGCGCCCAGCCCGGAGCGCCAGTTTGCGGGGCGGGGAGCGCCAAGTCCCAGGATGGATGCGACAACTTTTGGATCGCGGGCGCGCACGGCCAGCCAGGCCATCTTGTAGCCGAAAGCGGCGGGAAGGTCCGGTGAGGTGTCGAACACCACGCGCTCGTCCCGCAATCGCGGCATGAAGTAGTGCCATGCGATCGCGATCGTGGCGAGCGTCATGACGATGACGACCAGCTCCATGGCTGCCCTGCTGCCTCCATTGCGACTCGAAGCGGCCGCGACGGCACTCGTGTAGCCTGGGGGCGGGGCGAGGTCGCAAGAGGATGGAGGAAGGTCGCCCAAGATTCCAGTGGATGAACCTGCCAGCCGCGCGGTCGCCGGGCGGGGTGCCGTCTGACAGCGCGGCTGGCAGTGGAGCGGACGCACCCGAAGAGGGCGTGGGCGCATCCGTCGTCTCGTCCGGCGCAGGGCGCCGAAGCCGTGCTGGTCGGGCCAGACGGCTGGTCGCACCATTGAACCTCGTCTAGATGAAAAATCGGTAAAGGTTGGGATGTGTGCGCGATCGGGCCGCATGCGCTCGGCGGCTGTACTTCTTGACACCCCGGCGCGGCGGGGGGCAGAACGCGCCGGTCAAAACCCATCTTACCTGCATGGTTGGCAGGAGTTGAGAGGAGGCGCTCATGGCCGATATCACCTTGACCTTTCCCGACGGCAAGCAGCGGTCGGTGGCAAAGGGAACCACGGGGCTCGATGTCGCGAAGTCGATCGCGCCCTCCTTGGCCAAGCGCACGGTCGCCGTGGTGCTGAACGGCGTCCTTGCGGACGTCGCCGACCCGATCTCGTCCGACGCGACCGTGAAGTTCGTCTCGCGCACAGATCCGGAAGCGCTGGAGCTCATTCGCCACGATGCCGCGCATGTTTGCGCCGAGGCCGTGCAGGAACTCTGGCCCGGCACGAAGGTGACCATCGGCCCCGTGATCGAGAATGGCTGGTTTTACGACTTCGACAAGGCCGAGCCTTTCACGCCGGATGATCTGCCGCGCATCGAGAAGAAGATGCACGAGATCATCGCGCGCAACGCCCCTTTCACCAAGCAGGTCTGGTCGCGGGAGAAAGCCAAGGCGCACTTCGCCGCCCAGGGCGAGCCCTACAAGGTCGAGCTTGTCGACGCTATTCCAGCCGGCGAAGACGTGAAGATCTACGCCCAGGGCAGCTGGACGGACCTGTGCCGCGGCCCGCACATGACTTCGACCGGCCACGTCGGCAAGGCCTTCAAGGTCGATCGGTTCTCCGGCTCTTATTGGCGCGGTGACGCGCAGGGCCAGAAACTGCAGCGCATCTACGGCATCGCATTCGCGGATGAAAAGGAACTGGCGGCGTTCCTCAAGCAGCGCGAGGAAGCCGAGAAGCGTGACCATCGCAAGCTCGGCCGGGAGATGGATCTTTTCCATTTCCAGGAGGAAGGGCCGGGAGTCGTCTTCTGGCACGCAAAAGGTTGGACGACCTTCCAGTCGCTCGTCTCGTACATGCGTCGCCGCCTCGCCGGCAACTATCAGGAAGTTCAGGGGCCGCAATTGCTCGACAAGTCCCTGTGGGAGACCTCGGGGCATTGGGGCTGGTATTCCGACAACATGTTCGCGGTGAAATCCGCCACCGCGTTCATGAATCCCGACGACGAGCAAGCAGAGCAAAGGGTTTTCGCCCTCAAGCCGATGAACTGCCCGGGCCATGTCCAGATCTTCAAGCACGGTCTCAAGAGCTATCGCGATTTGCCGCTGCGTCTGGCGGAATTCGGCTGCGTGCATCGCTACGAGGCGAGCGGTGCGCTGCATGGCCTGATGCGGGTGCGGGGCTTCACGCAGGACGACGCGCACATATTCTGCACAGAGGATCAGCTCGAGGCGGAATGCCTCAAGATCAATGATCTCATGCTGTCGGTCTATCGCGACTTCGGGTTCGACGAAGTGATGGTGAAGCTCGCCACGCGCCCGGCCAAGCGCGTCGGCACAGACGCCATGTGGGACCATGCCGAGGGCATCCTGAGGAAGGTGCTGGCGAAGATGGCTGCAGAATCGGGTGGACGCATCAAGACCGGCATCAACGAGGGCGAGGGCACCTTCTACGGTCCCAAGTTCGAGTACACGTTGAAGGATGCGATCGGCCGCGATTGGCAGTGCGGCACCACGCAGGTCGACTTCAACCTGCCGGAACGCTTCGGCGCATTCTACATCGATGCGGACGGAGCGAAAAAGCAGCCTGTGATGGTCCACAGGGCCATCTGCGGCTCGCTCGAACGGTTCTTCGGCATCCTGCTCGAGAACTGCTCCGGCCATCTGCCGCTGTGGCTGTCACCGGTCCAGGCGGTCGTGGCGACGATCGTCTCCGATGCCGACGACTACGCCGGCCAGGTGCTCGCGCGCCTGCGCAAAGCCGGTCTCCGCGCCGAGAGCGACCTGCGCAACGAGAAGATCAACTACAAGGTCCGCGAGCACTCGCTCGCGAAGGTCCCGGTCATGCTGGTCGTCGGCAAGCGGGAGGCGGAGGAAGGAAAGGTCTCCATCCGCCGGCTCGGGTCTGAGAAGAGCACCGTCATGAACCTCGACGAAGCAATCCCGATTCTGGTTGCGGAGGCGACGCCGCCGGACGTGGGCCGCTGAGGCTCCCTCGCCTTTCGTCTCGGCAGGTCATGGGCACCAGACCCATGTTCCGCGTGGCCGTGGAAACGACTGCGCGCTCTCGCGATGCGCCATCCGTCTGAGCACGAAAGCGAATGCCCCTGCACGCGACTGTGCAGGGGCTCCGCTGGCGGGTCTTGCCGCTTCGAGCGTTTCTCAATTGTCCAGGAAGCTGCGCAGCTTGCGGCTGCGGCTGGGGTGCTTGAGCTTGCGCAGGGCCTTGGCTTCGATCTGGCGGATGCGCTCGCGGGTCACCGAGAACTGCTGGCCGACTTCTTCCAGCGTGTGGTCGGTATTCATGCCGATGCCGAAGCGCATGCGCAGCACGCGCTCTTCTCTCGGTGTCAATGACGCCAGCAC
>CAYMEB010000232.1:0-7567 GCA_964389095.1 uncultured Hyphomicrobiaceae bacterium
CTTCCGCGCAACGCCGCCGCCCCGCCTCCTACACCACGCCCCGGGACGCCGCCCGATCATGCTCGATATCCTTCTGATGGTGGTGATTGGCGGCATGGGCACCATGTACGGAGCCGTGATCGGAGCGACGATCTTCATTCTCGCACAGAACTATCTGCAGAAGCTGATGGGAACGGCATCGGCCGCTCTCGAGGCAGTGCCTTTGGCCGCCAAGCTCCTGCATCCCGATCGCTGGTTGCTGATCCTCGGGGTTTTGTTCGTTCTGAGCGTCTACTTTTTCCCGACCGGGATCGTGGGGAGGCTGCGGGAAACCGGCCGGCGTTGAGCCGGCGCGTTCTCAGGCCTCGTATCCGAAGGGGTCGTCGACCGAGTGGGCCGGTTGCGTGAACCAGCGCGCACCGGTCTCAGTGATCACCATGTGGTCTTCGAGGCGGATGCCGAACTCGCCGTAGATGCAGATGGTCGGCTCGTTCGAGAACGTCATGCCCGGACGCAGAACGGTCTTGTCGCCCTTCACGAGGTAGGGCCATTCATGCACGTCCAGGCCGATACCGTGCCCTGTCCGATGGGGTAGGCCGGGCGTGGCATACCCTGGGCCGAACCCCCCGCCCGTAATCACTGCGCGTGCCGCGATGTCGATGTCCTCGCACTTGTTGCCGGGTTTCGCCGCGGCGAAACCGGCTGTCTGCGCCGCCTTCTCCAGGTTCCAGACCTCGCGTTGCCGCCGCGATGGCTCGCCGAACACGTATGACCGCGTGATGTCCGACATGTAGCTGTCGACCGGAGCGCCGGTGTCGATCAGGATCATGTCGCCGGGCTTCAAGGTCTGCGGATAGGGCACACCGTGGGGATAGGCTGTCGCCTCGCCGAAGAGGACGCCGTTGAAGCCGACGTCGCCTTCCGAGCCCAGCTTGCGGTGGGCCGCCGCGATGAAGGCCTGCACCTCCGTGGTCGTGATCCCTTCGCGCATGATCCTGGCCGCAGCCTTGTGGGCTTCGAGTGTGATGTTCTTGGCGGTCTGCATCAGCGCGATCTCGTGCTCGGACTTGATCATCCGGCAGCCGGCAGTGACATCGATCGCATTCACGAAGGTATAGGCGTTGCCCGCACGGCGAAGGCCGTCGAAGGTGAAGAAGGGCGTGGCCTCGTCGACGGCTACCGTCCCGCGCTGGCAACCGAGCTTGCGAAGTGTATCGGTGATTAGGGCGGTGGGATCCTCATCCTCTTCCCACACTTCGATCCGGTCGCCGAAGGTCAGCATGGTCCGCAGCTTCTCCACCTCGAACGCGGGAGAGATGTGGACGATCTCGCCGTTCGCGGGGAGGACGGCGGAGTGGTTGCGTTCGGTTCGCCGGTATTTCAGTCCCGTGAAGTAGGTCATGCTCGACGAGACGTCGAGATAGAGGGCATCGATCCCCTTTTCCCGCATGATCGCCTGCGCACGAGCGATCCGGCGCAGCCGCTCGTCCACCCCGATGGGTGGAACGTCGCCACGCATCGAGCGCATGGCCGCGAGTTCCTTCTCAGGCGTCGAGCCGCCGACCCCTACCGTCATCGTCTGCTCTCCCGTCGTTTACACCGCCAGAGCCATGCCGTCGCGTCCGGGATCAGCGGCACCGTCGGGGTTGCCGTCCAGAATGCGGATGCCGTGAAGACCGGCAAAGTAATAGTTGAATGGCGACCGCTTGACCGGATAGCCGCGCCGCTTCAATTCGTCCTCGGTCGCGCGCAGGATGCGGTTTGTGATCCAGATGGTGTCGCTGGTCGCGCAGACCCGCGGGGCGGAGATGGCTTCGAGTGCGGTCATTCCGAAGTCGACCACGTTCAGGATGGCCTGCAGGACGCCAGGGGTGATGTAGGTGCCGCCGGGTGCACCGACGATGAAGAACGGCTTATCGCCCTTGAACACGATCGTCGGACACATGGACGACATCCGCGCCTTGCCGGGCTCGATCGAACTCGCCCGGCCGGGCCGCGGATCGAAGGCGGCCATCGCTCCATTGTACATGAAGCCGAGACCCTCGGTGACGACCCCGGACGGCGTGCCGAGCGTGTGTGTCAGCGAGACGCACATGCCGTGGCGGTCGACGGTGCAGACGTGCGTCGTGTCGGCGGCTTCCTTCGCGCCCATGCGCGGGACGTGGAATTTCTCTCCGCGCCGAATCTTGGCCGCGAGGTCCGCCGCGTAGGATTTCGATGTGAGGCGGTCGACCGGCACGTCGAGGAACTTGGGATCGCCATGATAGCGGTCGCGGTCGGCGGCGCCGATCTTCATCGCTTCCGCGATCGTCGCGATGTAGTCCGGGCTGTTGTGACCCATGCCCGCGAGGTCGAAGTTCTCCAGGATGTTGAGCATCTGGATCAGCTTCGTGCCACCGCCGGGCGGCGGGTTGGACGCGATGCGGAGACCGCGATAGGTGCCCCACAGAATCTTGCCCGTGTCCGGCTTCGACGCCTCCAGGTCACGAGCGGCGAGCAATCCGCCATGGGCGCGCATGTCGGCCAGAATCTCGCTGGCGATGGTGCCGCTGTAGAAATCCTCAACACCGTCACGCGCGATCCGGCCGAGGGTCCGGGCCATGTCGGGATTGGTGAAGGTTTCGCCCACGCGATGCACACGTGTTCCCCCCTCGCGGAGGTAGATCCGCGCCGTCGCCGGAAGATGCGACAGGAAATCGGCGTGTGGCGCGCGGCCTTCGGTCGGCACTTGCGACCAGAACATCGCCATGTGCGGCCGCACCATGACGCCGTCGCGGGCATGGCGGATGGCCGGCTGGACCAGATCGCCGATGCCGCGCGTACCAAAGCGGCGCAAAGCCGTGTCGAGCCCCCTCAGCGTCAGCGGGGTAGCGATAGCGCCGTATCCCAGTTCGTTCGCGCGGTCGGACAGAATGAAGCCGAAGCCGTCCTCGGTCTCGCCCACGAGCTTGTCGAGCCACATGTCCGGCCGTGACGCGAACGGCGCGCGGCCATAAAAGTCCAGGGTCTCGTGGCGTCCAGTTGCCGGATCGTGGATGTGCATGCAGCCGAATCCGGCGATGCCGCACATTTGCGGATCCACGGCGGTCTGCACGAGCGCAGTCGCGACCGCGGCGTCGACGGCGTTGCCGCCCGCGCGCAGGACATCGGCACCGGCCTCCACCGCCTCGGGCTGGGCTGCTACGACCATGCCTTGTTTCATCAGGGTCTCCCTCAACGGCGATAGCGCCGCTGCACCATGATGTTCGCGGTGGCCGTCAGGATGAGCGTGGCGCTCATGAGCACGAAGGCGACGGCGGCTCCGAACGGCCAATTGTTGAGCTGGAACTGGCCGAAGACCAGCGGACCCATCATCTTGAATTTCGGTCCGCCGAGCAGGACGGGTGTCGCATAGGCGTTCATGCCGAGGATGAAGGTCAGAATTGCGCCCGCGAGAATACCGGGAAGGGCGAGTGGCAGGAGGACGCGTCTGAACATCGTCAACGGGCCGGCGCCGAGGCTGAACGCGGCTTCCTCGACGTTGCGATTGATCCCTTCGATGACGCTCTGCAGCGTGAGAACCATGTACGGCAGGTTGACCGCGATCACGCCTGCGATCACCGCCCCTTCGGTGAACATGATCTCCAAGGGCTCGCGCACAAGCCCCCACTCCATCAAGGTAACATTCAGGAAGCCCTTGCTGCCGAACAGGGTCATCCAGCCCGCGGCCCGAACAGCATTGCCGACGAACAGCGGCAGCACGATCAGCATGATCAGGACGTTCTTGAAGCGCGATTGCGTGCGGGCGAGCACATAGGCGAGCGGCAAGCCCATGATCAGGCAGACGAGGGTGCACAGCGCCGCCACCCGCAGGGTCGTCCAGAAAATGCCGGTGTAGTAGGTATCGGAAAAGAACTTGAGATAGTTCTCGAGGGTGAACGCCTCCACCATCATCCGCCGCGGTTCGAAGCGGTTTAGGCTGTAGCGGAAAAGGATGATCAGCGGCAGCAGGAGTCCGGCCACGACGAAAACCGTGGCTGGACCGATAAGAACCCCGGCGGACAGGACGGAGATGCCTCCATCCTCGCCGCGCTTGCCCATCGTTCTGCTCGGCGCGCTCGCCAATCAAGTTCTCCCAGGCAGTCCGCCGGTTCAGGCGTTTGAGGCCCGTGCTTTCGCACGGGCCGTGAAGCACGAAGGCACGCTCAGGCCTTCAGTTCCTTGTCCCACCACTCCTTGAGGGCCACGTCGTTCTTGTTCATGTAGTCATAGTCGAGATCGACGAGCTTCTTGATCTCGTCCGCGGTGAAACCGATCCGGGCGTTGAGATCGGGGGCGACGACGGCATTCGTGACGGTGGGATTGTAGCCCATGTCGACCGCGAACGCCTCCTGAGCGCTCTTTTCGAGCATGGCGTCGAGATAGGCATAGGCCCCGTCCTTGTTCGGCGCATTCTTCGGGACTGCGAAGCCCGATACGTAGGACAGGATGCCCTCGGAGGGCGCCACGGCCTCCACGGCGATACCCGCGTTCTGCCACTGCACCACGCGCGCCTTCCACATCACGCCGACGCCGAACTCCTCGGCCTTCAGCCCCTGCGCGAAGGCCTCGTTGGTCGGATAGATGCGCATGCCAGCCTTCTTGCACTCGAGCAGCAGCTTCTTGCCGTTGTCGATGTCGGTGACCTTACCGCTCGCTGCCAGCGCAGCGCTGGCCAGAGTGTACTGATACTGGATGTCGATGATCGCCAGCTTGTTGCCATGCTTGGGATCGAACACGTCCTTGTAGCTCTTCGGCGCAGAGCCGAGCACCTTCGGGCTGAAGACCGCGACGTTGCCCGAGTAGATGTGGCCCACGCCGTAATTGTATTTCATCGAGGGCAGGAGGTTGCCGGCATTTTTCAGCTTCGAATAGTCGATCTCCGCGGTGACGCCGGCATCGAACATCTGCTGCATGTTGATCGCCGAGAGGCCTTGCACGTCGCTGGTGCCGCGCGGCAGGCGCTGCTCGGCGAACATCTTCGAGCGGCGCTGGGGATCACCGGCCTGATCCTGCACGACTTCCCAGCCTGCCTTGATCAGAATCGGCTGCTCGATGTTCTTGTTGAGCAGGCGGGCGTAGTCGCCGCCCCACGTTCCGACCACGACCTTGCCCTTGGACTGGGCGCGGGCACCGACAGGGAATGCGAGAGCGGCGGAGGCTGCCGCGGTTCCGGCGATGACTTCACGGCGGTTGGGACGGCTCACAGTGAACTCCTTTGTTGCTGTCGGTCCCGGACGGGACGGTTCGAGGCAGGCCACGTCTTGTAGACGAAATGGTCGCAAAGTTCGACGATGTGCAGGGATGCTGCCCTGAAACGTCGTCGCGCGGAAGGGCAAGTCCAAAGACTTGCCCTCATGATGGCGCCAGTGGTCCGCGAGAGTGTCGCAGAATGCAGCATAGTGGAAGGAGCGTCGCCAGTTCCAGGCGCGATACTGCATGCCTGAGTACGCCGACGGCCTCGGTCTCGCGCATGTGCCGGTGCGGGATTTCGCACTGGCGAACGTGCTGCCGAGCCGTCTCGAGGGCTAGAGTGCTGGCGGAGGTCAGTTCAGCTTGACACTGCCGTAAAGGCGGATCGTCCGGCCCGGTTGGAGCACCTCGTCCTTCTTGAAGGACGTGTGGTGCCGAACCTCGTCGTCGAGAAGGTTGTCCCCACGGATGCCGACAACCATCTCTGGCCGCCCGGGCAGATCCGTCAGGAAGCGATAGGAGACGTCGGCCGACAACAAGCTGTAGCCGCTCGTCGCCGTCTCTCCTTCGCCGATGCTGCGCTGCGCCAGAGCGTGAAGCACCCCGACGCGTGCCCGCCAGTTCGCATCGCGGTAGTACACACCCGCGCCGACCCGGTGGGGCGGGATCCGAGGAATGCTGCCCGCGCGGCTGTCGTCGAAGAAAGCGTGCACCATGTCGTAGCGTCCGTCGACGCCGATCACGCCGCGCCAGACCGGGACGACATCGAGCTCGCCCTGCAATTCCACCCCGCGGAACATCGCATCCCGCTGGACGATGTTGATCTGTTTCAGCTCCTCGGCGCCATCCTGTCCGAAAGCAACCGCCTTGCAGGTGTCGATGCTGTCACCGCAGGTATTGCCGGTCAGCTGCTTGAAAATGAAGCCGTGGAAGCGTGTCTGAAAGAGCGAGGCGTCGAAGCGGAAGCTGCCGGCGGTCCGGCGCAGGCCGAGCTCGATCGTCTCCGCCCGCTCCTTCGTGAGGCCAGGATTGGCGATCTCGAACGTGCCCGTCGCCTCATGGGGACCCTTTGAGAAAAGCTCCGCCGCGTCGGGCGCACGTTCCACCGAGGCGCCGGTGACGCGAGCGACGATGCCGAGCGGCAACTCGTACAGGATGCCGGCGCTCATGCTCGTCAGCGAGAAGCGGCGGTCCGCCGAAATGCCTTCCACTTCAGCGCCAGGCAGCAGACCGGCACTCGTGTCATGCCCGGTCCCGGCCACGCGCGCGTGTTCAGCGCGGACGGCGCCCTGCAGCCGAAGCCGTTGCGTGATCTGCAGTTCTTCGAAGAGGTAGGTCGCCGCCGTCCGGGTGCGATTTGGAGCCAGGAGTTCATTGCCTTCGCCGCCGGCCGAGAGGTTCCTCCATCCGAAGGAGGTCCCGACGGCGCCGCGCAGTTCGCCGAACGCGGTGGCTACGGGCATGTGCTGGACCTCGGCGCGGCCCTCGCGCTCCCGATTGACGAAGGTCGAGCCGATCTTGGTCTCGCCGTCCGTGGTGGAGATTTCGTCGTGCTTGTAACGGGTGTTCGCGAACCAGTACCGGATCGCGTCGATGCCGCCCTCGCGCACGCGCAGCTCGCCGCGGCTGGTCAGTTGCGTGCGCTCCATGTCGATGTGGGTCCGGCGCTCCGCGGCCCGTCCGCCAGGGATGCCGTAGTCGCTGTCGTGCTGCGAGAGCGCTAAGCCGATGAAGCCCTTGGCGCCGACCAGAGAGCCGCCGACCGAGTAGCCTTCGCTCTCGACGAATGAATTGCCCTGTCGCCCCAGGGGCGTGCGGTAGTCGTCGGCACTGCGCTTGAAGGCATCCGCGTGCAGCGCGACGGGCCCCGCGCCGGTGGTGACCGAGAACGCGCCGTCCGAGCCCCGGTCCGCCGTATTGAAGCCTCCGATGACCCTGTAGGAAATGCCGTTGCGGGGGATCGTCTCGGGAATCCGCTGGTTGATCGCGCTTACCACGCCGCCGATGGCCTGCGAGCCGTATCGCAAGGTTGCAGGGCCGCGCACGACCTCGATCTGGTCGGCGACGAGCGGATCGATCGGCACGCCGTGGTCTTCGCTCAAGGCCGAGACGTCGTGGGTGCCGACGCCGTTCTCCTGAACACGCACGCGGTTGTTGTCGAGGCCGCGAATGATCGGCCGGTTCGCGCCGGGCGCGAACGCCGAGCCTGACAGACCGGGCTCTCCCTGGATCAGGTCGGACAGTGTCGCGCCGGGCCTGCTGACGATCTGCGAGCCCGGGATCACGGTCACCGGAGCGAACGTCTCTTCGACGGGAACGCCGGCCATGCCTGTCCCCTTAGTTCAGGCCGGCGTTGCCTGAGCGACGGCGAACCTGC
>CAYMEB010000233.1:0-7525 GCA_964389095.1 uncultured Hyphomicrobiaceae bacterium
AGCGGTGCGGGTCCCACGCCATGTCAGGTACTCGCGCGGTGGCGGGGGTGGGGGAAGTGGACACATTTGGGACACAAATCGGCTTGCACGCTCGCTGCCCGACCAACAGCGCAGCCCTGATACCTTCGCTTCCAACGAGGCCACTCGCGGCCTGCCTACGGGCTCCGGGACATCCAGCATGGCGAACAAGAAAAAATCCACCGGCTCCTCCGAAAGCACCGCAAACATCGGATTCGAGGCCACCCTCTGGGAGGCCGCGGACAAGCTCCGCGGCACCATGGACGCCGCGGAGTACAAGCACGTCGTGCTTGGCCTGCTGTTCCTGAAGTACATCTCCGACGCCTTCGAGGAGACGCACGCCAAGCTCCTCGAGGGCAAGGGCGACTTCAAGGGCGCCAACCCCGAGGATGCAGACGAGTACCGCGCACTGAGCGTGTTCTGGGTGCCCAAGTCCGCCCGCTGGTCCACCCTGCAGGCCAAGGCCAAGCAGCCCGAGATCGGCAAGCTCATCGACGACGCCATGGTCGCCATCGAACGGGACAATGTGCGACTCAAGGGCGTGCTGCCCAAGGACTACGCGCGCCCCGCAATCGACAAGCAGCGCCTGGGTGAATTGATCGACCTGCTTGCGTCGATCGGCCTTGGCAGCGAGGCGCACCGGGGTCGCGACGTGCTCGGCCGGGTCTACGAATACTTCCTCTCCAAATTCGCAAGCGCCGAAGGCAAGAACGGCGGCGAGTTCTACACGCCCTCGTGCGTGGTGCGCACGATCGTCGAGATGCTCGCGCCCTACAAGGGCCGGGTCTACGACCCGTGCTGCGGCTCGGGCGGCATGTTCGTCCAGAGCGAGAAGTTCGTCGAGAGCCACGGCGGCAAGATCGGCGACCTGTCCGTCTTCGGGCAGGAGATGAACTACACGACGCGGCGCCTTGCGATCATGAACCTCGCGATCCGCGGGATCGAGGCGGACATCGGCCCCGAGGCGGCGGACACCTTCCGCAACGACCTGCACAAGGACCTGAAGGCCGACTTCATCATCGCGAACCCGCCGTTCAACATCAGCGACTGGTCGCGCGACGAGTCGGATGTGCGCTGGAAGTTCGGCGTACCGCCCTCGGGCAACGCGAACTTCGCATGGGTGCAGCACATGGTGCACCACCTCGCGCCGAGCGGTATTGCGGGCTTCGTCCTGGCCAACGGCTCGATGTCGTCGAACCAGTCGGGCGAAGGCGAGATCCGCCAGCGGCTGGTCGAGGCTGACCTCGTCGACTGCATGGTGGCGCTGCCAGGACAACTCTTCTACGCGACCCAGATTCCCGTGTGCCTCTGGTTTCTCGCGCGGAACAAGAACGACGGCAAGCGGCGCGACCGGCGCAAGCAGACGCTCTTCATCGACGCCCGCAACCTCGGCACGATGGTCGACCGCGTGCACCGCGAGCTCGGCGACGCCGACATCGCGAAGATCGCGTCGACTTATCACGCGTGGCGCAGCGACAAGGGCGCGGAGAAGTACGCGGATGTCGCAGGGTTCTGCAAGTCAGCGAAGCTCGAGGAGATCAAGGGGCACGGGTTCGTACTGACGCCCGGGCGGTACGTGGGCGCCGAGGAGGCCGAGCAGGACGAGGAGCCGTTCGACACGAAGATTTCGCGGCTTGCCACTCAGCTACGCGCATGTATGCAAAGGTCAGAGGCGCTAGATCACGCGATCAATACAAACCTGAGAGGCCTTGGATATGGCCTCTGAGTGGCCAAACACGACCATTGGCGAGCACGTCGACTTGATCACGGGCGAGGCTTTCCAGAGCGCTCGCTTCGAAACCGCTCCAAGCGACGGTGTTCGGCTAGCCCGCGGCGACAATGTCAAGGAAGGTGAGTTCGAGTGGGGTGAGAAGTCGCGCTTCTGGCCGGAGCTGACCCCGGACCTGGAGCGCTATCTCCTGATCGAAGGCGACGTTCTTCTGGGAATGGATGGCTCAAAGGTCGGCAAGAACTGGGTGCGTGTCCGACGGGAAGACCTTCCATGCTTGCTGGTGCAGCGGGTCGCTAGGTTGCGTTCGAAGCCGACTTTGCATCAGAGTTTCCTTCGATATCTCATCGGCAACCCGATGTTCAGGGACTATGTGGGCCGGGTACGGACGGGCACCTCGATCCCCCACATCAGCGGCGGCCAGATCAAGTCGTATGAGTTCCGCCTTCCACCGCTGCCCGAGCAGCGCGCGATCGCCTCCGTCCTCGGCGCGCTCGACGACAAGATCGACCTGAACCGCCGCATGTGCCAGACGCTCGAGGAGATGGCGCGGGCGCTGTTCAAGTCGTGGTTCGTCGACTTCGACCCCGTGCGGGCCAAGATGGAGGGCCGCGACCCCGGCCTCCCGAAGGAGATCGCCGAACTCTTCCCAAGCCGCCTCGTCGACTCCGAGCTCGGGCCGATCCCGGAGGGGTGGCGGGTGGCTTCGCTTCGAGATGAGTTCGAGGCCGCCAAGGGGCTCAGCTACAAGGGTTCCGGGCTTTCCGACTCCGGAGTCCCGCTCCACAACCTGAACTCGATCTTCGAGGGCGGCGGATACAAGCACTCAGGCATCAAGTGGTATCGGGGCGAATACGCCGATCGACACCTCATCAAGGGCGGCGACGTCATTGTCGCAAACACCGAGCAAGGTCACGACCGACTGCTGATCGGATTTGCAGCGCGAGTACCCAACGACTACGACGGCTTGGGTTTGTTCAGCCATCACCTGTACCGACTGCGTGCTGCGCTCGGCTCGCAGTTGACGGGCAACTGGATCTACCGACTACTCAATACCAGGGCCATGCACGAGACGGTGAGCGGATACGCGAATGGAACGACGGTGAACATGCTCCCGATTGACGGGCTGCAATCGCCACGCTTCGTTGTACCAGCGGGCGAGATTGTCGCCACTTTCGATCGGCAAGATGAGGACTGGCAGGCACGAGGCGCTCTTGCAATACGAGAGACCCGAACCCTCGCAGCGCTCCGCGACACCCTACTCCCGAAGCTGATCTCCGGCGAACTCCGCGTCCCCGCGTCGCTCGGCTCGATGCAGGAAGTCTCAACATGACCAAACCCCAACTAGGACGGCTCGCCCGCGTTGACCTCCGAAGGATCTGGACCTCCGAGCCTGGCGGATTCACGCCGTGGCTTGCACGCGAGGAGAACCTTCGCCTGCTTGGCGAGACCCTCGGCATCGAGCTTGAGCTGATTTCGGAAGAGAGGTCTGTTGGTCCCTTCCGAGCGGACATTCTCTGCAAGGACACCGCAACGGACACGAACGTTCTGATCGAGAATCAACTGGAGAGAACGGATCACACCCACCTCGGACAACTGCTGACCTACGCCGCAGGCTTGCAGGCCGTGACAATCGTTTGGATCGCGGAGCGCTTCACAGAGGAGCATCGCGCCGCGCTCGACTGGTTGAATGAGCGGACGGACGACCAGGTCAACCTCTTCGGCTTGGAAATCGAACTGTGGCAGATCGGCGACTCGCCCGTCGCGCCCAAGTTCAATGTCGTAAGCCAGCCAAACGACTGGTCGAAGACTGTACGTGAAGCGGTCGCAGGCACCGGAGAGGCGAGCGAGCACCGGCAGCTGCAGCTCCGCTACTGGCTTGCGTTCAAGGACTATCTGGACCGCGATGGAAGTTCGCTGCGGTGCCAGAAGCCAGGGGCCCGGCACTGGCAGAACCATGCCATCGGTCGCTCCGGTGTGCATCTTGCTTCGGTCATCTCCACGCGCAATTCTATTAGCGGTGACCGTCGACCTGAAATCCGTGCCGAGCTGGTGCTCACGGGCCCGCGGTCGAAGGAGAATTTCGCCGGACTCTTCAGTCGCAAGCAGGCGATCGAGGAGAGCCTTGGATTTCCGCTGACATGGCATAACCCGGAGGAGAGCAGCATGTGCCGCGTGTTCATTCAGCGGGATGCAGACTTCACCGACGAGGAGCGCTGGCCCGAGCAGTTCGAGTGGCTGCGAACAACTCAAGAGACGATGGCCCGCTGCTTGGCTCCAATTGTGAGGGCGTTATGAGCCGAGGGGATGCTCGATGACTGGGATTACTGAGGACGCAATCGAACAAGCCGCTATCGGCTGGTTCCAGTCGCTTGGCTACGCGTACTTGCCGGGTCCGACCATCGCTCCTGGTGAGCCGGTCGCCGAACGGGCCTCCTTTGAGGACGTCGTGCTGCAGGGTCGCTTGGCCAGCGCAATCGATCGACTCAACCCAGATGTCCCAGCGGCCGCTCGCGAGGACGCCCTGCGGAAGGTGCTGCTGGTTGAAGGCCCGTCGCTGGTGGAGGCCAATCGCCGGTTCCATGACATGCTGGCTCGCGGCGTCGACGTGGAGTACCGCCGCGCCGATGGATCGATCGCAGGGGACCGGGTTCGACTGGCTGACTTCGGCGATGTCGACGCGAACGACTGGCTCGTGGTCAATCAGCTCACGGCATGGGAGGGATCGCATCGGCGTCGCCCGGATCTGGTCGTGTTCCTGAACGGCCTGCCGGTTGCTGTGCTCGAACTCAAAAATGGCGCCGACGAGAACGCCACCGTGCGCGGAGCCTTCGAGCAGCTTCGCACCTACAAGGCCGAGATTCCTTCGCTGTTCCGGTTCAACGAGTTTCTGGTGGCATCGGATGGCATCGGAGCCAGGGCCGGGTCGCTCACGGCGAACTGGGAGTGGTTCAAGATCTGGCGAGCACCTGAAGAGGTGAAGGCGAGCAATCTTGAACTGCATGCACTGGTGCTGGACATGTTCAACCGGCAACACCTGCTGGCCCTGATCCGCGACTTCATCACGTTCGAGGTGGATGCCAAGGGCCGCGTCTCGAAGATCGCCGCGGGCTATCACCAGTTCCACGCCGTGGAAGAGGCGGTGGGCCAGACCGTCCGGGCAAGCGGCAGCAAGGGCGACCGTCGGGTGGGCGTTGTCTGGCACACGCAGGGCTCCGGCAAGAGCTTCTCCATGCTCTTCTACGCTGGACGCATCGCGCGTCATGCCGCCATGGAGAACCCGACCATCGTGGTGCTGACCGATCGCAACGATCTGGACGACCAGCTCTACGGGCAGTTCAACCGGTGCTTCGATGTGCTGGGTCAGACGCCGCGGCAGGCGGAGGATCGTGCGCAGTTGCGCGACTTGCTGCGGGTGGCCAGCGGTGGCGTGGTGTTCACCACCATCCAGAAGTTCATGCCGGACGAGAAGGGCGATCGCATGCCCTGTCTGTCGGAGCGCCGCAACATCGTGGTGATCGCTGACGAGGCTCATCGCAGTCAGTACGACCTGATCGATGGACTGGCCCGCAATCTGCGCGACGCGCTGCCGCACGCGTCATTCATCGGGTTCACCGGCACGCCGATCGAGAAGACCGATGCCAACACCCGGGCAGTGTTCGGTGATTACATCTCGGTCTACGACATCCAGCAGGCCGTCCAAGACGGCGCCACGGTGCCGATCTACTATGAAAGCCGCATCGCCAAGCTCAGCCTGCTCGAGAGCGAGCTTCCGAAGGTTGACGAGGCCTTCGACGAGATCACCGAGGGCGAGGAGGAGGAGACCCGGCAGAAACTGAAGACCCGCTGGGCGGCGCTTGAGGCACTGGTGGGCGACCCGAAGCGGATCAAGCTGATCGCGAAGGACTTCGTGGCCCACTTCGAGCAGCAGCAATCGGTGCTGAAGGGCAAGGTGATGGTGGTGTGCATGAGCCGGCGCATCTGCATCGACCTTCTCGAGGCAATCCTTCAACTGCGGCCGGAGTGGGCCAGTGCTCCCGGTGACGACGAACGCGCCGAGGCGAGCAAGCGCTGCGTGGCGAAGATCATCATGACTGGCTCGGCCTCAGACCGAGCGGAGTGGCAGTCCCACATCCGCAACAAGTCGAGGCGCGGTGAGCTGGCTCTGCGTTTCAAGAACCCTGACGATCCGTTCTCGATCGTCATCGTCCGTGACATGTGGCTGACGGGTTTCGATGCGCCCTGCCTGCACACCATCTACGTGGACAAGCCCATGCGGGGCCATGGGCTGATGCAGGCGATCGCCCGCGTGAACCGCGTGTTCAAGGACAAGCCGGGCGGGCGCATGGTGGACTACCTGGGGCTGGCCGACCAGTTGAAGCAGGCGCTGGCCACCTACACCGAGAGTGGTGGGCGGGGCAATGCGGTCGACGCTGCCACCGAGGCGGCGCGGGTGCTACAGGAGAAGTGCGAGGTGGCTCGCGGAATCCTGCATGGGTTCGAGTGGTCGGCGTGGTTCAGATTGGCTGGCGCGGAGCAGCTGTCGCTTGTGCGTGATGCGGTGGATTTCTTGCGGTTGCAGGAGGATGGTGCAAGTCGGATGGTGCAATGCGTCACTGAGATGTCTCGAGCATTTGCACTTTGTGCAACATTGCCGCAGGCAGAAGCCTTGCGTGATGAGGTTGCATTTCATCAGGCTGTAAGAACCGTCATCCGAAAGACCAGCGCTTCCGAGCGGGACGACGTCGACCTCGATGCTGCAATACAGCAGTTGGTGTCGAGCGCGATCACCACCCACGGAGAAGTGATCGACGTGTTCGCGGCTGCGGGCCTGAAGCGGCCGGAACTGTCGATCCTTTCCGAGGACTTCCTGAAGGAAGTCCAGGGCATGAAGCAGAAGAATCTTGCCGCTGAGGTGCTGGCCAAGTTGCTTGCGGGCGAGATCAAGACCAGCCTCGGCAGGAATGTGGTGAAGAGTCGCCAGTTCAGCGAGATGCTGAAGAAGACCCTGAACGCCTACCACAATCGAGCCATCACCTCGCAGCAGGTGATCGACGAGTTGATGAATGTTGCCAGGTCGGTGCGTGCTGCGAAGGAGCGGGGGGATCGCCTGAACCTGAACGCCTACGAGTCAGCCTTCTACGACGCGCTGGCCGACAACGAGAGTGCAGTGCGTGCGATGGGTGATCCAAAGCTGAAACGCATCGCGTCCGAGTTGGTGACGGCCATGCGCAGCAACACGTCGGTCGACTGGACGCTCCGGGAGTCGGCGCAGGCCAAGATCAAGGTGGCGGTCAAGCGCATCCTGAACCGGCACGGCTTCCCGCCCGACCTGCAGGATGCGGCTGTGCAGACCGTACTGCTTCAGGCCGAGACGATGTGCCGGGATTGGCCGACGGAGTCGTCGAACTAGGCTGAGCGCCCGCACTTTACGCACGACGTCGCCTTGGATCCGAAGCCGCAGCCACTACAGAGATGCGCTTGAGTTCGGGCAAAGCTCGTGCCGCACTTCACGCAGCACGTGGCCTTTGAGCCGAACCCGCAACTACTGCAGAGCCGGGCGGGTGTCTTGGCGAATGATCCGCCGCACTTCACGCATGACGTTGCCTTCGATCCGAACCCGCAGCCGCTGCAAAGTTGTGCGTTGATCGCCATTTAGCCCACCTCACTCCTTCTTCGCCGTCCCCGCCTTCTGCGCAGGCTCGTCAGCCAGCAGGGGAGTCGGGGCAGCCAGCGCGGCTGGCGGCTCGTAGCACGGCCCGAAGTCGAGCAGGATGA
>CAYMEB010000234.1:0-7484 GCA_964389095.1 uncultured Hyphomicrobiaceae bacterium
CCGTGATGCAAAATCTCTCCGGCCCGCCGCTGCAAAATCACTCCGGCGTTGACATGCGGGCTTGGTAGATGCCGTTACGACGGAAAAGCAGCACCTTGCCGTCGTGTTTGCGGATTGGATCATCCATCTATCGAGCGCCTGCAGATCACCGCTTGATTGTGATAGGAAGTCTAGGCTGAGACTGATGAACGGTGTCTAGGTTTTGCCTAGGTTTTCCAGTGCTTTTCATGCGTGTACAGGTTTTGCGCAGGTCTATTTTGCGTTTTTGTGCGCTCTAAGTTATTGAAAAACAAGAGAAAAGAAAGGACCCGTGGCAGTTCCATTTCTACGACGGAGGCGGGCTGGACCTCGCTTTTCTCGGGCTTGCGCAGGCCGACAAGAGCGGTAACCTGAACGTCTCGCGCTTCGGCTCGCGACTCGCAGGTGCCGGCGGCTTCATCAACATTTCCCAGAACGCCAAGTCCGTGGTGTTCGTCGGCACCTTCACCGCCGGACAACTCGAACTGTCGATCCTGGACGGCAAGATCGCACTGACCCGCGACGACGGCGCCATCAAGTTCGTCGATCAGGTCGAGCACCGCACATTCGCCGGCGCTTATGCGATCTCGCGAGGCCAACCTGTACTTTATGTGACGGAACGCGCCGTGTTCCGCCTGACCTCCGATGGCCTGGAACTCGTCGAAGTCGCTCCTGGCATCGACATCAAGCGTGACGTCGTCGCGCGGATGGCATTCCGCCCGATCGTGCACGCACCCAAACTGATGGATGCAGCGATCTTCTCACCCGAGCTGATGGGCCTGCGCGCGCGCATGCTCGGCGTGCCGCTCGAGCAACGCTTCAGCTACGATGCCGGCCAGAACATCTTCTTCGTCAATTTCGAGCACCTGTCGATCCGCAGCACTGCCGACATCGAGGCGATCCGTGTGGAGTTCGAGCGTGCGCTGGCCCCGATCGGTCACAAGGTCTATGCGGTCGTGAATTACGACGGGTTCGCTATCTCGACCGATCTCATCGACGATTACACCCGCATGGTCGACGGCATCGTCCGCCGCCACTACCTGGACGTCACACGCTACACGACGTCCGGCTTCCTCAGGATGAAGCTCGGCGATTCGCTCGCAGGGCGAGGGCTGGCTCCCCACATCTACGTCAGCGCCGAGGAGGCGCGCGCGCATCTGGGCGAAGGCGAGAAGGATCTTCGGCCACCTCGACGGAGAAAACCCTGATCGGGCCGTTCTCCGGCGTGCGCGATGGCCTGGGCGGAGTGCCGCGTCGTTCCGCCCGTACGTCCCCGGCGCGAGCGGCGGCAATTCACGACGGCCGAGCCGTCCGTCCATTTCGGCACATTGCAGTGTGCATCGCGGCGGTCCAAGGTCTCGGCCACCACCCAACCGAAGCAAGGCTGCGCATGTCCGAAGTTCAACGCCCGTCGTTCGTTCATTCCCGCCCGGTCCGGATCGCGTGGGGAGACTGCGACCCCGCGCAGATCGTGTTCTTTCCCCGCTATTACGAAATGTTCGACGCCTCGACTCAGGAACTGTTCCGGGCGGCGCTGGGCGAGCCGAAGATCAAGTGGGTCAAGAGGTTCGGCATCATCGGCATCCCGCTGGTGGAGACCAGGGCACGCTACTTCATTCCCTCCTACTACGGCGACGATGTCGTGATCGAAAGCCGCGTCCTGGCTTTCCGGCGCTCCAGCTTCGATGTCGAGCACCGCCTCATGAAGGAGGGCAAACTTGCGGTGGAAGGCTTCGAGACCAGGGTCTGGGCCGGCCCAGATGCCTCCCGCCCCAGCGGCATCGCCTCGCGCCAGATCCCGGATGCGGTGCTCGCGGCGTTCAACCGTTGACGCCATGAGGGCGGACGCCGACCGGGGACTGGCGCGCTCGGACGTGAACGTTCATAGAACCCGCAGACTGTCGCGCGCAGAAGACGGTTTGCGGGGCAGGGCAAATCCAGTTATCTGCTCGCGCTGACAGAATTTCGCTCGGGCTGCGGCCCAACGCCGGATGTGAGCCTCAGACCCCTGTGAAACTCGACCTGTTCATGAATGAACCGCTCAAACTCGGTATTGCCGGCCTCGGGACAGTCGGCGGCGGGCTACTGCACCTGCTGGAAACGCACGGCTCGCGGCTGAGCGATCAGGCCGGCCGGCCGATCAAGGTGGTGGCGGTCAGCGCGCGCAACCGCACCAAGGATCGCGGCATTCAGCTCGCAGGCTTCCGCTGGGTGGACGACCCGGTGAAACTCGCCGCCGATCCGGGCATCGACTGCTTCGTGGAACTGATCGGCGGAGAGGACGGGGTCGCCAAGAAGGCGGTGGAAACCGCGCTTGCGGCCAAGAAGCACGTCGTCACCGCAAACAAGGCCCTGCTCGCAAAGCATGGCAACGAACTTTGCCGGATCGCGGAGAAGAACAGCATCGCCCTCAATTTCGAGGCGGCTGTCGCGGGTGGCATTCCTGCCATCAAGATGCTTCGGGAGTCCTTGAGCGGAAACCAGGTCCGCCGCGTCTACGGCATTCTCAACGGCACCTGCAATTACATCCTGACGAAGATGCAGGAAGAGCGCCGGCCGTTCGCGGATGTTCTGAAGGAGGCCCAGGCGAAAGGCTACGCGGAAGCGGACCCGACCTTCGACATCGGCGGCTTCGACACCGCCCACAAGCTCTCGCTTCTGACGGCGCTCGCATTCGGAACGAAGGTGGCATTCGACCAGATCCACATCGAGGGGATCCAGTCCATCACGGACGCCGATATCGAAGCCGCCGACGAACTGGGCTACCGCATCAAGCTGCTCGGCGTCGCCATGCAGACCGATACCGGCATCGAGCAGCGCGTCCATCCCGCCATGCTGCCCAAAGACACGGCGATCGCGGAGGTCGCGGGCGTGACCAACGCAGTTGCCGTGGACGCCGACTTCGCCGGAAATCTCCTCCTGGTCGGCCCAGGGGCTGGCGCCAAGCCCACCGCCTCCTCGGTCGCCAGCGACCTCGCCGACATCGCGTCAGGCTTCGTCCTGCCGCCCTTCGGCGTGCCCTCGTCCAAACAGAAGCCTTTCAAGCGGGCCCGCCTCGGCCAGCATCAGGGCGCCTACTATGTCCGCCTGAACGCGTTCGATCGCCCAGGCGTCATGGCCTCCATCACGCGGCGAATGGCCGAGCGCGACGTGTCATTGGAGAGCATCGTCCAGAAAAGCCCGAGGACGACGGTCGGCGCCCAGGCCCGCGTCGTCATCATCACCCACGCGACCACGGAAGAAGCCATCCGCAAAGCTCTCGATGCCATAGAGACGGATGGAAAGGTCGCGGACAAGCCGCAGATGATCCGTATCGAAGCGCTGTGACGCGGCCTGCCGCGCTCGGCCTTGGGAGGAACGACATGAGCCAATCGATGAAGCACACGGGCCTGGATCGCGCGCTCTCGATCGAAATCGCCCGCGTTACGGAGGCCGCCGCGATCGCGTCTGCGCGTTGGCGCGGCCGTGGCGACAAGAACTCGGCCGACGCTGCCGCGGTCAAGGCGATGCGCGACGAACTTGCCAAGGTCAACATCCGTGGTCGCGTGGTCATCGGCGAAGGCGAGATGGACGAAGCACCGATGCTCTACATCGGTGAAGAGCTCGGAACCGGCTCGGGCCCGGAGGTCGATATCGCCGTCGACCCGCTGGAAGGCACCACGATCTGCGCCGAGGCGGAACCCAACGCTCTCGCTGTCATCGCGATCGCCGAGCGCGGCGGCCTGCTCAATGCGCCCGACATGTACATGGACAAGATTGCCATCGGGCCCGGCTATCCCGACGGCATCATCGACCTCGATGCCTCGCCCGGGGACAACATCCGCAGGCTTGCCGCAGCCAAGGGTGTGGCCGTGGATCAGATTACCGTCTGCATGCTGGGCCGCCCGCGACACGAGAAGCTGCTCAAAGCCGTGCGTGATGCCGGCGCTTCGGTTCGTCTCATCCGCGACGGCGACATCGCCGGCGTGATCTGGTGCACCGATCCGGCGCAGACCGGCATCGACATGTACATGGGTTCGGGCGGCGCACCGGAAGGCGTTCTCGCTGCCGCAGCGCTACGCTGCATCGGCGGCCAGATGCAGGGCCGGCTCATGCCACTCAAGAAAGAGGAGGAAGAGCGCGCGCTTGCGATGGGCATCAAGAATATCCGCCGCAAGTACACGATGCAGGAAATGGCGTCGGGCGACGTCATCTTCTCCGCGACGGGCGTGACCGACGGATCGCTCCTGGACGGCGTGCACTTCCGAAGCGGCGAAGCGGAGACCGAGACGGTGGTCATGCGCGCCCGTACCGGCACAGTCCGCCGCATCAAGACGACGTTCAGGAACATACAGACCAAGGCGCTGGTCTGACGGGCCCGCGTTCGAGCACACGGCCGCCGCTGGACAGCACGAGGCGTGCTGGCGCGCGCGACACGGCGGCTCGGTCCCAGCGCTAGTTCTGCGCTTGCGCAGCCGGCTCGCTTACGGGATCGGCGTAGTTCTCTGCTGCGAACGGTTCGCCGCAGAAGTAGCCCTGCATGTAGGTGATGCCTGCTTCCCGCAGGAGTTCAACGGTCGCAGCGTCCTGCACCCACTCCGCGACGGTTTCCATGCCGAAGGTCTGCGCCAGATCGCGCAAGGCTCTGATGAATACGAGGTCCGTTCCGGCGCTCGCCAGGTTCTTGATGAAAGCTCCGTCGATCTTGACCATGTCGACATCGAGCAGCTTGAGGTTCCGGAAGCTCGTGTAGCCGGCGCCGAAGTCGTCGATGGCCACCTTGCATCCGAGTTCCTTCAGCGCGTCCACGAAAGCGATCGTCTGGTCGATGTCGTTGATCGCCGCGGTCTCGGTGATCTCGATCGTCAGCCGGTTGGTCAGCGCCTTCTTGCCGCCGGTCAGCTTGTGCAGGGCAACCAGCCATTCGTGGTCGTTGGGGGTCAATCCGGAAACGTTGAGTGCAAGAGACAGCCGCGGGTGTCGCTTGAGCAGCGCGACGGTCAACTCCAGTGTCCGCCGGTCGATCAGGCGGGCCATGCCCAGCTGTTCGGCGACCTTGATGAACTCGCCCGCCGACGCGAGCTGTCCATCCGGCATGGCCATGCGCAGCAGGCACTCGTAATGCTTCGTCTCGCCGCTGACGATGTTCACGATGGGTTGCAGCGCCAGACGCATGCGCCCGTCTTCGAGGGCGCTGGCCACGTCGTCCGAGATCGCCATGTTCCGGCGGCGAACGCTTTCCTGGTTCGGCCGCGGCTCATAGGCGATGAAACAATCGAAGCGCTTCTGCTTGGCGGCATCGAGCGCCTGGAGCGCGTTAGAGATCGCGTCTTGGACGGTCGCGGCCTGATCCGGGATCAAGACGCCACCGATCGATACGTTGGCGACGACGGAGCAGCGCGAGGTCACGATCGAGAGTTCGCGTACAGCGCGAATGAAACGGTCCGCGGCGATCCGCATCGCACCGGGACCGCAATCATTCAGCACGATGCCGAACTTGTTGGAGGAGTAGCGGCCCATCGTATCGCCGCCGCGCAACCGCGACTTCACCGTGCGCGCGACCGCAGCGATCACTTCGTCGCCGGTGTCGAAGCCGAACGTATCGTTGATCATCGACAGATTGGTGATCGCCACCATCAGGAATGCGCAGGTCTGGCGGTTGCGCTCGGCGCGGTCCGTCAGCGTGCGAAGAGCCTCGGTCAGCCTCAGTCGATTGAGCTGACCCGTCAGCTCGTCATGGTCGGAATGATAGAGCGCGGCTTGCGCCTCGCCCGAGGCATCTGGATTGACGCGCAAGACGCCGCGGGCGCGCAGCGGGCGTCCATCGGGGCCGGGCCACCAGCGGCCGTGATCCTCGATCCAAAGCACCTTGTCGCTGCGGCGACCGCCCGGCATGAACTTGTAGCGAAGCCGATATGGCGTGCCGACGCTGGACACATCGGACTGGGCGCCCGCGATGGCCGAATGACGCCGGCCGGCATGTTCCGGGGCGATCAGGAATTCGAAGCCGTGACCGGTGGCGACCTGCGCGGGGTCCGGCACACCCAGAACGTGGGTGGCGTTGCTCTCCCACTGGATGGCATCGCTCTCGAGTTCCCACAGATAGGCGGTCTCGCGGACAGCCGACAGGATTCCCACGAGATCCAGGGTGTCGCTCTCGATGGGAACCTCCCGCGGTTCCGCCGACTGGGACGACAGCGCCTCGCCCTCCGTACGTGCGGCAACCGACGGGCCACGATCCAACGCATAGCTCACGGCGCGAACATCCAAAAAAATCGGCCCTTCGCACGAGCCGCCCCAGCCTCGGCCCAACTCCGAGGCGGAAGAAAAGTACGATCAAATCCCTAACAAGATGTCTAAGAACGCTTAAGGCCGAACCCTTGCAGGGTCCGGCCTCGCGCAAGATCCAAACCGTCCTTCCGGAGAGGACGCTCAGTCGGTGCCGATATTGAGGTCGCGCCGGGCTGTCCGCATCCCGATCATGAAGCCCGCTACGACGTCGATCAGGCAGGCGATCGTGATGAAGAAAAACACCGCCGAATTGGCCGGTCGCGCGATCAGGAACTCGACGAGGCAGGCGATGAAGATCAGCATCGACAAGCCGTGATCGACCATGGCAACCGTGCTCGTGAAGGTCGACTTGATCAGCTCGATGAAGAGACAGATCATGGTCACCAGAATGATGATATCGCCGGTCGAGAGCTTCAGCGTCCCCGTCATCAAGGGGATCGGCAGCCATTCCTTGCGCAACGTCGCCATGTGATCGCCGCCGGCGAGCACGACGACGATGTTGTAGAGAATGAACGGTATTGCGATCAGCGGTATGGCTCGCAGGCTCATCGCGGTGCTCCCTGGGATGGGCAAGTAGACGCCAGACGTGCTAGCCGGAAACTAGAGCGCCGATATGACGCTCGCACGATCCGGCGCGCTAACAGTTTCGCGCCCTCGGATCAGGCGCCGGCCTTCGGCGGCAACACCTGACGGCCGCGGTACTTGCCCGATTTCAGATCGATGTGGTGGGGACGCCGACGCTCGCCGGACTCCTTGTCCTCCACGTAGGTGGGGGCCTTCAGGGCATCGGCCGAGCGCCGGAAACCGCGCTTCATCGGCGAAACCTTTTTCTTGGGTACGGCCATGTCGTCTGCTCCTCTGCCGGCAACGCACCGACCGAGGCCAAGGCGCGCGCAATTCGTTAAGATGTCGAACGCACCGAGGGATGCCCCACGAACCCGTGCAGCGCCGCCAGGGCGGTCACGGGGACGCGATCGGACCCCGTATATTTTGATCGGCACGCGTTATACCGGCAATCCGAAGCCCTGACCAGCCCACTTTTGGGGTCGGACGGCCATCCGACCCGAGGCGGATCGACCCTCCTCCAGCCCTCGGGCCTGGGTCAGGAGGCGGGACGCCGACCGCATCCCCCGGCTTTGACCTGAGCTATGCGCGGAAGTTGGTGACGGCGTGAATCGGTGAAGGCGGCATATCGT
>CAYMEB010000235.1:0-7429 GCA_964389095.1 uncultured Hyphomicrobiaceae bacterium
CCCGTTTCCGGTAGGCGCGCTCGCGTGCCAGGTGCACGCGAGCCGCTTCAATCAGCGGCGCCGGTCAGCACTCCGCTGACCGGCGCATTCATAATCCAAAGAAATTCACCATGAACAACGGCACCTCCGAATCACCCGCTACCGCACGCAACCCCCGCACCACGACCGACGAACTCGACACGCTCAAACGCGAGCTGATGAAAGCCGAGGTGCGCCTCGCCAAAGCCCGCGCCACCGTCGTCAGCGCGGAGATCGACATCAAAGTTCTGAGCACACGGCTCAAGGCGCACGTCCGTTGACGCGTTACCTGGAGACCGGCGCCGGTTTGATGGCGATGATGCGTCGGTAGGAGCCGCGGAATCCCGCCGGTTCGTCCAAGCGCACTGTCCAGCCAGCCACAGAGACGAGCGGCTCGACCGTCCGATTCAGCTCGGAGAACGCCAGGGCCGCGATCCGATTGGCCAGCCGACGGGCCAAGCCGGGAGTTTGACCGGCCGGCAGAAATTTGTCGAAAATCGACACTGTGCCTCCGGGAACGAGCACCCGGTCAACCTCGCCGACAATGCGCTCAGGCTCCGGTGCAACCGCGAGAATGAGGTGCAGGAGCACCACGTCGAAACAGCCATCCGGAAATGGCAGCGAACGTGCATCTCCGACCAGAAAAGAACCTTCGAGTCCGTGACGACGTGCGCGAGCCACCGCCCGGTCCACCATGCCGGGCGTTAGGTCGAGACCCGACACGAACACCCCGCTGGGAATGAACTCCAAATCCAGGCCCGTGCCACAGCCGACCAACAAAACCCTTTGCCCGGGACGCAGACGAAGGGCGGAAATGGCAGCGCGACGCTGTCCGGCGAAGAGGCCCGCCAGCCGGTCGTAGATCGGTGCGTAGAGCGCATACCTGAACCGATTCAGTCGGTCCGGCACAACGGGCGCGGTGGTATTGGTTGATGCGGGAGCAGTCATCCGGTCACACGCGAGACTGACCGCGTTTTCCTCACGGGTGAAGACCCTTGTTCGTCTGGTGTTTGCGACGAATGTGACGGTAGATGAACAACGCGGTGTCGCAGACCGCCCCCAGCAGACCACCGCCTATACCGCCCCCGGTCATCCACAGCATGTTTCCGTGCCAGTAAATTTCAGCAGCAAAGCCGAGCAGCAATCCAAGTCCGATTCCCCACGGCACGACCTCGGGCTCCCACTGCACTCTGCGCGAGGGCTTGTCTGCCTTCCTCAATGGTCGTTTCGCCTGCACGGCATGTCATTGGGTAACAGACTTGGGTGCGGCAAGCAGGCGCAGGGCATTAGCAACGACAAGCAGGGTGGCGCCGGTATCCGCCATGATGGCCAGCCACAGGCTGGCGTGCCCCATCAGGGTAAGCAGGAGAAACAGGGCCTTGAGGCCGAGGGCGAAGCTGATGTTGAAATGGATGATGCCGAGCGTGCGGCGGCCGAGGCGGATGGTTTCCGCGATCTTACCGAGTTCGTCCTGCATGAGGGCGATGTCGGCGGTTTCGATGGCGGCGTCCGTGCCGGCCGCGCCCATCGCAATGCCTATGCTGGCTGTGGCCATCGCAGGAGCGTCATTCACGCCGTCGCCCACCATGCCGACCACGCCATGCTTTGCGCGCAGGGCCTTCACGGCCTCGACCTTGTCGTCCGGCAGCAGGTCGCCTCGGGCTTCGTCGATACCAACCTGACGCGCGATGAAATCCGCGGTGCGCTGGTTGTCGCCACTCAGCATCACCACTTGCTCGACACCGGCCGCGTGCAGCGCCGCTATCGCGGCCTTGGCGTTGGGCCTCAGTGTGTCACCGATGGCGATGATGCCCAGAACCTCGCCGTTGCATCCGTCGTGCGGGCGATGGCCGACCACCACGACAGACTGCCCCCGGGCCTCGATTGTCGCCAACCGGGTTTCGACACTCTCCGAGCATACTCCGAGTTCGTGGGCGAAGCGGTGATTGCCGACGAAGTAGGCGTGACCAGCGATCATGCCTTCGGCTCCGCGTCCGCTGCGGGCCTGATAATTTGAAGCCCGGTCGTAGGAAATCTTTTGCTCTTGTGCGTGCGCGACCACGGCCTTGGCCAAGGGATGGGCGGAGTGTTCGTCAATGGCCGCCGCAACTCCCAGCACCTGCGACATGGTCGCCGAACCCAGCAACTCAACGCCGAGCACCTGCGGTTTTCCTTCCGTGATGGTTCCGGTCTTGTCCACGGCCAATCCCTTGAGGCGACCGATGGTTTCGAGATGCGCGCCGCCTTTGACCAAGACACCGCGCCGCGCAAGTGCCGTCAGACCGGCGACAATGCTGACCGGCGTGGAGATCACCAAGGCGCACGGACAGGCGATGATGAGCAGCACACAGGCGCGATAGAGCCAAGTGTTCCAGTCGCCTCCCAGCAACAGAGGCGGCACGAGGAACACCAGCAGCGCCACGCCGGTAACGGCGGGCGTGTAGTAGCGGGCGAACACATCCACGAAGCGTTGCGTGGGTGCCTTCTGCTCCTGCGCTTCCGCGACCAATCGGATGATCCGGGCCAGCGTTGTGTCGCCGGTCGTCTTGGTCACTTTGATTTCCAGCGAGCCTTCTCCGTTGATCGTGCCGGCAAACACCGGGTCGCCGGGGGTTTTGTCCACCGGGACCGACTCGCCCGTGATCGGTGCTTGATTGACCGCAGATACACCGCTCAGCACCACGCCATCGAGCGGGATGCTCATGCCCGATTTGGTGGCGACCGTGTCACCGATGGACACCTGATCGACCGGCACCTCCACGAATTTGCCCTCACGCATTACGAGGGCAACCTTCGGTGCCAGTTCCAGCAAGGCTTCGGTGGCACGCCGTGCTCTCCGGTCCGCCCAACCCTCAAGCCACTCAGCCACACCGAAGAGAAACACCACGGCCGAAGCCTCGACCCACTCGCCGATCACCGACGCCCCGATGGCGGCGATGACGACCAACAGATTGATGTCAGGACGTAATCGGCGGACGGCCCGCCACGCCTTGGGCAACAGGAACCAGCCGCCGGCCAGCATACCAGCGCCCGCAAGGAGGGCGGTGATCGTGCGACCGTCAGCCTCCCATTGGCTGGCAAGAAGGGCGGCTCCCACGAGCACGCCCGACACGAGCAAGCTCAGACTCTCGAATCGGTTGTCGTGCGAGTGTTCGCAACACGATTCGTGGCTATGCTCGTCTTCACTCATGGTGTTCGGTTTTCAGGCAGGGGACGGCATCGTGTTGGCCTCAGTGTTTGTGCTCCCCCGCCTCTTCACCGTGTTCCTCACAGATGCAGGCGTATTCGGCCCGCTTGCACTCGCCACAAACTTCATCGTGATATTCGAGACGATAGTTCTTGGGCCTGGCTTGGGCAGATTCGCGCACCTGAACCACGATCCGGTAGCCTTCCCCTTCCGGCAGCGGAGAGGACGAAACCAGCGCGCCGTCCCTGGCCGCGAGGGCGAGATTCACCTTGCCGGTCTTGGCTTCGGCGACAGCCGAGACCACCTGGCCGGACGGGGCCACGGGCTTGAGGTCCTTGTCGTAAAAAGACACAGTGACCGTGCGGTCTTTCTCCACGAAGAACTCCACATGGGGAGCCTCCGTGGTGACAATTTTGCCGCCCTTGGGACCGGGGATCGGCTTGGCGGCGAAGGCTACGGCCGTGGCCAGCAGCGCGAATGAGGTGAGGATGAGGTTGCGGATGTTTTTCATGGGAACAATGTCGGTTGAGGTTCAGGAGTGGTTGCCTTCGTGGGCACGGACTTCGATGCGCACGGTGCCGCTGGGGAGCGGATCGAGCGGCACGCTGTAGCTGGCGTAGTCGGGTCGCCGGTAGCGATGGGGGATCTGACGCGGGTCAAAATGCTCCACGCTGCTGCGCAGCACAGAGCCGGCGGCATCGTAGAGCGTCACATCCAGATGGGTTTTGGTCGTGTCTTCGGCTTCCAGCCGCTTGACGATGTAGCCCTTGACGACGAGCGGTCCTTTTTTCCGCTCCAGCCAGATTTTCTCGACCACGACGACCGGAGAGTCGGCACGATCAAGTTTGATATGAGCCACATCGGGCGGAGCCCGAAAGGGCGTGGCGCAGCCAGCCAAGACTGTGGCGGCGAGACTCAATAACAATAGGTTGGCTTTCATACATTTCCTTCAGTTGGGGTTGAGGGCTGTTCCGGCGAGCCGGCATTAGCGTCCCGCTCGAACCTGTCGTATAACGCGGGCAGCAGCACGAGAGTGAGAAAGGTCGCGCTGACGATGCCGCCAATGACGACGGTCGCCAGTGGACGCTGGACTTCGGCGCCAGCACCGTGGGCGAGCGCCATCGGGAGGAAGCCGAGGGAGGCGACGAGGGCCGTCATGAGCACAGGCCGCAGACGGGTAAGCGAGCCTTCAATAGTCGCTTCCCGGACCGTGCGGCCGAGTTCGCGGAGCTGGTTGAAGTAACTCACGAGCATGACGCCGTTGAGCACGGCCACACCGGAAAGGGCGATGAACCCGATGCCTGCGGAGATCGAGAACGGCAGGTCGCGCAGCCAGAGGGCGAAGACGCCGCCGGTGACGGCGAGCGGGATGCCCGAAAAGACGAGCAGGGCCTGGCGCAGACTGCCGAACGCCAGAAAGATCAAGAGGAAGATGACGGCAAGCGCCACCGGGACGATGACCGCGAGGCGGGCGCGGGCTTCCTGGAGGTTTTTGAACTGCCCACCGAACTCGATGGAGTAGCCGGGAGGCAGCTTGATCGATTCGTTGACCTTGGCTCGGGCTTCGAGGACGAAGCTCTCCACGTCCCGACCGCGGAGATTCACCATGATCGCAGCGCGGCGCTGGCCGAACTCGCGGGCAATGGTATTGACCTTCTCGGAGATAACGAAATCGGCGACCTGGCCAAGGGTGATGACACCCTCCTCATGCGAGGAGCGCAGCGGCAGGTGCTTGAGTTCATCGAAAGCGGCGCGGAGGTTCTCCGGGAGACGGACCACGATCGGATAACGGCGGTTGCCGTCCACGATCACGCCGGTCTCCGTGCCGGCGAGGGCGGTGGCCACGGTGGCGTTCACCTCGCTGGCGTGGACGTTGTAGCGCGTCATGGCGTCGCGCTTGAGCTTGATTTCCAGCATCGGGGCCTTGCCGAGGGCGTCGAACTCCACGTCCGCCGCGCCCGGCACCTGCTCGAGGATCTCACGAGCCTCGGAGGCGATGCGCTCAATCTCCGCGTAGTCGTCGCCGAAGACCTTCACGGCGATGTCGGCACGGGTGCCTTCGAGAATCTCGTTGAAGCGCATCTCGATGGGCTGGGAGAAAAGGTGGGACTCGGCCGGGAGTTGGGCGGCGAGTTCCGCCGCCATGCGGGTGGCAACCTCGTCCTTGGTCGGCGTGTGGCCGTGTTCATCCTTCGGCCACTGGTCGAACGGCTTGTAGAAGATATAGGTGTCCGCGACGTTGACGCCCATCGGATCGGTCGCGACTTCCGAGGTGCCGATGCGGGAGAACGTGTAAGTGACCTCGGGGAATCGTTCCTTCAGAATCCTTTCCGACCGCTCCTGCATTGCGATGGCCGCATCGAGGCCGATGCTGGTCGTGCGGATCATGTGGGCCGCGTAGGAGCCTTCGTCGAGCTGCGGCACAAACTCCGCCCCGAGCCGGGTGAAGAGAACAACGGCACCGACAAAGAGGGCGACGGCCACGCCGACAAAGAGCCAGCGAAGGCGAAGCGCCACATCGAGAGTCGGGCGATAGACTGTTTTCGCGGCGCGGACGAGGAAGTTGTCTTCCTCCGTGATCTTTCCCCGCAGGAAATACGAGCAGAGCACGGGCATGAGAGTCAGCGCGAGAATGAGCGCGCCGATCAGGGCAAAGATGACTGTGAGGGCCATCGGCTTGAACATCTTTCCCTCAATACCGGTGAGGGAGAGGATGGGCACATAGACGATGGTGATGATGAAGACGCCGAAGAAGGTCGGGCGTCCAACCTCCTTGGCGGCGGCGAGCACGGTGTGCATGCGCTCTTCGAGGGTGAGGGTGCGATGCAACTCATGCTGACGCACTCCGAGCCGGCGGACGATGTTCTCGACCATCACGACGGCACCATCGATGATGAGACCGAAGTCCACTGCGCCGAGACTCATCAGGTTGCCGGAGACGCCGAAACGCACCATGCCGGTGATGGCAAAGAGAAACGAAAGCGGGATGGCCAAGGCGACGATCAGGGCCGCCCTCCAGTTGCCCAGGAGCCCGAGCAGGACGACAACCACGAGAATAGCGCCTTCGAAAAGGTTCTTTTCGACCGTGGCGATGGTCCGGTCCACCAAGTCCGTGCGGTCATAGACGGTGGTGATGGCCACCCCGGGCGGCAGCTTGGGGGCAATTTCCACGAGCTTTTCCGCCACGCGCTTGGCAATGATGCGGGAGTTCTCCCCTGCCAGCATAAGCGCAGCGCCAAGCACGGCCTCCTTGCCGTTGTAGGTGGCGGAGCCGGTGCGGAGGCTGCTGCCGATCCCCACGTCGGCGACATCGCGAACGAGGAGCGGTTTCGCGGCGGCGCCACGGAACTTGATCGGCAGTTGGGAGATTTCTGTCGCGCTCTGGACGCGGCTGTCGGCACGGATGGTGATCTGCTCGCCACCGATCTGCACGGCACCGCCGCCCGCGTTCTCGACGTTCTCCCCAATGACGCTGGCGAGGTCGCTGAACGTGATGCCGGTGGCGAGTAAGGCGTCCGGACGGGGCTGGACGACAATCTGCTTTTCGTAGCCACCCGAGGCATTGACCTCGGCGATGCCCGGAACGGTGCGCAGACCCGGTTTAACGACAAAGTCGTGGATGAGCTTCAGTTCCATGAGCTGTGCGGTTCGGGTCTCGGGCTTGTTCGGAGCATCGTCCTTGTAATCGACAACGTAGTAGAAGATTTCGCCCAGGCCGGTTGTGATGGGCGCGAGCTTCGGGGTGATGCCGGGCGGCAGCTCCTCGGCTACGTTTTGCATGCGCTCGCTGACGAGCTGGCGGGCGCGGTAGATGTCGGTGTCCTCGCCGAAGACGAGGGTGATCTGCGAAAGGCCCGTCTTAGAGAGCGAGCGCAGTTCCGTCATACCGGGCACGCCGCTCATTTCCATTTCGATGGGGAATGTGACGAGCTTTTCGATTTCCTCGGGGGCCAGGCCGTTGACCTCCGTGTTGATCTGCACCTGCACGTTGGTGATGTCAGGGGTGGCGTCGATGGGCAGCCGCAGGGCGGCCCAGATACCCGCGCCGAGCAGCGCGAGTGCGCCGAGCACGACGAAGGCGCGCTGGCGAAGGGAGAATTCCAGAATTTTGTCGATCATGAGTGGATCGGAAGAGGATTAGTGGCTGTGGCCGCCGCCCTTGGTGAGGCGCAGCTCCGTGAGCCAGAGTTGTTCGACTCCGGCGGTCGCGACCACGTCGCCCGC
>CAYMEB010000236.1:0-7380 GCA_964389095.1 uncultured Hyphomicrobiaceae bacterium
GCGCCCGTAGCTCAGCTGGATAGAGCACCAGACTACGAATCTGGGGGTCAGAGGTTCGAATCCTTTCGGGCGCGCCATCTGCGAACAAAACTGCGAACCCCGGGTATGCGGCCTCCGTCCGTCAAATGACGAGGCAGTCTTCTGGCGACCGTCGAGGTGGTGGCTCGATGGGCTGCGCTGGGTCGCATCCGCTCGCCTTTTTCCGCCGTGCGCATATTCCCGACCCGGATCACTCGCAGGGCCGGATTTCGCAATCGAGAACGCCGGGGCTGCTCGTGAGCAGGTACGCCGGCCGCCGCCGCTGACACGTTTTCGGTGGTCGTCGCGTTCGAGGCCGGTCCGACACTATCGTCCAGCAAGCTCGACTTTCCCCGGCGGGTTCGCATCCGGCGTTGGCGCAGGCCTTGCGCATTCACCTCGGCACGCGCGCGGGAGCATCGATCGCCGCAGACCAGTGCGTGCGGCGGGGCTACGCCGCCGGCCGGAGTTCGGCCAGAACCTCGGCGATGGTCGCGATGCGCGCGACGGGCCGCAAAGCGGAAATCGCGGTCTTGTGCACCTCGTCGGAGAATGCAGCGCAGCCGTCTTCGAGCACCGTCGCCTCGATGTCGCGCACGTGAGCGTCGCGAACGGTCGATGAAACTCCGCCGTTCGTGACGATCCCTCCGACGACGAGGCGCGCGATCTCGAGCTTGCGCAGGACCCATTCCAGCCGCGTCATGTAGAAGGCCGAGTATGCGATCTTCTCGATCGCCACATCGACGGGCTGGAGCGCGTCGACGGTCGCATTGCCCCATGAGCCGGGTGCGAAGTCACCCTTTTTCAGGAACGGCCTGAGCTGGCGCAGATGCGGCGAGACGAGCGGTTCACCCGCGCGCCCCGGTACGAGCGTGAACTGGGTCGCGATGACGAGGCCGCCGAGACTGCGCATCCGCGCGGCCAACGGCGCGATCCGGGCGGGCAGGGCGGCGATCGCGCTCGAAGACTGTCCTCCCCGTGCGTAGGCTCCATCGGGATGCAGGAAATCATTCTGCAGATCGACGATCAGCAGCGCCGTGTCGGCGAGAGAGTGTGGCCCCGGCGAGGTCATGCGCGTGTCACCAAGAGGTTGCCGAAATCATCGACGGTTGCGGCGAGGCCGGGGTCGAGGACGGTCGTGGCGTCGTCTTGCTCGATGATGGCCGGCCCTTCGACGCGAGCGCCGGCAGGCAGGGACAGTCTGTCCCAGGTCCGTGCGGTGTGCCAGCCGCCATCGAACCACACGGGGCGCTTCCCGCGCGCGGCTGCCGTGAGCGAACCGCCGCTGGGCGCCAGTGCGCGCAGGTCGAACGGTGGGCGCACACCGACGGCCGTCGTTCGCAGGTTGACGATGCGGATCGGAATCCCCGCCAGCAGGCGCGAGAACGAAGCCTGATAGCTGGTCTCGAAGGCCTGCCTCACGGCTGCCGCGGTGACGCCTGTCGTGTGTCCATCGGTCGTCAGGGCCAGCGGCACCGCCACGGTATGGGTCTGCCCGAGGTAGTGCATGTCGAGCTCATAGCGGATTTCGATGCGATCCACGGAGAGTCGAGACGCGGCCACGACCTCGCGCAGCTTCCGGCCTGCCGCCAGCATTCGAGCGTCCAGGGCTGCGACGTCGAGCCCATCGAGTGCGCTGTTGACCGTCTCGACCTGATCGGACCGGATATCGGCGATGATGCAGCCGAGCGCCGACGTGATGCCGGGATACAGCGGCACCAGCGCGGCCTTCAATCCGACCTCGCGGATCAGCGCTCCGACGTGGAGGGCGCCGCCCCCGCCGAACGGCACGGCGGTGAAGCGCGCCGGATCGTGGCCGCGTTCGACAGACACGAGGCGAATGGCGCCGGCCATCTTGGCGTTCGCGACCCGTACGATAGCCTCGGCCGCCGCCTCGGCGGCGAGACCGAGGGGCCGGCCGACATGAGTGTCGATCGCGTCGCGGGCTGCGCCGACATCGAGCCGCGCGAGCTTGCCGCCGATGGGGCGTTCGGCATTGATGCGGCCGAGCAGGACGTTGGCGTCCGTGAGCGTGGGACGCGTGTTTCCGGCGCCATAGCAGGCAGGGCCAGGGCGGGAACCCGCGCTCTCTGGTCCGACGGCCAGAAGGCCACCGGCATCCACGTGCGCGATCGATCCGCCTCCGGCTCCGATGGTGGTGATCTCGATCATCGGTGTGCGCACCACGAGGCCGAAATCGATCGTGCTCTGGGCGGCGAGCGAGGCCGCGCCGGCGGCGATCAGCGAGACGTCGAACGAGGTGCCGCCGAGATCGGCGGTGATGACGTCGCCGATTCCGGCCGCCCGCGCGATGGCACCGGCGGCGATCACGCCTGCCGCCGGGCCGGACAATGCCGTGCGCACGGGGAACCGGCGCGCCATGGCGGCGCTCATCACGCCGCCGTTCGACTGCACGATGTGGAAAGAGCCGTCGAAGCTGTCGGCCTGGAGTGCATCTTCGAGTTTCGTCAGATAGCGGGAGAGAACCGGCTGCAGATAGGCGTTGAGGGCGGTTGTGGAGGTCCGCTCGAACTCACGGATCTCCGGCAGGATCTCGGCGGAGCAGGTGACGTGAGGGTTCGGCCAGACGGCGCGGGCCGCGGCCAGGGCGGCGCGCTCGTTGGCAGTGTTTGCGTAGGCATTGATGAAGACGATGGCGAGCGCTTCCGCGCCCTCGGCCAGAAGGCGGCGGGCAGCCGAGGCGACATCCGCCGGATCGACGGGGATGCGGACGGTGCCATCCGCAAGAGTTCGTTCGGCCACCTCGATCCGCATGTGCCTGGGAGCCACCGGTACGAAATCCCCCCAGAGGCCCCAGGTGCGTGGACGGTCGCGGCGGCGCATCTCGAGCACGTCGCGGAAGCCCTTGGTGGTAATGATGCCGATGCGCGCGCCTTTGCGTTCGAGCAAGGCGTTGGTGCCGACGGTGGTTCCGTGCACGATGACGCCGAGGTCGCGGACGGCGCCGAAGCGCATCAGCCCTTCGATGAATCCCGCACTTTCGTCCCCCCGATTGGAGGGCACCTTGGCGACGCGAAACCGGCGCTCGTGCTCGTCGAACCAGGCGAGGTCGGTGAATGTGCCGCCGACATCGACCCCGACGATCGGTCTCCCGGTGCCCGTCATGTCGCCACCTCGACGCCGTAAACGGCGCGCGCGACCTCGGGGCTGACGAACCCGTTGGCGACATCGGCCAGGACCTCCGCGCGCGACCGTGCTCGAGGATCGCCCCAGCCGCCGCCCCCTGGGGTCTCGAGCCTGACGCGCTGGCCCTGGCGGATCTTGACGCCTGTGATCTTCGAGACCATCGGCGGTTCGCGTTGTCCGCTTTCCGTATCGAAGCGGAAGCGGTTCAGCGCCGCCGGACCGCCGCCGGCGACACCGAACGGCGCATGGCGACCACGTTCCCCGAGGAGCGCCACGTCGGCGCCACGCTCGTCGAGAAGCTCGATCTCATAGATCGCGCCTACGCCGCCGCGATGTGAACCCGCACCGGCGCTGTCGGGGCGCAGGGCCCATTCGGTGAACATGACCGGGTATGAGGCTTCGAGGATTTCCGCCGGAGGAATCGTGGCAGTCGAGATCGGATTGTTTGCGTGGTTGAGGCCATCGCTCTCGGGATTTCCACCCAGGCCACCGCCGAAGAACGAGAACATCACCCATCGCTCGCCATTGGCGCGGTGCCCCGCGATGGAGAGCGCATTGATGGTGCCGAAGGGGGCAGCGGTGGCGAGCTTCGCATCGGCCTTCGCCAACGCGCCGAAAACGACGCCGATCATACGCAGAATGGTTTCGGTGTAACCGGCGACGGGCCTCGGCGGTCCCACTCCCAGGAAGGTCGTCGGCGGGATCACGAAGGTGATCGGCCGAAGGCAGCCGGCGTTGGCCGGGACGGACGTGAATACGTGCTTGAGCGCCACATAGCAGCAGGCGACTGCAGTCGAGTAGGCGATGTTGACGGGACCCTTGCACGGCGGTGAGGACCGCGAGAAGTCGAGCGTCATGCCGGCATCCGAGATGGTGAGATCGAGCGCAATGGTGAGGGCGCGATCGTCGATGCCGTCATTGTCGAGATAGTCCTCGAAGCTGTAGCGGCCCGCGGGCAACGCCGCGATCTCCTTGCGCATGACAGCTTCGGCGCGGTCGGTCGCCGCAGTGAACGCTTCGCGCACGACTTCGTCGCCGTACTCGTCGATCAGGGCATGGAAGCGGCGCTCCCCCAGATCCAGAGCATTGAGCTGACCATTGAGATCGCCCCAGTTGGAACGTGGCACCCGCGTATTGGCCGCCAGGATGTCGACGACATCCTGCTGCAGTACGCCCCCGCGAATGAGCTTCACGATCGGGATCAGGACGCCTTCCTGATGACACTCCGTGGCCGATGGATTGTAGCCGCCGGCGACGTTCCCGCCGATGTCGAGCCAGTGCCCGACCGAGGCCAGCCACGCGAAGATGCGGCCCTCTCGCATCAGCGGGCGCACGAGGCGAAAATCGTTCAGGTGCGTGCCGCCGAGATAGGGATCGTTGAAGATGAATGTGTCGCCTTGCTCCACGCCACGCCCGGAAGTCACGTGATCGATGACGGCCTTCACGGCGAAGGCCATGGCGCCGACGAAGATCGGCAGGCCCTTCTGGCCCTGCACGAGGGTTGCGCCCGTCTCCGCCTGATACAGGCCGTGGCAAGCATCACGCGCTTCGGCGATGATGGGGTTGAATGCCGAACGGTAGAGGGTTGCATCCATCTCGTCGGCAATCTGCTCGAGACGCCCCAGCAGAACAGAGAAGGTGACCGGATCGAGCACAGCCATCAGGCGCCTCCCTCGTAGTGCTTCCCGAGGGCGAGCATGGCGGGCGTCCCGACCACGTCGTTCAGTCCGTTGAAATCGTACATGCAGTTGCGGAAGGCATCGCTCGTGCCGTCCGCGAGGAGGGTTCGGTAGAAATCTGCCGCGGCGTGAGCCATCGCGCGGACCGCGCCGCCGGGGAAGATGACCAGGGCATACCCCATGTCCTCCAAGGCGCGCGCGTTCGTCACGGGCGTCTTCCCGCCCTCGACCATGTTGGCCATGAGCGGCGTGCCACCTCCGAGGCGACGGGGGATCTGTTCGAGCTGTGTCGCGGAGCCTGGGGCTTCGACGAACAGGGCGTCAGCACCCGCTTCGCGATAGCGCAGGGCGCGCTCGATGGCCGCGTCGAAGCCTTCGACCGCGACCGCATCGGTGCGGGCGATGACGAGCGTGTCGGCGGACGTGCGAGCGTCGCAGGCGGCTTTGATCTTGCCCACCATCTCGGATGCGGAAATGAGGCGCTTTTCCTGGAGATGACCGCAACGCTTCGGGTAGCTCTGGTCTTCCAGCTGGACGGCCGCTGCGCCCGCGCGCTCGAAAGTGCGCACCGTACGCTGGACGTTGAGGGCGTTGCCGTAGCCGTTGTCCGCATCGACGATGAGGGGTGTCGCGACGCGGTCGCGGACGAGTGCGATGGTTTCGGACACCTCGTTCATCGAAACCAGGCCGATATCGGGGCTGGCGAGCCGTGTGTAGGCGATCGAAGCCCCCGAAAGATAGAGTGCCTCGGCTCCGGCTTTAGCGGCGATGAGCGCCGTCAGCGGATCGGCGACGCCGGGCGCGAGGAGAATGGGCTTGCGGGCAAGTCGCTCTCTCAGGGTCATGATGTTGTCCGGACAAGCGAATGGAGCTGCGCCAGATCGGGGGCGCCGTCGAGCGCCAGAACAAGTGCGGCAATCGCCTTCGCCTTGTCCGCTCCGACACCGGGCGCAGCCACCGCGTGGAATTTTTCGATCACTTCGTCGGTCGAGTAGGGATTTTCGGTGTCGCCCTTGTTGGTCAATGCGACGGCCTCGAACACGCGGCCGTCCTTCAGCTTGACGCGGACCCTGCCAGGTCTTTCCCCGGGAAGCCTGGCGGTCAGGGCGGGATCCTCGTTCACGGAGATCCGCCGGGCGAGAGCACGGGTTGTGGGGTCCTCGCGGGCGGCATCACGGAACGCTTCGAGGGACGCAGCGCCGTGCACGATGAAGGTCGCGAGGCTGAAGGGCATCGAGAACTTCGCGGCCAGCATATTGGCCGGCTCGGGATGATCGAGCTGGGCTGCCCAGACGTAAGTGTCGACCTCGATGCGGTCGATGGCGTCGGCGCGGATGCTCCCACCGGCCTCGGCGACGATGTCCGTCAGCGCGTCGAGGGCGCCGTGATTGTACCTGCAGGCAGCGTGGCGTTTGAAGTAGTTGCGGGCGATCTCCCAGCGACTGCCCAGTGCCTCGATCATGACCGCGGGATCGAATCCTTCGGCTGCTATGCTACCATAGACCGTCCCGATACCATCGGCTTCGCCCGTGAGCCCGGCCTTGACCAGATCCCATGCCATGAGGCCCAGCATGTTGGAGAAGCCCGCGTAGGTGTTGCGGACCGTGCCGCCCTCGAGCATCGTGCGCCGGCTCGTCGTCAACCCCAGGGACGAAGCTACGTTCATGACCGCCGCCAGATCGCCTGCGCTGGCGCGGTTGGCCTTGGCGACACCGAGGGCGGCTGCGACCGTGCCCCAGGTGCCGTGCGGATGCATCGTGACACGCAACTTCGAGGCCATCCCGATGCGGGCGCCGATTTCATAGCCCAAAGCAATGGCTACGATCGCCTCCCGGCCGGAGAGTTTTCGCGTTTCGCTCGTCGCGAGCACGGCCGGCACGACGTGGATCCCGGGATGGCCGCGCGCATACTGATTGCCTTCGTCGATCTCGAGCATGGTGCCCGCGGTGCCGTCCAGAAAAGCATTGAGAAACGGCGAGCCGCGCTTGCCGATGCGACCGGAGCGCTTCAGCCGCTTCTCGGCACGACCGATTTCCGGCTCGCCGCGGCCGGCGATGATGGCGCCGAGGCTGTCGAGAACGACGAGGCGCGTTCGGGCGACGACCTCATCCGGCAGATTTTCGAACTGGGTCGCGCGAGCGAACTTGGCCCACTGCGTGAGCCAGCGCGGGCTGCGGCCCGTCACGAGTACGGATGCGGGCTGAACGCCGGGTGATACGATCGACATGACTACATCCCGAGGTACGCTTTCTGGAGAGCGGGATCGCGGGCGAGGTGAGCAGCCTCTCCCGACATCGAGACGGAACCGTTCTCGAGAACGTAGGCCCGCGCGGCGAGGTCGAGTGACTGCACGACGTTCTGCTCGACCAGCATTACGGCGAGCCCATCGCTTGCGATGCGGCGGATGAGCACGAACAGTTGCTCGACCAGCAGAGGCGACAGGCCGAGCGACGGTTCGTCCAGTATGAGCAGGCGCGGCTCGGCCATCAGGGCGCGGCCGATCGCGAGCATCTGCTGCTCGCCGCCGGAGAGCGTG
>CAYMEB010000237.1:0-7357 GCA_964389095.1 uncultured Hyphomicrobiaceae bacterium
CTCCGCGTCGCGTGGCCCACACCTGACCCGTGAACCAGTGCAGTCGAACCGGAACGCCGGCCAGGCGCGCCGCGATCGCGGTGAGCAGTCCGGCCTTGGGCGTGACGCTGTGCACCAGCTCGAATCGCTCACGCCTGAAGAGTCGCCACAGCGCGAACATGGCGCGAAGGTCGCTCCACGGCGAGATTTCCCTCCGGATCCGGACCCGGATCGAGCGCGCGAGGGCGCGGATCTCGGGCCGTAGGTCCTCGGGCAGTCCCGAGTGCACCAGAGTGACGCCGGCGTGCGGCGAGAGCGCCGCGACATGCGCACCCAGGAAGGCGTTGCAGGTGACGGGGACGGCGGTGACGAGGCAGAGGCTTGGTCGCCGAGAGTCATCATCAGACGTTACAGGCATACACATTAAATCGTATCCAAGCGCATCGAATGTGAACGGAGTCCCCTGATCGACGTTCAAAGTAGCCGACAACAAATTGGACCGGTGCGCAGAGCTTCCGTCGAGGAGAATGCGCCGTCCTCCCATACGAAGTCACCGACTTCGAAGGAATGCGAGCGGAGCGAGCAACCTTCCTGAAATCGCCGATCGAGCGAGGCTCCGAACCCAATCTGGACCTTCGGCCCCCTCGATGGATCGAAGGAGATCGCGAAGCGCGCCTTGCTCGCGTGCCATTTCTGCGCGCGTTGCGTGACGCAGAATCCAGATAAGCCGATAGGCCCAACGAGCAAGAGGCGTGTCGACGAGCTCGCGGAGGTGATCCTCGATTACTCTTCGCTCCCAATAGGAGATGTTCCTGATCGAGCGCGAGAGACCGGAGGGAGTCAGGTGGTATCGATAGAGCGGCTCACCCAAGTCGAGCACCCGAATGCCCGAACGTAGACTTCGCAGCCAGAGATCGAAGTCCTCGCACGACCGCAGTTCCGCCCTGTATCCCCCGATCGAGAGAAGCTGCTGCCTCGACGCAAGTAAACCCGCACCGTTCAGAGTGTTACGAAGGAGGATTTCCCGGGGTTCGCAGATGAGCCGATCCTGACGAAACAAGCAGCGCCGCGCTCCTTCTGGAGAGATCCGCTCGATGCCACAGGTGACGAATTGTCCCTTACGAAAGGCCTCAACTTGAAGTTCGATTTTGTTCGGCGCGTACTCGTCGTCGGCATCAAGGAAGGCGACAAGTTCCGTATCGGCTGCTCGAATACCCGCATTGCGTGTAGCAGCGAGTCCAAGATTGCTGGGATTACGGATGTATCGCACCTCCTGAAACTTCGAAATCTCTGCCTCGATGAGCGATGTCTCAGGTGACGCATCATTGACAACGATGATCTCGATGTCGCGATACGTCTGGACGACCACCGAACGGATCGCACGAGCAATGGTTGTCGCATCTCGGTAGCACGGGATGATCACGGAAACCTGCTTCATGGTGTATCTCGTTGGCGTCGCGTGGCACGACCGTTTCGGAGCATGATGGCCGCAATATGCGCGATGCATCGAACACGATCTACCATTCGAAGTGGCGCTCTCGCCGCGCGCATCAGCCCATGGATTGCGGCCTGCGCGTCGCCATACTCGAGTGCAATTCGAGCGATCCGATACTCCAGAAATCCTCTGGCCACTCGCTGCTCCACAGGCGATAGAAGATCGAGATGTAGGGCATAGAGACGCCTGATCCGTTCGGCCTGGATCGGAGATGGCGATGAAGCCTGTCCCCCGGACACCCAGTAGAAGCCAAGGGTTTCAGGGATCCGTGCAAAGCGCTCCGTTTGAAGCGCAACGCGAATCCAGGCCTCGTAGTCCTCCACCGCGATGAGTGCGCGATCCTCGGAGAATCCTCCGGCCTTCTCCAACACCGAGCGTCGGACCACTACGCTCGAGTTAGGAATCCGCATCCCGGTGCACAGCAGCCAGCGCACCATCGGTACGCGGGGCCTAGATGATCGAATGTGGCCGATTACCCCGGAGGCGGACATCATGCGGAGATCGTGGTAGACGAGATCTGATCCCTCATCCAGCCGCGCAACCGCCTTGCGAAGCTTGTCAGGTGTCCACCAATCGTCAGAATCGAGCAGCGCGATCAGCTCACCCGACGCCGCGCGTAGCCCGAGATTGCGAGGACGCGCCGGCCCTCCGAAATTGGGGGAGGACTCCCATCGAAGCCGCAACTTGTTCTGGAATCGAAGTGCCGAACTCTCGCTGCCGTCGGTCGAGCCATCGTCGCACACAAGCACCTCGATGTCCCGGTACTCCTGAGCGACTACCGATTCCAAACATCGGCTCAGTTCGAACGCACGATTGTAGTTCGGAATAATGATCGAGACACGAGGCATTGAAACATGGCCAGAGCAAAGCGCGAGACGGACCGTGTCAGATCGGCATGGCTAACCATCTCCACACGTGGACGACTCGTCTAATTCGAGGAGATTACGCCAACGCGGCAACCCCCCATGAAGGTGAAGTGCTGACACTTTCGGAATGGGACGGCCCGAGCGACCCATCCGATCCCGTATGGCGGCCTGGAGCTCTCTTGGATCGCGTGCATGAGGGACGCCAGAGATTTCGCGAAGCGGGCTAAGATTCAGGGATTTACCGTCTAGGAAGATCACCACAGGCACACCGAGAACGAATGCTTCCAGCGCGGCGGTCGTCATCGCGGCCGCGTACACCAAGTCACATGCTCCAAGCGCCTCGCGAAGAGATCGGAACTCGAGCGCAGCATCGACGCTTCGAAGCACCTCTGGCGCCATGGGCGAGAGCGGATGCGGCCTTACCCAAACTTCTGGCTTTGGCTCAATGCCTTTAAGAGCGGCAGCCAGCATATCGAATTGCCCTCGCGTGGTACGCTGCTCGTAGTCGCCCAAGACCAGAATCTTGAATCGGCCACGCTCTCCCGAACAATCCTCTCCGGGCATCTGTAATCCTTGGAGGATATGTCCAAAGCGCAGAGCCTCGACCTCGACCATTCTGGTTCCACGCGCGACGCATCGAGCAAAGGCACCCGCGGCAATCGAGCCATTCACAGCGAAGATGTCCGGGCCAGGAGCCGTACACCCGGGAGACTCGAAATATCGCAAGTCCCAGAAGCGAACACTCGCGTGAGCCACCCCGATGATTCGGCCGTGCCGCGCCGCCCGCCAAGCGTGAAGAAGACACGGTTCCCAGGATATGTTTTCCTGCAGATACAGCCCGATGGACTGGTGTGGCAATTCGTGGAACGCTCTTTCGAGCTGCCTCAACTGCAGCATGAAGTTCAACGCCTCAGTACCGAAGAGCGATTTCTCCCAGTCCCCAACGCACAGGTGGTGCAGGCGGAGCCCCGGGCGAATTTCCATACGGATGGCCTCTCGACATAGGATGCCTACGCTCGCCATCCGACACCAATCGAACACGGCTCCCAGAACGCACCTTAGGTCGCAAAATGCTCCAATCGGAACATGCACCCCGCCGGAACGAACAAGGTGCCTCCAGCGCATCCGCAGGCGAACGGCGCTTAGTGGATTCTGGCCTCCGGCCGGTAAGTGCAGCCAGTTGTGTGAACGATGCTTCTCGCGCAGAGCGTCCGGCAGATCACCCCAGAACCGTCGCTCCGACGAATCAGAGGATCCTGACTCCGGGAGTCCCGCGAGATAGTTGACGATCGTCACCACCCCGGCGGCTCGTCGCCAACGTGGACGGCCCAATCCCAGAAGTGGAAGATCCGAAAGAACGCGCCACGGCAGCCAAGCCGCCGTGCCAACGAAATGCCTGAGTGATCGAAGCGCATCACCGAATCGGGATGAAGGGCGTCGCCTGCCAGGGCACGAGATGGCATGCCGCCTCTCCAAAAGATCGCAGAGAGTGTGCTCGAGCAAACGGTCATCCGACTCGATCCTGCAAACGGAGCAGCTGGACTCAAGCAGCCAATCATCGAGCGCGAGCAACTTGATCGCGTGGTGAATCCACGGAGACTTGGACCAATTGCACTTCTCAGCCAGCCTCGTGCACCACCACGCGCTGAAATCTGGACGCACCGAGAGCCTCTCGAGGAGACTCTGGCCACGGAGCGGGCGCCGGGCGAGGTGGCAGATCCAGTCAAGAAATTCGATGCGCAAACGCTCGGCCGAGTCCTCCACTCGATCGGGAATCGAGACTGAAGGTCCGGAAGTCAGGGTCCCGTGACGGCGCCAGAGGATCACGAGCTCATCGGTAGTCGGTGGCTCGGAGTCTCGATCCCACAGCACGGCACGGCATGGCGCCGAGTCCAAACCAGAACCCGCCAACTCGGCATCGATCATCCCGGTCCGAGGGACATCAGACGCTCGACACGCGCGAGATCCGCGGGAGTGTCGACCGCCGCAGTCGAATGTTGCGTGGGGACCATCCGGACCTTCCGGCCGTGCTCAAGAACGCGCATCATGTCCACCGATTCCGCGATCTCCAGTGGCGTAGGCGCCAACGCCGTGTACTCAAGCAGGAAGTCGCGACGAAAAGGAATGACACAGATCTGCTTCCCTCGAGGCGGCTGCGCACTCCGGAAGCGAGTCGGGATTGGTTCCCGCGAGAAGTAAAGCGCGTCGCCATGAAGGTCACAGACGACCTTGATGCAGTTTCGGTCCTCGAACTCCTCCTCGCTCTCGATCGTGCCAAGAAGATTTGAGACGAGCACGTTCGGGTCCTCACGCATAGGCACAAGAGCTTCGTCAATCATTTCGGGACGGATCATCGGTTCATCGCCCTGCACCATCACCACTATGTCGAACCTCGTCCCTCGCTCGCTCTCGAGAAGAAGTAGTGCCTCAGCACATCGATCGGAGGCCCGCTCGTGACCGTTACTCGTCATCACGGCGATCCCTCCGACGGAGTGTACGTAATCGCATATCTCTCGATCACAGGTTGCAACCGCGGCCAGTGTGATGGTGGGGCAAGCGACCACCCGCTCGAGCACGTGCCCGATCATGGGCTTTCCGAGGATGCGGGCCAGCGGCTTTCCTGGGAATCGAGAACTGCCCATCCGGGCGGGAATGAGTGCTAGTACTTTCATGGTCATGAATTCTTCCTCGTGGGCCACGCCTCGGACTGGAAGGACTTTGCCCAGTTCACAAAAGCTCCAAGCCCGGTCGCAAGAGGCGTCGCGGGCACGAATCCGAGACTCTTGCGCAAGGCCTCCACATCGGCGTAGATACCGCTCTGATCCCCCAGCGTCGAGTGGCCGACAAAACTCGTCGCCTCTGGAACATGTGCACAGATGGCTTCCAGAAGTTGTCCGACCGTGGTCCGTTGTCCCGTCCCCACGTTCAGGAATCTTCCCAGTCCTTCGTCACGGATGAGGGCACGCCACCAAGCCTCGACGACGTCATCGATGTACACGAAGTCGCGAAAGCGCTCGAGGCTACCCTTCACCTCGATCCGGCCGAACTGCAAAGCCTGCGCCAGGTAGATGCTCACCATGCCCTGTCGTAGGTTCTTGAGATCCTGTCCCGGTCCGTAGACGTTGAACATGCGCAGACCCACAAACGGAAGACTTCGGCCGTACACCCGGAGGTACCCCTCCGATGCGAGTTTGCCCACCCCATAGCACGAGAGGGGTGCTGGTGCTGTGCGCTCGGATATCGGTTCGTCGGGTACCGAGCCATACACCGACATGGAACTGGCGTACACGATACGGCCGACGCGATGCTGAGAACCATGGCGGAGTAGATTCAACGTTCCGATCGTGTTCATCCGCAAGTCTGCAACCGGGTCATCAAAACTAATCTCGCCGGAGGACTGTCCCGCCAGATGAAGAATGGCGGCGTAGTCGCCCGGTAAAGATTCCACCTGCGCGGAGTCCGAGAGGTCCGTCCGGACAAACTGGATTCCGGGCGGAATGTTCCTCTCGTGACCCGTGGACAGATCGTCCACCCCGATCACGTCCCATCCCTCCGCAACAAGCCTTCGTGCGAGATGCGACGCGATGAACCCCGCGACGCCCGTGACGAGCGCGCGACGGGATCTCACTGGTGAACTCCTGATTGAACGATGCCGACGAGCGTGTCGCATAGTCCGCTTTGAACGAGCATGCTCCGGTAGGCGTCGTCAAATACTTCCCCGAAGACTTGCGAAAACTTACCCATTCCGCCTGGCTTGCCGTCACGAGCCCAGACGAGATGATTTGAGAGGTCGTATCGCTGCTCACGCCGTATCTCATGCGTCGGCGAGACCGCGTCAAGTACCCGTCCCAGGGAGCGCTCGTTGAAGTACCACGGGTGGGCGACGGACCAATAGAAGCGCTCGAACGCCGGCACGTCATACAACGTGTGCAGCGGATCTGCAGCATTGGGCACCTCAAAAACGATCGCCCCTCCTGGACGAAGCAACTTCGTGAGGCTCCTCAGGAATTCCACCGGCTGACGAACATGCTCGAGGACGAAGAAGTGCATGATCAAGTCAAACCTCGGAATACGTGCAGCCTCGAGCTCGGCGATGCTCGTGTAGACCTCGATTCCCTGCTTCGCGACATGGGATCCGAAGACGCCGGACGGCTCCACGCCGACACAAGAATGTCCTCTCGCAGCGAGCGGCAATAGCATAAAACCTGATGAACAGCCTACCTCGAGAATGCGCGCTCCCGAGTGGATGAAGGGATCGAGATATCGCATGCGACGAAGTCGTGTAGGCTCGTTGGCTCGGATGTGCGAGGCACAGCCGTCCCAACCACCGGATGCTCCCGAGCGTCCTGCCATGAAGCCCTCAAACTCTGCTACGTAGAAATGGAACTCCTGCTCCTCAGTCAGTCCGGGATACTGGTAGTGCACCTCGCATGCGCCACAGCGGAAGAACGCGCTTCCCGGCGAGCGGGCCCCGTACACGTGGCGCGTGACGGCATGTTGACTCGCTGGGCCTTCACCGCATAGCGGGCACTGGCTCGGAACCGGCATGGTGAGGACTGTAGCACAGCGTCGGCCGTCCGCGCTTCAACGACGCCGTGCGACGACACGCATATGACTGCTCGCTCCAAGCGCAGCGATCAGATCCTGCCATCGACGCGCCTCCTCTTCATCGCAACCCGCGAGCGTGGCATTCCAAAACCGGTCGGGCAAGGGCGTGGGGCAACGGCGAAGGATGTCGATGTCGAGCTTCCCTGGGGTGGTGACCTCCAGGACCTCGAATCCCTCAGCCTCGAGCAGCAGCCGGACCGAGCGAGGATTCATGAAGTTCAGGTGCTGCAGCGAGAAGGACCGCGACGCCTCCCACAGCACCCGAATGTCAAGGCCCAGACCCGACAGCGTGGTGAAAACGAATAGGTCTCCGGGGGCTGCCAGCGCACCGAGATGCCGCAGGAAGGCACGAGGGTCGTGTAGATGCTCGAACAATTCGAAGCTGACAAACGCACGCGGGGCGTCCGGC
>CAYMEB010000238.1:0-7339 GCA_964389095.1 uncultured Hyphomicrobiaceae bacterium
CTTGCAAAACAGTCAAACTCTCAAGGTGGACCAATTCAATGGGGGTGCATCACGAGGTCATCAAACAACACGCCCTCGGCATGTAGACCGACCGTCAGCGGGAAGCCTTCTTCCTGAGCCTCCATGATCGCAACACGGAGGGCCTCACGGAGATCGAAGAACCGGTCATCGAAGTGGCGGTTATAGAAGTGACCGAACAGAAACCCGACAAGTTGCTGCTTGCGATCCAGATCGACCCGTTCACCATTAAGGGCGGCTTGCCGGTGCTGAAGCACACGGGCATTGAACTCGCGATCCGCCTCGGCAGCCAAACGCTCGACAAGCACCTCGTCCTGAGTGTCGAACACTTTTTGGAACTTTTTCCTACCCTTGAAGCTCTCTCGCACGTCGGCGGGAATCGCGGCTTGGTAGGCCCACTTCTTCCCCTTCCTGATCAGACCTTTCATGGCGTCCCCGATTATCGGGGAAGCATATCACTGGGGTAGAATTGGGTAGAGTTCAAAAAACGACGCCCGAGTAGTTCAAGTGGGAGTGCGTTTTAGAGAGATGGCGTCCCCGAGAGGATTCGAACCTCCGACCTCCGGTTTAGGAAACCGCTGCTCTATCCGGCTGAGCTACGGGGACGTGAAGGCTTCTTAACTTATCGACCGGCTGTTTGGGACTCTTGTTTGGGACTTTGCTCCCGCCTCAATCGGGCTCGCCGCCGCGCACTTCCAGAAAACGGAATATGACCGGGACACGGCTCGTCGTCAGGAGAGCCAGCAGGCGGACAATTCGGTCTTGTCCAGGGAGATGAGATGCTGGCCCGACAGTCGGCCACGAAAGCAGTCTCGGCAAAAGATGGCGCCTGACGAGCTCAGCTCAGAGAACCCGTTCAACTCGTTTGCCTCATCCATGCTTGTGAAGGACATTCACGTTCATGGCGTCGACGGTATCCAGCAGGCTTTGGCGATGGGCGCAGGCCTCAACGGCGCCACTTGGGGAACTGGGCTGCGCCTTGCTGTTCGAGCTCTCTCTTGCAGAAGCGCCGCCATCGGTTGCCGACAGACTGGGCGTCTCGATCCGGCTGGCAACAGAGGACGATCTCGACGCCGTTTGCCGACTCTATGTCGGTGACTCCTGGCTGTGGATGGGCGACCGGGATCATTATCGCGACCGCCTGCGACGCGGAGAACTCTGCTACCTGGCTTTTGCCGGCGGCAACATCGCACACGTGAACTGGACCTGCTTTCACCGGGGCGATGCCCTGCCGGGACATCCGATCCATCTGCTCCGTGGGGAGGTCTACACGACCGACGCCGTCACGCCTCCGGCCTTTCGTGGCAAGGGCGTGCACGCGCTGGTGCTCGGACGGATGCTGAGCGACGCGCGGAACGCCGGTGCCCGCCACGCCTACACTCTGGGTCAACTCGACCGGCCAGATGCACATCGCGGCCTGCGGTCACTGGGCTGGCAGGAGAGCGGCCGCATCGTCTATTTCGAGCGACGCGGCCGGTCCCATGCCACCATCCTGTGGCATTCGGGGAACACGGCGCCCCTGTTCCGCCGGCCGGCAACCGCGGCCACTAGCTGAAGCCGCTCCGCGCATCGGCCTGTTGCAGCATCGCCCAGGACCGGGCAAATCAAAGAGACGGAGACGCTGGTTCTCCCAACTTGACCGTGGTCCGAATAATCAGGGCAGGTCAGATATCGTCGTCGTCGTAGACGATCGCGACCTTGTACTTCTTGCCTGCTGCGTCGATTCCGCCGCGTCCGTTCACGGTCCCGGCGAAGAAGTCATGGCCACCGCGGACCTGCTTGCCTTCCGTCGCAAGATGGCCGGTCAGCGACAGTGCCGTGCCAAACCGGATCGTGTCCTGCTGCGCTGCCGTCGGGGCAATGCTCCCAAAGGCAAGACCTGCCAGCGCACCGAGGGCGATCCCTCGGCGAGTACGGTTCTCGAACATCGGCACCCTCCCCAAACCCGACCAACAGTCGCCGACGCTCGGCCGGGTATCCCGTCTTTCCTTCACGCGTCTATAATCGACATGAATGCCAGGCATCGACGACCAGATGAGAAATGATGCTGCCGCACAAAGCCTTCCCTGGCGGGCGGAGCAGGTCGTCGCCCTCGACAGCAACGGACCGCAGAACGTCGAGTTTCGCCTCTTCCAGGACCTCTGGATCGAGAGGCCGGCGCTTGAACTGTTCGCCGGGATGGTCGCGCGGCATCCGGATCGAACTGCCTGCGAGGATACTGACGGCGCCTTGACCTTTGCCGAGATGTGGGCCGGTGCGCGGCGGCTCGCCCACACGATCGACGCGGCGGTCAGGCGCGACGGTGCAGTCGGCATTCTGCTGCCCAACCAGGCCTCCTATCCCGTCGCGGTCCTTGCCTGTCTCGGCGCGGCGCGGCCTGCGGTGCTGATCGACCGTCACTATCCGCAGGATCGGGTCGCCGCGATCGTGCGCGACGCGGGCTGTGTCGCCATGATCCTGAACGCCAGCGACATTGCGGGAGGCTATCTGCTGCCCGCGGGCGTACATCCGCTGGCGCTGGAAGATGCATTGTCGGGAGAAGTTCCCGAGAGGATGCCCGCCGATCCGCTGCCGCCGGAAGCGCCAAGCTTCATCGTCTATACGTCGGGCAGCACCGGCCAACCCAAGGGCATCGTCCTCAGCCAGCGCGCCGTGCTGCATCGCGCCAGCGAGCTGGTGAACGCCGTGCATCTCAATCCGCACGATAAGGTCTTGTCGCTGGCTTCCCCCGGCACCATCGGCGGCCTGCAGCAGATTTTCGAGGTGATGCTGTCCGGTGCGTCGCTGGTCAAACTCGACCTGCAACGGCTCGGGCTCGGGCAGGTCGTGCGGACCATCGCCGAGCGGCAGATCAGCATGATGTTCTCGACGCCGGCGGTCTGGCGCAGCGTCAGCAGGTTGCCGGGCGCAAGACAGATGCTGGGCGGCCTGCGCTGCGTCCAGTCTTCGGGCGATGCCTTGCTGCGCATGGACTACGACCTCATGCGCGCCGTGCTCTCGGATGAATGCCATATCCTGTCCGTCTACGGCGCCACCGAGGCTCCGGCGCTGATCCAGTGGTTCATCGCGGACCCGCCAGCCGACGAGGTTCGGGTGCCTGCGGGGTATCCCCTGCCGGGCATCGAACTTGCCGTGGTCGACGAGTTCGGGCGGCCGATGGCGGACGGCGAGCCGGGCGAACTGGTCATTCGCAGCCGCTTCACGTCCCTTGGAGTCTGGCAGCGCGGCCAGGTGATGCCGGGCGCGTTGCAGACCGACAAGGTTTCGGACGGTCTCAAGGTCTATCGGACCGGGGACCTCGTCCGCAGGCGCCCGGACGGTCTCTATGTCGTTCTTGGCCGCCGCGACCGTCAGATCAAGGTGCTGGGCAATCGGGTGGAGCTTGCGGAGATCGAGACCGCGTTGCGCCAGGCGCCCGGCGTGCTCGATGGCGCGGTCGTCGCCCGGCGCGGTGATGGCGAGCCGGCCGTCATTGGGTTCTTCGTACCGCGCGAGAAGGGAGATCCCCTGCTAACCGACAAGGTGCGCCAGCATCTCGACGAGACGCTGCCCGCCTTCATGCGACCCCGCAGCCTTCTGGAACTCGATAGCCTGCCGCTGCTGCCCGGCCGCAAGATCGATGAAGACGCCCTGCTGGCCAGGGCGGCCGCCGCCTCAGGCCCTGCGGGAACTCTTCCGCAGGCTGGCGATGCCCGCCGCGCAGACGCCAAGGCGCGCGCCATGGTCGACAAGGCGTGGCGAACGGCGCTCGGGAAAGCACCGCCGCCTGGCCAGGTTACTTTTGAGGAGGCAGGCGGCGACTCCCTGCAACTGTTGCAATTGGTCTTCGAGCTGGAACGGCTTGCAGGGCAGCCTTTGCCAATGGAACGGTTTCACGGACGCCAGAGCATGGAAGACATTGGCGTCGAACTCGACAATTGCCTGGGGGAGGCGACAGAAACCCTGCCAGCCGATGCCGCGGCAATCTTCCTGTTTCCACCGTCGGGCGGGGGTGGTGCGCACTTCATCGCGTTTCGCACCGCTTGTGGTGCACACACGATCCTGCGGCAGGTTCGCTATCCGGACCTGAGGGAACTGGCCCGTTCGGAAACGTCTTTCGAGACCATTGCCGCTCATGCAGCACGCCAGGTCGAGTCCCTGAAAGCGGAAGGTCCGCTCATTCTGGCCGGTTACTCCGCTGGTGGCGAAGTCGCGTATGCCGCGGCGCGCCAATTACAGGCCAGGGGACGTGTGGTGGAGAGGTTGATTCTTCTCGACACTGATGCGAGCGGGCTGTCGTATCCCTTGCCCTCGGTACAAGCGGCCTCTCCGCAGCCCGTCATGCGCCGATACTTTCGGCGCCCGACCATTCATCACTATCGCCGGCTGGTCGACATGGCCATGCCGGTGCGATTCCTGCGGACGGCACAGGGCCGGGCTCTGTTGAGCCTGATGCTCGCCCTTCGATTGCGGCTGCCGCTGCCGGCGGAGGTCGCCATTGTCGCTTCGCTGAGGGCCTACGACATTCTGTTCGATGAGTGTCATCGTCGCTGGCTCATGGCTCTCGAGCCGGCACCATTGGATATTCCGACAGTTCTCTTTCGCTCACAGGAGCAACGCCCGGGTGCTCCCGAGGATCTTGGCTGGCGCCGGCGAACGCGCGAACTGTCGATCATCCCCGTGAACGGCGACCATTTTACAATGCTCGAGGGTACCGGCGGCGTCGCCATCGCCAGGGAGTGCGCCAGACTTGCAAGAGCATTCCGGACGGAGTTCGGAACGGAGCGTTTGACCCCACCCGTCGCATCGGAGAAGCGGACAATTACTTCGTGACGGCGCGGCTCCGTCGCCCATTGCGTGCGCTGTTCGGTGGCGGCAAGGCGCCGATACCGCCCACGATCAAGAAGGCCGCGCCGGGCTCGCAGGAGATTGTCGATGTCGTCGCGTTGGCCTCCGGCGGCCGGCATGGACCAGGGATCGGGGTCCAATGACGGCGAACGGAAGGCAAGACGATCAGAGGCTCAGCGGGGCGCCTCATAGACGACGCGCCCTCCGACGATCGTCTTGAGAACGCGGACTTCCTTCAATCGTTCCGAAGCAAGCGTGAAGATGTCGTCCGACAGGACCGTCAGGTCCGCGAGCTTGCCGGGCTCGATCGATCCCTTGAGGGCGCCCTCGCCCATCGCCCTGGCCGCCCAGACGGTCCACATCCTGAGCGCGTCCAGAACGGTAACGGCTTCGTCCGGCGCGAAGACCCCGGCATCCGACGAGCGGGTGACACTGGCGTAGATGGCACGCATCGGATCGATGTTCTCGAGATAGATGCCGGTCATGTCGGTGCCCGCCGCAGGCTCCAGTCCTGCCTCGATCATGGTGCGAAAGCGAAAGCCCGTGAGCGCGAGTTTGCGGCCCATGTTTTCGACGTTTGCGCGCGCCAGGCCGAGAAGCCAGGACGGCTGAACGCTGATCGAGAGACCTCGCGCGTGCAGAGCGCGCGCCCGCTCGAGCTGGCGGTCGCTGAGCTGGAACATGCCGAAATGTTCGATGCGATGACGCGGCGTCGCCGAAACCGGGGACCGGGTCCGTTCGATGGCGTCGAGGGCGATGTCGGTCGCAGCATCGCCGGAGCAGTGGAACATGGCGATCTTGCCGGCGCGGGTGGCGATCCCGGCGAATCGGTCGGCCGCGGCCGGCGGCGTCACGAGCGTACCGCGATCGCCGGGCGGGTCGGTGTCGAAATGGCCGAGATAGTTCTCGTACATGTAGCCCGTGCGGCAATCGTTCTCGCCGTCGACCCAATCCTTGAGCGCAGCGAACCGGTAGTAGGCGGGGTCGGCGGAGGCCGGCATCTCGAAGCCCGACACGTCGTCCGGCATGTTCTCGGAGTTGGCGGAGGACCAGACGGAAACCGTGTAGCGCAGCGACGGCACGTCGCCGCCGGCAGCAACCTTCCCGAGGATCGGCATGGCGGCCGACGGCGTGATCGCGAGCACCGACGTGAAGCCGTAACGATTCCACAGCGCCTGGATCTTCGACCGGTAGGACTGCTCCATCTCGGCCGGCGACGGGAAGGCAGGGATGTCGCCTTGCGCATCGGTGAGAACACCCGTCGGCTCCCCGGTCGAATCCAGGATGACGCCGCCGCCGTTGGGCAGCCGGGTCATGCCCCGGACGACCCCCAGCTTCTTCAACGCCGCCGAATTGGCCACCGCCATGTGGGTACCGTTGGCCAGAACGACGGCGTGGGCTGGCGCCGCGCGGTCGAGTTCCGCTCTGGTCGGAAGCCGCTTTTCCCTGAACTTGTTCTCGCTGGCCGAGACGCAGGCGACGAAGATCCACGCGCCCTCGGGCGTGCGCCTCGCCCGTGCAGCGATCGTCTCGAGCGCCTGCGCGACCGATGCCGTGCCGGGAAACCTGGCGTCGACCCACTCTTCCTTCAGGTAGATCGTCTCCATCGGATGGGTGTGCGCGTCGATCAGGCCTGGGACGACGGTCAGCCCGCCGAGGTCGACGCGCTGCGTCCGGGGTCCGACGTGACGCAGAATCTCTTCATTGCCGCCGACGGCGATGAATTTCTCGTCCCGGACCGCCACAGCGGTGGCCGTGGAATTCCTTGCATCCAGCGTCGTGAAGCGGCCGTTGACGAAAACGACGTCGGCGAAAGGGCTGGAGCCGGTCTGGCCGAGCGCGGGAGTAGCCGCCACCGCCAGGAAACCGCCCAGCAGCGCGCGACGGGATCCAATCACCTTCGGATGGGGCGCCATGGCAGTCGATGCCTTCGAGAAAACCGGTGATCAGTTTTCATCTCATCGCCTGCGACGGCGTTGATGTACGTCAACCTGCCCTGGCCCGTGCCGCGGCCTCATGGCCCGCGTGGGACGTCCGGCCTCTCCCCGCTCGCCTCACGCCGAATACGGACCCTCCGGTGGCGGCCTATGGGCAAACCAGGCCCGCGACTGTGGCGTGAAGAGCATCCAGGTCGCCGCCCATGTCACGACGAGGCGCAGCGCGACGAACACAATGACGGGATCGCGCTCCATCATCTGCGGCAGGCGAATGATGTCGTAGGCGATGATGACCAGATTGAAGGGCACCGCGATCACCCAGCGCACGAGATTGCTGCGCCAGCGGGTGCACATCAGCATCAGCAGGAAGCTACCGCCGAAGCGAAAGGTCGTCAGGAGCGCAGCACCGTTTCGCCCGAGCCGGCTCTCGTCGACCAGTCGAACATCGTGATCGTGATGATCACGCTCAGTGCCAAGGTGGTGAGCCATAGCCGCTCGAACCAGATGATGTCCGGCGGCGGCAACTCGTCAAATTCGAACCACCTCGTCAGGAACAA
>CAYMEB010000239.1:0-7328 GCA_964389095.1 uncultured Hyphomicrobiaceae bacterium
AGCGACGAGGCGGCGTGAGATCGGAAGACGGTCTAGTCTGTGGAATGAAGAAGGGGCGCTCCAGCATGGAGGGCCCCTTTTTCGTGTCGAACGGTGGCGGGCCGAGTCTCCGCTCAGTCGATGAAGCCCCAGCGTCTCGGCAGCCACAGCACGATCTCCGGAAAGATCATGCACAGAACCACGGCGGTAAGCTGAATGATCACGAACGGGATGATGCCGCGATAGATGTGCGCCATCGTCACCGAGGGCGGCACGGTCCCCTTCATGTAGAACAGCGCGAACCCGAACGGCGGCGTCAGGAAGGCCGACTGCATGTTCACCGCGAGCAGGATCGCGAACCACAGCAGGATCGGTTCTTTCCCGCTGATGAAGCCCGGGAACGTGAGCTTCGCGATGATCGGCGTGAAGATCGGGATGACGACCAGACAGATTTCGATCCAGTCGAAGAAGAAGCCCATGATGAACACGAGGATCATCACGAAGACCATAACTTCCCAGCCCGTATCGATGCCGAAGTGCTTGAGCAGCTCCAGAACCACGTCGTCACCGCCGAGCGCGCGGAACACGTAGGAGAACAGTGTCGCGCCGAAGACGATGAAGAACACCATCGCGTTGGTCAAAGCCGACGAGTACATCACGTCTTTCAGGACGCTCATGGTGAACTGCCTGTTGGCGATCGCGAGGATGATCGCACCCAGGCAGCCGACGCCTCCGGCTTCCGTCGGTGTCGCCCAGCCGGCGAAGATCGAGCCGAGGACGAGGAGGATCAGGAATGCCGGCGGAATGAATGTCTTGATCACCATGGCCCACAATTCGCCGCGCGTTTGCGGGCCCTCGTGTGCACCCAGCGATGGAGCGAGCTCCGGTTTCCACCACGCCAGGATCATGATGTAGACGAGGTATAGGCCGGAGAGCATGAAGCCCGGCAGGAATGCGCCTGCGAACAGGGTGCCGACCGGCACGCCCATCAGGTCGCCCATGATCACGAGCATGATCGAGGGCGGTATCAGGATCCCCAGTGTTCCGGCCGACGCGATCGTGCCGACCGACAACTCCTTCTGGTAACCGCGCTCCATCATGACCGGCAGCGCAATCAGCGTCAGCATGATCACGGACGCACCGACGATGCCCGTCGTGGCAGCCATGATCGTGCCGAGAAGCGTGACCGAAAGCGCAAGGCCGCCCGGCACGCGCCGCAGCAGAACCTGCAGGGTGTAGAGCAATTGTTCCGCGACCTTCGACTTCTCGAGCATGGTGCCCATAAAGACGAACATCGGGATCGCAACCAGAACCTGATTCTCCACCGCCTGCGCGTAGATGCGCGGCAGCAGAGAAGCGAACTGGTTGAGGCGAAAGACATCGCCCCAGATGCCGAGCAACGCGAAGAAGACGCCGACTGCTCCGAGAACGAACGCCACCGGATACCCGACGAACATGATGACCGTCAGGGTCAAGAACATCAGGACGGCGAGATGATCGATGAACCAATCCCACATGATCGTTCTCCCTCAATGCGCTTTGGGGAGGCTGCCGGGCATCGCCTGTTCGGCGAGGTCACGGGAGCCCCAGAGGAAGACGATGCGGCGGATCATGACGGAGATGACCGCGAGGAGTACCGAGATCATCCCGTAGTACAGGAATCCCTTGATGACGAACCTGTACGGCAGGCCGGTCGGTGCGCTGGACCCCTCGAGCTGGCGCAGCGACAACACGAAGAAATCGTGCGTGTAGGGCAGCGCGACCGCAAGGTAGGGGAGCGCGAAGATCACGCACCCGATGAGTTCCAGCCACGCCTGCTTGCGTGCATCGAGGCCACCCGTGAGGATGTCGATGCGGACGTGCGCGTTGCGGACATATGCGTATCCGAGCCACGTCAGAAACAGCGCGCCGTGGAAGTGCCATTCCAGTTCCTGCAGACGTGTCGAACCCAGGTCGACCCCGGCGATCTTCAACTGGAATCCGAGTTTTCGTGTCACGACATCGAAGCAGATCGTGACGATGCAGGCGATGAAGAACCAGGCACCGGCATGTGCGACGGCCTTCAGCAACGCGTCTATCGCGTCGCTCAACTTGAGCATTCCACGCATTGATCCCCCGAGGATACGATTGGGCGCAAAGCAACCTGCCCTGGCCCGCCTACCGGTGTCGGCTGTCCGAAGAAGAAGCAGGGGCGGCTCGTGGAAGCCGCCCCGCATCGTCCGTCAGTCTTTGAGGTAGCCGTTGGTCTTCCAGATTTTGTACTCCTCGCGGAACTTGGAGTAGCTGTCCCAGGCCTTCTTGAACTCGGGGCTCTTCTCGGCCTGCTCCTTGGCGACTTCTTCCCAGGTCTTCTTGAACAGGTCGAGGAACTCCTTCGACCAGTACTTGATCTGCACGCCCTTGGACTCGATCTCGCGCATGGCGTTGCCTTGAACGGCCTCGCCCTCGGCGAACTGCTTGAGCATGGTGGCTTCGCAGGCGGTCTCGATCTGGAACTTCTGCGTATCGGAGAGTTCCGCCCACTTCTGCTTGGAGATGATCAGCTCGTTGAGCGTCGACATCTGGTGCCAGCCGGGGAAGTAGTAGAACTTCGCCACCTGGTGGAAGCCGAGCGTCAGATCCATCACCGGCATCGAGAACTCGGTGGCGTCGATCGTTCCGAGCTGCAGGGCCTGGAAAATCTCGCCGGCCTGCAGGAGCTGCGTCGAAACGCCGAGTTTCTGCATGACGTTGGCGCCGAGGCCGAAGAAGCGCATCTTCAGGCCCTTGAGATCGTCGGGAGTCTTGATCTCCTTGCGGAACCAGCCGGAGGCCTCCGGCGAGATCAGACCGCACAGAATGGTCTTGCCGATCCCGTACTTCGCGTGGAGCTCTTCCATCAGCTGCATGCCGCCGCCGTGGCGCATCCAGGCGAGATACTCGCCGGCTTCGGGTCCGAACGGCACCGAGCCGAACATGGCGAACGCAATGTCCTTGCCGGTCCAGAACCCGGACACGGTCCAGGCCGCGTCGAGCGAACCGTTGCCGACGGCGTCGAGATACTGTCCTGCCGGAACGAGCGCACCCGGTTCGAAGAACCGCGCATCGATCGAGCCGCCAGAAATCTTCTTAAGGGTTTCCACGAGGCCGAGCTGCGTCGGACCAAGCAGTCCGGTCTGCGACGGGAACGCGCCTGCAATCTGCATGCGCACCCGCTTGTCCTGTGCCAGGGCAGCGGTCGAGGTAGCCGCGATCACGGCGGCGGCCGCAGCCGCCACCCAACGTTTCATTGTCATGTTTCCTCCCGATGGCGGTCTTGCGCCGCCGACTTTTTTGAGACTTGCGTCACTTCCGGCGCGACCTTGGAGAGGAGGCCTCTCTGGAACGCGCCGATTGTGACCATGTAACGGTGGCATGCGTATCGCTCACTTGTCAAAGCAAGAAAGAGGCGTGAGGAGGACGCGATCGGCCCGCCGCCGCGCCGCAATCGACCTTTGGGAGACTGCACCCATGCTCAACACTCCGCGCGCCCATAGGGGTATGGTGACCGCACCGCACTATCTAGCCAGCGAAGCCGGGCTGCGTGTTCTGCGCGACGGCGGCAATGCGATCGAGGCCGCGGTCGCACTGGCAGCGACGTTGCCGGTCGTCTATCCGCACATGACGTCGATCGGCGGCGACGGGTTCTGGCTGGTGTCGGTGCCCGGCCGCGACGTGTGCGCAATCGATGCCTGTGGCGCGGCGGCGGCAAAGGCGACGCCCGCCCTCTATGCTGCGAACGGCCACGGTTCGGTGCCGTGGCGAGGCCCGCTGGCGGCGAACACCGTTGCCGGCGCGGTGTCGGGTTGGGGCGAGGCGCTGGACCTCTCGCGCGAAATCGGCGGGCGGCTGCCGCTGTCCCGGCTCGTCGAGGATGCCGTCTGGCACGCCGAGAATGGATTTGCTGTGACCCGCAGCCAGGCTTCGCTGACTGCAGCCAAGCTCGGTGAGCTGCGCGACGTCACCGGATTCGCCGATCAGTTCCTCGTCGGCGGCGCCGCGCCGCGCGAAGGCGCCCGCATGAAGCTGCCGGCGCTGGCGCAGACGCTTCGCGCATTGGGCAAACATGGGCCCGCGGATTTCTATTCGGGAAGCGTTGCGCGGAAGATTGTCGACGATCTGGCTCGGATCGGCGCGCCGGTCGCTCAAGGCGACCTCGCCGCTCACCGCGCCCAGCGCCGCACGCCGCTCTCCGTCGGGGTGAAGGCGGGGACGCTCTTCAACTTTCCCCCGCCCACGCAAGGACTTGCATCGCTCCTGATCCTGGCGATTCTGGATCGAATGGGCGTCGAGACGGCAAACGAGTTCACTTATCTGCACGCTGTCATCGAGGCGACCAAGCAGGCTTTCCTGATTCGAGATCGTATCGTCGGCGATCCGGGCGCCATGACGGAGAACCCGGTCGATCACCTCTCGGGGGAGCGGATCGCGGCCCTGGCCGCGCGTATCGATCGCAAGCGGGCGCTGCCCTGGCCCGCTCCGGTAGATCGTGGGGACACCGTCTGGCTCGGTGCCATCGACGCAAGCGGCGTTGCCATCAGCTACATCCAGTCCATTTATTTCGAGTACGGTTCGGGCTGTGTGCTGCCACAGACCGGCATCGTCTGGCAGAACCGCGGCGCCGCGTTCTTCCTGGACAAGCCGGGACCGCGGCAGCTGGTGCCCGGACGCAAGCCGTTTCACACCCTCAATCCAGCACTGGCCCGGCTGGCCGATGGCCGTTCGATGGTCTATGGCACCATGGGTGGCGAAGGACAGCCGCAAACCCAGTCGGCGATCTTCTCGCGCCACGTGATGCGTGGTGTGCCGTTGCAGGAAGCGATCACCCAGCCCCGCTGGCTGCTCGGCAAGATGTGGGGCGAGGAGACCACTACTTTGAAGCTCGAAAAGCGCTTCGAACAGGCGCTCGTGAAGAAGCTCCGCGCCGCCGGGCACGATGTCGAGTTGGTCGACGCCTTCTCGGTCAGCATGGGCCACGCGGGGGCGATCGTCCGTCACGACGATGGCCTGCTGGAAGGGGCCACGGACCCGCGCAGCGATGGTGCGGTCTCCGCATTCTAAGGAAGTTTCGATGACCACTGCTGTTGATCCGATCCTGATCGAGCTGACGCGCGGCGCGTTGGTGGAGAGTGTGCATCGCGGCGCTCTGGCGATCTGCCGTCCAAACGGCGAGGTCGCTGTGTCCATCGGCGACGTGCACCGGCCGGTTTTTCCGCGATCCGCGATCAAGTGCTTCCAGGCGCTGCCGCTGATCGAAAGCGGTGCCGCCGATCGCTTCGGCTTCGCCGATGCCGAGATCGCGCTGGCCTGTGCCTCTCACAGCGCCACCCCGCGGCACGTCGACCTGGCGGGTTCGATGCTCGCTCGCGCTGGCCGCGACGCATCGGTTCTGGCTTGCGGCCCGCACGATCCGGTCCACGAGCCATCCGCGCACGCCCTACGCATGGCCGGCCTCACGCCGACCCGGCTGCACAACAACTGTTCGGGCAAGCACGCGGGCATGATCGCAACCTGCGTGCATTGCGGATACGATCCCGCCTCGTATGTCGACCTGTCGCATCCATTGCAGCGCCGGATCGCCGAGGTGCTGCACGGCTTCACGTCCGCCACGATCGCGCCCGAGCTGGCCGGTACCGACGGATGTTCCGCCCCCAATTGGGCGATCCCGCTTCGTGGCCTCGCCACCGGCTATGCTCGCTTCGCCACCGGCGACGGGTTCACGCCGGCCCGCCGCGCCGCCTGCGAGCGTATCATGGGCGCTTGTGCGGCCGAGCCCGGCCTCGTGGCCGGGCCCGGCCGCCTCGACACCGTTGCGATGACCGCACTAGGGCGGCGGCTGTTCATGAAGACCGGAGCCGAGGCGGTCTATTGCGGCGCCATTCCCGCCATGGGTATCGGCTTCGCGATCAAGATCGACGACGGAACCAAGCGTGCGTCGGAAGCCGTGGTCCAGGCCATGCTGGACCGCGTGTTCCCGGGGCAGGTCGCGTACCCGGCGCTGGGTCGGCTGACCAACTATGCCGGCCTGGATGTCGGCGAGACCAGGTGTGGGGAAGCCCTCCAGCCCGTGCTGGACGCCGTCGTCCGTCTTCAGCGCTGACGTTCCCCACCGCAGCGGCGCCGCGCCACAGGACACTTCTGGCCGATGCTCTGGCCGCCGCGCGCCGGTTTGGTTATGGTCGGCCCGCATCGCCCCTTCGCGACAGAGCCCCAGAACATGACGACCGATACCGCCCTCCAACGACTGAACATGGTCGAGAGCCAGGTCCGTCCCAGCGACGTGACTGATCGGCGGATCCTGCGCGCCATGAGCGACGTGCAGCGCGAAGCCTTCGTTCCGCTGGCCCGCCGCCCGGTCGCCTACATGGACGAGGCGATCCCGCTCGGGCTCGGCTCCCGCCGGGTCATGCTGGCCCCGCGCGTGCTGGCGAAATTGATCCAGGCCTGTGTCGTCGAGCCCAAATCCGTCGTTCTCGATGTGGGCTGCGCGACAGGGTACTCGACCGCCGTGCTGGCGCGGATCGCCCGCAAAGCCATCGGCCTCGATTCCGACGGAGAATTGGTGGCGCGGGCCGCCAAGATGCTGACCGAGCAGGGGATTGCCAGTGCCACGGTTCATCAGGGGCCCATGGCCGAGGGCCGTCAGGCGGAAGGGCCTTACGATGCCATCCTCGTGAACGGCGCCATCGAGGTGGAGCCGAAGGCGCTCCTGGATCAGCTGAAAGACGGCGGGCGTCTCGTCTGCCTTTCGGCCGGAACGGCCGGCAAGGCGGTTGTGTGGACCCGGACCGGCCGCAACTACGATCGGCGTGACGAGTTCGACGCCGTTGCGCCGGTGCTTCCCGGCTTCGAGGCGCCCAGGGCGTTTACACTTTGACCACACTTGAACCGATTTGGTTGCTCCCCCGTTAACGGGCGGGCCCGAAATTAAGGTTTCGTTAGTCGACTCAGCACCAAATCCCCCCAAACAGCGGGGTGAATGCTCCGCGATAAAGGAGGCGGGGCGTTATGGTGTTGTCGGGCTATCGGCATGAAGTAAGGCGACGGGGCTGCGCGCGCGCGCGGCCCGCGATGTCTGCCGTACTCGCCCTGTCGATGCTTTTTTCTGGACCGGCCGTAGCCGAGACCCTGCGGGAGGCCTTGACCCTCGCCTATCGGACCAACCCCAAGCTCGACGCGGAGCGCGCGAGGCTGCGTTCCAGCGACGAAGAGGTGCCGCGCGCGAAGTCGGGCTATCGCCCCAAGGCGGCGGTTTCGGCGGACAGCGGCTACCAGAAGTCTTCCTCCGGTGACGACCGCCTTGTCGGAGATCGGCCATTGACCGAGTCTGC
>CAYMEB010000240.1:0-7265 GCA_964389095.1 uncultured Hyphomicrobiaceae bacterium
CGCGGCAGGCCGAGGACGTGCTCGGCAACGAAATTCAGGATCATGTTGGTCGAGATCGGCGCCACGGTGTAGAGCCGCGCCTCGCGGAACTTGCGTTCGACGTCGTATTCCTCGGCAAAGCCGAAACCGCCATGGGTCTGCACGCAGGCTTCGGCTGCCGCCCACGCCGCTTCCGAGGCCAGCATTTTGGCCATGTTGGCTTCCGCGCCGGCGTTGATGCCGGCCTCGAACATCGCGGCCGCCTTGCGCACCATCAGGTTCGCCGCCTCGATCTGGGTGTAGGCGCGCGCGATCGGATACTGCACGCCCTGGTTCTGGCCGATCGGGCGGCCGAACAGCTTGCGTTCCTTGGCGTACTCGGTCGACTTTTCGATGAACCATCGGCCATCGCCGATGCACTCCGAGGCAATCAGCACCCGCTCGGCATTCATGCCCGACAGGATATAGCGGAAGCCCTGCCCTTCCGTGCCGATCAGGTTCTCCGCGGGCACCTCCATGCTGTCGAAGAACACTTCAGTGCTGTTGTGATTCATCATGGTGCGGATCGGCCGGATGGTGAGGCCATTTCCAAGCGCAGATCGCATGTCGACCAGGAACACCGACAGTCCTTCGGTCCGCTTGGCCGACTGGTCCTTGGGCGTAGTGCGCGCCAGCAGCAACATCAGGTCGGAATGCTCAGCGCGGCTCGTCCAAACCTTCTGGCCGTTCACAACGTAGGTGCTGTTGTTCTTCTTAACGGCGGTAGTGCGCAGCGACAGCGTGTCGGTGCCGCTGCTCGGTTCGGTCACGCCGAATGCCTGCAGCCGCAACTCGCCTGTGGCGATCTTGGGCAGATAGCGCTCCTTCTGCTCCTTGCTGCCATGCCGAAGCACCGTGCCCATGATGTACATCTGCGCGTGACAGGCCGCGGCGTTGCAGCCAGCGCGATGGATTTCCTCCAGCACGGCACTCGCCGCCGAGATGCCGAGGCCTGCCCCGCCGTACTCCTCCGGGATCAGGATCGACAGCCAGCCTGCCTCGGTCAACGCCTTGACGAATTCCGTCGGATAGCCGCGGTCGCGGTCGAGCTTGCGCCAGTAGGCGCCGTCGAACTTGAGACACAGGGCGCGAACGGCGTCGCGTATCTCCGGATGTGTCTGGGCGTAAGGATTGTCTGCGGCGTGAGTGTCCATGGCGGGGTTCTAGTCTTCCGCCTCTCCGCAGGCAATGCGGCGCAGCTTTTCGACCAGCGGCCCATGCACGTCGGCCCCGAAGCCGTCCACCGTGGGCTCTCGCCGGGCCGTCACGCCATCGACGGCGCCGGCGGCAACCGTGGCTTCGGTCACCGCAAGGTCCCGTTCTGCTGTCAGGAACTTCGCGATGGACTCGCGCCACTCCGGCTTGATCACGGCCAGCGCCGCCATGAGGCCGTAGGCACCCCAGTTCGAAACGCCGGCAACGACGAGGTGGTCGCAGGACGTGACGCTCGCAATCGCCTCCCCATTGGGCACTGTCGCGCCGATCAATCGACGAGGCAGCTTGCCCATACCGATCTCGTTGCCGCCATCGCCGACCGCCAGCCGCTTCCAGTGCCCGCCAACGAAGAGATCGTCCAGCGGCAAGGTCCAGGACGAGACGTCGGCGCCCCGCATGTTGCGTGGCTTGCCATCGACGCTCTTGCCGCAACGTTCAATGGAGATGGCGCAATCGACGCCTATCCGATGCCAGTGCGCAACGGTCAGATCGGTGTCCGAGACTTCGTCGACCTCGATGCCCGACACCGCCGAGCGGACGACGCCCACGCACGGCGCGTCGGTCGCGATGCGCACCTGGAGCCCGCACGCAGCCAGCGCCATCGCGAGAAGTCCGGCACCAACCGGTCCGTCGGTCTCCGCGGCCGGAGTCTCCCCGCGCGGCACATAGAAGCCGGTGATCAGGCCGACGGATTTCGACTCCGCCAGGACGGCTGCGGCGGCAGCCAGCTCGCCGCGTGTCGCGTCGATCAATCCCTGGGTTCCGCGCCCGACATCCCGGCACACAATGGATTCGATCGCCTCGACGGGAGCCACTTCATTTTTCCTGGGCGACATATACCCCGGTCCACTCGGAGGGCGGCTCGGCGATCAGCCCCTCCACTCGCTCACGCATCATCGCATAGTATCCTTGGCGCCAGCCCACCGCCTCGGCCGCCGCGACGCAGCCGTCGATCATCGCCAATGCCTCGACGAAGGCACCGCGACGATAGGCTGCCAGGAACTCGCCCTGCTTCCTCGACAATTCGCTGAACGGCGGCTTGGACGCAAAGTCTGCATCCCCCAGGAGTGCGGTTATGCGTTCGGGTTCGGTCTTGCCCTTGACCATGACCCTATCGAGTTCGAGCCCCGCGAGCCCTGGCACCGCCTCAGTTGTCCTCTCGCCGATAATCAAGCCAACCCCATAGAGTTTGCAAAGCCCTTCCAGCCGAGAGGCCAAATTCACTTCGTCGCCGAGGCACGAATACGTCAGTCGCTGAGCCGATCCGAAGTTGCCGACCGTTGCCGCCCCTGTGTTCAATCCAATGCCGATGTTCACCGGGATGTGAAGGCGCTGCTCTTTTCGCGCTTCCTCTTCCCATTCGACGTTCAAATCCCGCAGTCGCGCCTGCATGGCAAGCGCGGTGGCGCATGCCTTTGAAGGATGATCGGGCGTGTCCAATGGCGCGTTCCAGAATGCCATGATCGCGTCACCCATGTATTTGTCGATCGTGCCGCCATGACTGAGAATCAGTTCGGTCATGGGTGTGAGGAATCGGTTCATGAACCGGGTCAAGCCCGGAGGGTCGAACTGTTCCGAGATCCGCGTAAATCCCCGCACGTCGGTGAACATCACCGTGATCTCGCGCTGCTCGCCACCCAATTTGAGTTTCTCGGGATCGCGCGCGACCTGGTCCGCGACCTCAGGCGAGAGGTAGAGGCCAAAGGCCGCGCGAATGTCACGTCGATCGCGTTCGGAGCGAACGAACGATAGCGCTGACCCCACAATATAGATCGTGGCCAAGGTTGCGGTCGGATAGATGGGGTCAAAGAGAAGCCTGAACTGGGAAAACAGGGCCCACGGAACTGCGATTCCGATGATGACGAATCCTCCAGCCACGTAGGCCATTCGAGCCGCCGAAAGACGCGGTATCAGCAGCACGAAGAGCAAGCCGATGGCCACCAGATACAGGAACTCCAGTCCATTGGCGTAGTCCGGGCGCTCGAGAAAAGTACCCGTGGCGATCTGCTCGATGATTTGCGCGTATATCTCCACGCCGGGAACGGAGGACTGCAAGGGCGTGTTTCGCAGATCCTTCAGGCCCACCGCCGAGGTTCCGATGAAAACCACGTGATCCTTGATTCGTTCCGCGGGCGTCCGCTTCGCCAGAACATCTGCAGCGGACACGAACCGCTTTCGGACGTGGCCGCTGTCATAGAGCTGAAACCGTCCAAAGGCATCGACGTGGACATCGGCGGCGCCAACCCGAATCGAGCTCATCCCGGTGCGTTCGCCGTATGCTTCGATGCCTTGCGCTCCGGACCATTTGATCAAGTAGGTGTTGGCCCCCTGCATCACGCGCAGCGCCTCGAGAGCCAGCGAAGGATACAAGTCTTCCGCCCGTTGTCCGGCGAAGCGGTACATCGTCGGTATGCTGCGGATAATGGCGCTGTCCTGGTCGCTCGTGACGAAGCCATTGCCTTTGCCGGCATCTTCGAGAATAGCGAGGCTTCTCACGGCACCTGTCTGCAGCGGTATGAATTTGCTGACCAGTTCCGGCACCGCTTCAGGGCCGAGTTCGCCGCTGTTGTGGACGATGCCCCATTCACGCCGGGGCGGCCCGGACTTACCGTTCGCATCGAACGCATATCCTGTAACGACTGGACCGCGGGCGATGATCTCCGCCAATACCTCGTCGTTGTCAGGAAGTGCCTCCAGGGTTCGCCTGGCGTCGCTGTTACGCAAGGCCTGAGGAAGATTCTTGGCAATCGCACGTGGCGAGGAACGATCGCCCTCGGCGAATACCACGTCGAAGGCAACCACTGCCGCCTCGGCCTTGAGAAGCTTGTCCAGGAGTTCAGCCACGAGATTGCGAGGCCACGGCCATTGACCGAATTCGGCCAAGGCGGCTTCGTCGATATCGACGATCGTGACACCAAGATCTTCCGAGACTTCGCGCGGTTGAATGCGTTGGAAAGTGTCGAATGCAAAATCGCGCAGGCGAACCAGTCCGGGCGGATCGATCGCACGGAGCAAGAGGGCATTTGCCAGCACGAGCAAGGCGATAACGACCGGCGCACGGGGTGCCTTGCCCCTACCGAACAACCAGTTCAATCCCATGCCTTGCCAATCCTCCGCCGTTCTCACTTTACGAGAGGATATCGCCCGAGCCAAATACGCGCCGTGTCGCCTGCCCCCGCCCATTCGTTTCTTCTCGGCATCTATCTCAAGCTCGGCTCACTGGTGCTTTTCTGCACCATGGACGCCATGGTGAAGGCGTTGGGCGACACTTATGGCTCGTTCCAGCTCATGCTGTTCCGCAGTTGCATCGCTATGGTGCCGCTGGCCTGGCTGATCTGGCGCGCCGGCGGCTTGAAAGTGGTGCGTAGCAACCGGCCGTGGCTGCAGGTGGCGCGTATTGCCGTGGGATTCGGCAGCATGTTCGGCTTCTTCTACGTCTTCCCGCGCATGCCGCTGGTCGATGCCTATGCGATTTCCTTCGCTTCGCCATTTTTCATGGTCGCCCTGTCCGTACCCCTGCTCGGCGAGGCCGTAGGTTGGCGGCGATGGACAGCGGTCGGTGTCGGCTTCGCCGGTGTGATCCTGATGCTCGACCCGCTGGGCATCTCTTTCCATCTCATCTCTCTCGTCCTGCTTGCCGCAACGTTCTGTTACTCGCTGTCGACCGTTCTGGTGCGGCTGGCGAGCCGCTACGACCACGACGCCGTGACCCTGTTCTGGTTCTCCATGGTCTCGAGCACGGCCTCGCTCGTGCTGGGCGTACCGGAATGGATCTGGCCGACCGCCGAGGATTGGGTGTGGCTGGTCCTGCTCGGCCTGCTGGGCGGTGTGGCGCAAATCCTGGTCACCCGGGCCTGGCGGCTGGCGCCTGCCGCCGTGCTGGCCCCGTTCGACTATGCCTCGATCGTTCTCGCGGTGCTGTTCGGCTATCTCTGGTTCAAGGAGGAACCTTCTTGGATGGTCTGGCTCGGCCTGCCGCTCGTGATGGGGTCGGGCCTCTATATTCTCCATCGAGAGCGGGTCCGCGCTCGTGAAAGGGCGATTGCGACCACCTGAAAGGGCTTTTCCCTCAGTGACATGAGGGATTTTCCTACCCCCACAGTAGGGATTGACGAAAGCACCGGCAATCCACATCTTGTGTTCATGAGCGACACCCAGTTCTCCGTGAGCCAGAGCGCCGCCAAACGCATTGCGTTCCTGGCCTCCAAGGAAGCCAGGCCCGTGATGATGCGGGTAGCCGTCCTGGGCGGCGGCTGCTCGGGATTCCAGTACAATTTTTCCTTCGAGGAGCAGCGCAACGACGACGATCTCGTGATCGAGCGCGACGGCGCGTCGGTCCTGGTCGACGCAACCTCGCTCGAACTGCTCAAGGGCAGCGAACTCGACTATGTCGAGGAAATGGTCGGCTCGGCGTTCCAGGTGAAGAATCCGAACGCCACCTCTTCTTGCGGTTGCGGCAACTCCTTCAGCGTCTGATCCTGTTCCGCCTCTACATGCAGTAGGATTGGGCAAGCACTGCCGCCTGCAATCCCCTCATGAGGTTGGGCGGCAGGGTCGACGGGTCGAGTGCGCTCGACGTCTTTTGAAAATGATCCCACGAACGGCGTAATGCCTGCGCCGCATCGGCCCGAACGTCCGCTGGAATCTTGGTCGACATGCAGGCGCAGGTCTGGACCATGTCGGTGCCCGGTGATGAACCCAGCATGCAGGCGTCCGTGAATTCGTCGGCCCGCGCGGGCGTGACGGAAGAAAGCAGCACCGCCGCAGCGGCGGTAACGCTGACAATCGAAAGAACCTTCATGATTCTCCCCTAACGACAAGGACCGACAGAATACAGTATTTTCTGTCCATGAAGATCGCGACCTGGAACGTCAATTCGGTCCGCAAACGGACGGCCAATCTCGTTTCCTGGCTGCAGCGCGCCAAGCCGGACCTCGTCGTCCTTCAGGAACTAAAGGCACAGGAGCCGCAGTTTCCCAAACTCGAGGTCGAAGCCGCGGGCTACAAGGTGGAGATGGTCGGCCAGAAGGGCTTCAATGGAGTAGCTCTGCTGTCACTGCATCCGGTCGAGATCACGGCGCGCGCCCTGCCCGACCCCGCCGACGACGAGCCCGCCCGCTACATCGAGGGCAAGGTGCAGACTCCCAAGGGCCCACTAACGGTCGGCGGAATCTATCTGCCGAACGGCAATCCGATCGGCACCGAGAAATTCACCTACAAGATCGAGTGGATGAAACGCCTGGCACGGCGCACACGCGACCTGCTGGCGCGCGAGGAAATGTTCGTCCTGGGCGGCGACTACAACGTCTGCCCGACCGACATCGACGTCTACAGCCCGACCGCCTTCGCGGATGACGCGCTGTGCCAGCCGCAATCGCGCGCTGCGCTGCGCACTCTGCTCAACATGGGGCTGACCGATGCGATTCGCGTCTACAACGCCGACCTGCCGCAGTACACCTATTGGGACTATCAGGGCGGCGCCTGGCAGAAGGACAATGGCCTGCGCATCGACCACCTTCTGCTGTCGCCGCAGGCCGCCGACCGGCTGACCGGCGCCGGCATCGACCGAGCCGAACGCGGCAAGGCCGAGCCGTCCGACCATGTCCCGGTCTGGTGCGAACTGGATATCGCTTAACCAGGCTCGCACCAGCGGGGCGGAGGTTACTCCGCCCCCATGCCGATTACGCCGCCGTCAGCGATGATGGTCTGACCGCACACGAAGTTGCCGGCCTTCGAGGCGAGGAACACCGCAACGCCGCCGATATCGTCCGGTTGGCCGATGCGCTTCAGCGCCGCCTTGTTCTCCTGCGCCGAGCGAATCTGCGGATTCTCCCAGAGCGCGCGTGCGAAATCGGTCTTGATCAGGCCCGGCGCGATGCAGTTCACGCGGATGTTGTGCTTGCCCCACTCCATTGCGAGCGACTTCACCAGATTGATGTCCGCCGCCTTGCTCATGTTGTAGGCCGCGATGTGGGCCGAGCCGACCAGGCCCCCGATCGACGAAACGATGATGAACACGCCGTCCTTCCGTT
>CAYMEB010000241.1:0-7251 GCA_964389095.1 uncultured Hyphomicrobiaceae bacterium
CTCGGGCGCGCCTGCAGGCCGCGCCCGCGCAGTGCTTTGCGCGCCAGGCGATGTCGACGCGTTCACGGCTGGCGTGAACCTGCTGGTTCGCGATAGCGAGCTTTCGCACACTCTGGGTGCGAATGCGCGTGAGGCCGCTCGCACTTATTATTGTTGGGACCAGCATGTTGCTGATCTGTGGGCCTTCGCTTCTGGCCGCCCCCTCGGCGGCCTGACGGCAGACTTGAAAGCCAAGACCCCCGCGTGAGCAGTACTCTGGTACTCGAGGAGCAGGCCCAATGACGGCTGTGTTGACGAAAACTCTTCCCAAGGATGCGACCGTTCAGGCTCTAGAGACCGGCGACGCCTACAAGGACGAAGTTCAACGTCAGTGGGACCGCGATGCCTGCGGCAGCCACTATGTCAAGGGCGCGGCCCCGGACACGCTTGATTGGTATCTAGAAGTCGAGGACTACCGATACCGGGTCTATGCGCCCTGGAAGCACGCCCTGTACGAGTTCGACAAGCATGCGGGGAAGAAGGTCCTCGAAGTCGGTGGCGGCCTCGGTACTGATCTCGCCCAGTTCGCCCGGAACGGGGCACATACTACCGACTACGACCTGTCGTCAGGACACCTCGCCCACGCCAAGCGGAACTTCGAACTGCGCGGTCTAAATGGCGAATTCATCCACGGAGACGGCGAGCGCATGCCGTTTCCGGACAATACGTTTGATGTCGTGTTCTCCAATGGCGTGATCCACCATACGCCCAACACCAATCAGGTCATCGGCGAGATTCGTCGTGTTCTGAAGCCGGGTGGCAAGGCGATCATCATGGTCTACGCCGAGCATTCGCTTCACTACTGGAAGGAACTTGTCGGCAACATCGGACTGCGGCGCGGCCAACTCGAGACCAATTCGATCGGGTGGATTATGTCGGGCAGCGTCGAGTTGACCTCGCACGAAAGCCGCCCGCTCGTGAAGGTCTACACGGAGAAGCGTCTGCGCGAGATGTTCTCCAGCTTTGAGCGCATCTCAGTTCACAAGCGCCAACTCGTCGCCGAAGAAGTGCCGCCAGTCCTGAAATGGATTCCACTCCACGTCCTGGGGCGCATGATGGGGTGGAACCTCATCATCAAGGCGCACAAACCGGCGTCTTGAGGCTATGGCTGCACCTACCCTGCTGGATCGTATCCGCGTCAGAGCCCTGCTCGCCGCCAAAGCCGTCCAGCGCAATCTTCGGAATGTCTTCATGATCCCGAAAACCAGCTTTGAAGCCGAGCTCAACGGCGCGGGGCTGACGTTCGCTGCACTGTTGGAGCGTCGGCGCGCGGGCGCCCCGCGCCAGATGATAGAGCTCGGCCGCCCCTACCTTGATGCATTGCGCGCGCTGGACCCGCTGCGGGTCGCAAATCTGGAAACGGACTGCGCGCGCCTACTCCGGCACGAGTTCAATCTTCTCGGCTCTGGCGTCTTTAGAAGCATCGATGCGCAGCGGAAACCGCGTGTGTCGGGCTACCTGCCGATCGATTGGTACTGCGACCCGGTAAGGAACCTTCATTTCTCGCGCGGGGTCCCACACAAAGAGTGGAAGCTTTACGAGATGCGTCCGGCAAACGCCGACGTGAAGCATCTTTGGGAGTTGGCGCGATGCCAGCATTGGGTGACGCTGGCGCAGGGTTGGACGCTTTTCCGCGATGCGCGATACGCGCGCGAAATCGCCGATCAGCTAGATGACTTTCTTGAAGTCAACGCGACAGGGTCCGGCGTCAACTGGACCTGCACGATGGACGTGGGGTTGCGTGCGATCAGCTGGTGCCTAGCGCTTGCACTCCTACATGACTGCGAAGAACTGGACCATGCGTTCTGGCTACGCGCATACGGTGCTCTCTTCGAGCATGCCCGTTTCATCTATATGAACCTCGAAAACACCTACGAGGTCACGAGCAACCACTTCCTTGCCAACGTCATCGGCCTTCATGTGCTGAGCGCGGAACTCGAGGGCGTTCCCGAAGCCGCAACGTGGGACGGTTTCTGTCGGACTGCGCTGGAGACGGAAATCCTGGCGCAGGTGTATCCTGACGGCGCGGACTACGAGAGCGGATTGCCATATCACCGCCTCGTCACCGAGATGTTCATGACATCCGGCCGCCTCGCGCAGATTCAGGGTCGTCCGCTCAGCGACACATATGCCGCCCGGCTCTGCGACATGGTCGCGTATGCGGACGCCATGACGCGTCCCGACGGGCTCATGCCGGTGATCGGGGATGCCGACGACGGGCGCTGCCAGATCATTTCGGACTACGGTTCGTGGGACCGCCAGGACGCGCGCCACCTATTCGCGCCGGCGGCTCTCATGCTCCTGCGGCCTGACCTCGGCGCTTGCGCAAGCGACGTCGGCCCGTGGGAAGCGACCTGGTGGGGATTCGACCCGAAAAACGCGCCGCGCGGCTTTGCGCCGAAAGCCTACGCGAAGCTGTTCGCCGATATCGGGCACGCCGCCGTCCGCACCGAGCATGCGTTCCTCGTCGTCACCAACGGCATCGTTGGCACCAAGGGGTTTGGAAACCATAAACATAACGAACTACTTGGCTTCGAATACTGCGTGCAGGACGTACCGGTGTTTGTTGATCCGGGAAGTTATGTTTACACGTGCGACTTCGCCGCTCGAAATCTGTTCCGCGGAACTGGTTACCACAATACGGTTCTGGTCGACGGCGAAGAGCAAAACGAGACAAATCCGGAATGGATCTTCCGCTTGTTCGAGAAGGCCAACCCCGAACACGTCTTGTTCGAAGACGCCGAAGGGGTCGTCCGGTATATCGGACGACACACGGGTTACGCGCGTTTCGATAACCCAGTCACGCACGAACGCGCCTTTGCGTTCACCAAGGCATCGGCGGCGCTGCGCATAGAGGACCGACTGACCGGCGTCGGCGCCCACCGTTTCCAGTGGCGGTTCCATGCAGCGCCTCACGTCCAACTTTACCCAGCAGAACCGGGACGCGTGCGCATCCAAACCAGCGCTGGGCTGTTGGACCTGCGCTATGATCAGCGTTTGAACGTTCGCGTTGTCCCCGCCTGGTATGCGCCAAGTTATGGTGTGAGGGTTGGCTGTTCAGCCTTGGAGTTCACGCTCGAAGCCGACGTTTCGACGCCGCTTGAAGTGGCATTCCACATCGAGCAGGCGTAACGGGCTGATGGCGCGCCCCGCTCTCCTAAATCTCGTCGGTATGGCGCTGGAGCACCGCAACCTGCTCGTCGCGACGACGCGCGTAGAGTTTCAGCGGCGGTATGCAGGTTCGATGCTCGGGCTGTTGTGGACGGCCGTCAATCCGCTGCTGTTCTTGGGCGTCTATCTCTTCCTGTTTCTGGTCGTCTTCAAGATGCGGCTGCCAGAGTATGCGGGGTTGGGATACGCGGTGATGATCTTCTGCGGCCTCGTTCCGTACTTGTGCTTCATGGAGACTGTGAGCACGAGTGCGACGATCCTGAAATCCAACATTCACCTTGTCAAAAACGTGATCATGCCGATCGACCTGATTCCGCTGCGCGGCGTACTAGTCGCGCTGATCACCCAGGGGTTCGGACTCTCCGCGATCCTGGTGCTCGCAGCAATCCAAGGCGAACTCGCGCCGAAGGTCCTCTATCTCCTACCGCTCGCTCTCCTGCTCCAGGCCGTATTTCTCATCGGGATTTCGCTGTTCCTGAGCGCGCTTGGCGTGCTGATCCCAGATCTAGCGCATATTCTAGGGACGCTTCTGCTCTTCCTTATGTTCATTTCCCCGATCGCCTTCAACGCATCGATCGTTCCGCCTGGGCTAGAAGCGGTCATGGTAGCGAACCCTATCGCACACATGATCGAGACCTTCCGGGCGGCGCTGATGCAAACCACGCCGGTGCGTCCGATCGCTTTCATCGTGTTCGGGTGCGTAGCGTTCGCCACGCTGTGGGGCGGAGCAAGCTTTTTCCGGCGCTTCAAATCGGCGATCGTCGACTATGAATGACATCGCGATCCGCGCCCGGAATGTCTGGAAGGAGTATCGCCTCTACCCGTCGCCGGCCGACCGCCTGGCTGACATAATGGGCTGGGGGAAGCCGGCATCGAAGATCAAGGTGCGGCATGCCCTGCGGGACGTAAGCTTTGACGTGCGGATCGGCGAGAAGGTTGCGATCATTGGGCGCAACGGAGCCGGCAAATCGACACTGTTGAAGCTGATCACGCGCGTGACAGAGCCCTCCCGCGGCGAACTGATCGTAAAGGGCGAAACTCGAGCGCTGCTTCAAATCGGCACCGGGTTTCATCCCGAGTTCACCGGCCGCCAGAATGTCGACGCCTACCTCGCAAACATGGGCGTAACGGGGCGGCGCGCCGCCGAAATGATCCATGATGCGGTGACGTTCGCCGAACTCGAAGACCACATCGACCTGCCTGTCAAAACGTACTCAACGGGCCAAGCGATGCGGTTGATGTTTGCTGCGTCCACAATGGTGAAGCCTGATCTGCTCGTTGTCGACGAGGTTCTCGGCGTGGGCGATGCCTACTTTCAGCGGAAGAGCTTTGAACGCATCCGGGAGATGTGTGAGGGCAAGGAAACCACCCTTCTTCTGGTCACGCACGACATCTACAGCGCCGCTTCGCTGTGCGATCGCATGATATGGATCGACCAGGGCGCAATCTTGATCGATGCCGATCCTCCGACCGTCACGCGGGCTTATGAAGACGCCGTCCGCGAACAGGAGGAACGGCGGCTGCGTGCAAAGAAGCTGCTTCGCCCGGATGCCGGCGCGCGGCGCAGCGTGCGGGTGATCGCGGAAGTCCAGTCGATCGGCAACCAGCCGGCGCCAGCGCCGGTTCACTTCGCACGGATGACGCTTTTCGTCGACGGCGCGCCCGTGGCGAGCCAACGTTTTGGTGCGGATGCATTTGATACGAATGCCGCAGCGCATCTGATGCGAGAAGGCGCGAATTGGGGAGACGAGGCGCTAGTCGCCGGCCGCCTGTCGCGTCCCTTGCGCACCTATGGCGCCCCGTTTCACAAAGTGGCGGGCGTCTTCGACCTCGACGAAGGCCTCACCCTACGAGACGACAGCACGTTTGAGTTGCACCTTGAGTATTTTGCAGAAGCCGAAACACATCTTTCGGCATCACTCGTTTTGGCTTCTGGCAAGCGCGATCTGGGTCAGCTGCCCACGACCGCGGGCGAATGGGTAACGCACGTCGCCCGCCCGGTGAGCCGGCATGACGACGCAGCGACGGCACCCGCCGGCGCTGCGTCGAATGAGTTCGAAAACTCGCATCCGCCGACATGGGCGACGTGGGCGCGGCCGACATCAGGCGCGGGCATCAGCATAGCAGATGATGCGGTGACGCTGCGTTGGACCGGTGCGGCCGGACCTTATCTGCTCGAGTCGCCGCCGATCCCGGTGTCGCCTCACGGAATCCTCGTCCTGCCGTTGCGAGCGCGGATAAGATCAGGTGCGCTGGGCTTCGGCGTCCTGAACGAAGCGGGCGCCTGGATCCGAACTGTTGAACTTCGCGCGGATGGTCCTGATCTCGATATCAACGTGGCGACCGGGGAAAACTCGATCGTGCGCTTTGTAGCCTATTCGGCTGCCGCAGAGGCGCTCGACGCCGACCTTGCGATCCAGTCTGCGCCTCTGACGACGACAGACTCCGGGGTGAACACCGGGGGGCGTTACGGCTCCGGCGATGTGCGGATCGATGCGTTCCGTGTTTACGGCCCCGGCGGTCCCGAAACCGCAATCCTGGAATCGGGCGCTCCTGCGCGGTTCGAGCTTGATCTGACACTGGTACGGCCCGAACTTCGGGAACGCCCGCAGATCGTGCTCGCGTTCAAACGCAATGGTGTTGACGACATGGCGCGCGCGCTGTGCGACGTGCTGCCTTTCGACGCTACGAGCAATCCGCGCGTGACTGTAACGGCGGCGTTCGACTCGCTTCCGCTTGGGATCGGTTCCTACACGGTGACGATCCTGATTGCAGCGGAAGGCTACTACGATCGTCAGCAAACGATTTACTTCACGATTAACCCGGAAGTTTACTGCGTCGTCGCAGAGGCTGCCGAGATCATGGTGCACAGCAAAAGTCTTGCTTATCAGGGCACCGGCGCGGTGCTGCTAACAGCCTGGACGATCAAGACCAACGCCGACGAAGATCTCGATTATCGTATCAGATCAACGTTTGCGTGACACCGCAAAAATGATTTCGCGCTGGGTGGGATCGCTTTCCATGATGCGCCATGCAGTCAACTCATCGCCTGAAAGTCGACGGTGCCCGGCCATCGAGTAGTTGAACATCTGCAGATCAAGTAGCTCGTGACCGAGCGCGCCCTGCACGATCCAGCGGATTTCATCTGGAACGTATTCGCGATGGTGGCCACCAAAGGGGACTTGGGTCGCGTACTGCTGCGCGAAATTCGGAAACACAGAACCTCCCTTCGCGAGCTTCCGTCGGTTGAAGATGTAAGCGAGGTTCGGCGTATCGATCAGAAGCACGCCGCCAGATTTCAGGATTCGATCAATGCCCTCCAAAACCATGCGCGGTGTGTGTGGAATGTGCTCGATAACACCGAGAAAAATCGCAGCGTCGTAACCCGCCGCCGACAATCCATGAAGCTCGTAGCCGACGTCCGCGGTGTCATGGATGGTGACGCCGGCACCTCGAAGCAGGTCGAGATTGCGATCAAAGCAGCCGTCGTAGTCGCGGTAGCTGTCGATGGCATCGACCTCAAATCCAACCTCTCGCAGAGCCAGGGAGAAATTGCCGAAGTAGGCGCCGTAGTCGAGTACGCGTCCCGAAACTCCAAAGCGCGCCAACGCTTCGAGCACCGCAACGACCCGGATGGTGCTCAGATTCAGATAGCTGTCCCAGTCGAACCCGTCATTCGACGGATTTGACCGGGCGAGAGGTTGAAGATCCTGATCGGGCAAGAGTGCGCGGACCTTCGTGGCTGTGGCTTCCGCAGCGGCGAAGCTATTGGGCGCTGCACTCCGGAGTTGGCTAAACACATCGACGTCAGCGTAAAGCTGCTCACCGATGGGCGGGAACAAAACCAACGTCTCGGAGGGCGCGCTTTCGCACGCGGACAGCGCGTCACCGACTTTGGCCTCAAGGCGCGCGCTCATATCCGCGATGCCTGTAAGCACGGCATCACGGGCCGCGAGCGTCGCTCCTTCGACCTGCTGCATCCGTTCGATCGCCGCGTCGCCCCGATCGGGCCGATTGCGCTTCACCGGGAATTGCATGTCG
>CAYMEB010000242.1:0-7222 GCA_964389095.1 uncultured Hyphomicrobiaceae bacterium
CACCGGCGACTTCCACGCGATCACGAGCGCCCACAACCTGCTCGCGGCGATGATCGACAACCACATCTACTGGGGCAACGAGCAGGCTATCGACACGCGTCGCGTCGCCTGGCGTCGCGTGATGGACATGAACGACCGCGCCTTGCGCGAGATCGTCTGCAGCCTCGGCGGCGTCGCGAACGGCTATCCCCGCGAAGCCGGCTTCGACATCACCGTCGCCTCGGAAGTCATGGCCATTCTGTGCCTCGCCTCGGACCTCAAGGATCTGGAGAAGCGGCTCGGAGCCATCATCATCGGCTACCGCCGCGACAAGAGCCCGGTCTTCGCGCGTGACATCAAGGCCGACGGCGCGATGACGGTGCTTCTGGCTCAGGCAATGCAGCCCAATCTCGTTCAGACCCTGGAGAACAATCCCGCCTTCATTCACGGCGGGCCCTTTGCGAACATTGCTCATGGTTGCAACTCCGTCGTTGCCACCAAGACGGCGCTGAAGCTGGCCGACTATGTGGTCACGGAAGCCGGGTTCGGTGCCGACCTCGGCGCCGAGAAGTTCTTCGACATCAAGTGCCGCAAGGCAGGCTTGAAGCCCGCCGCGGCGGTCATCGTCGCGACGGTGCGCGCCATGAAGATGAACGGCGGCGTCAAGAAAGAGGACCTCGGCAAGGAGAATGTCGAGGCGGTGAAGAAGGGCCTCGCCAACCTCGGCCGTCACATCGAAAACGTGAAGAGCTTCGGCGTGCCGGCGATCGTCGGCATCAACCACTTCATCTCCGATACCGACGCCGAGATCGCCGCGGTCAAGGAGTATGTGTCGAGCCAGGGAGCCGAGGCGGTCTTGTGCAAGCACTGGGCGATGGGCTCGGCCGGCATCGAGGAACTCGCGCGCAAGGTCGTCGCACTCGCGGAGAGCGGGGCGGCGAAGTTCGCACCGATCTATCCCGACGACATGCCTCTGCTCGGCAAGATCGAGACGATCGCGAAGAAGATCTACCGCGCCGGGTCGGTCACGGCCGACAAGAGCGTCCGCGACCAGCTCAAGGCCTGGGAGGACATGGGATACGGCAAGCTGCCGGTGTGCATGGCCAAGACCCAGTACTCGTTCTCGGCCGACCCCAATCAGCGCGGCGCGCCGTCCGGCTTCGATATTCCGATCCGCGAAGTGCGCCTTTCTGCCGGCGCCGGGTTCGTCGTCGCCATCTGCGGAGAGATCATGACAATGCCGGGCCTGCCCAAGGTGCCATCGTCGGAGCACATCCGCTTCAACGACCGGGGGCAGATCGAGGGCCTGTTCTGAAATCTCATCGACTCGGGATCACGTCGAGGGTCAGGCGCAAGCCTGGCCCTTTTCCTTTTGTTCGAACGACCGGACGGACCAATTCGGCTGCAAACCGACCGCCGAGTGGTGACGGCGCCCGGCAGGGCGGGCGGTCCGGCATTTCTCCGGTTGCCTTGGCGAGCGGGTCTGGTTCAATGCAGGCGGACCGCAATTCTCACCCGAACAGACCCCGGACCTCGCCATGCTCCAACTCGCCGACAGCCTGTCGCGTCTCGGCACCGAGACCGCCTTCGAGGTGCTCGCCCGCGCCGCCGCGCTCGCCGGGGAAGGCAAGGACATCATCAACCTCGGCATCGGCCAGCCGGACTTCAAGACGCCGCCGCATATCGTGGAAGCTGCCATCAAAGCGCTGCGCGAAGGCCATCACGGCTACACCCCTGCGAACGGCATCCTGCCGTTGCGCGAGGCGGTCGCGGCCGATCTCGACAAGCGGCACGGCAAGGTCGGGGTTCATCCCGATGACATCGTGATCATGCCCGGCGGCAAGCCGACCATGTTTTTCGCCATCCTGATGTTCGGGGCGCCCGGAAAGGAGATCATGTATCCCGATCCCGGCTTCCCGATCTATCGGTCGATGATCCAGTACACCGGCGCAACGGCGGTGCCCATCGCTCTGCGCGAGGAGAACGAGTTCGCATTCTCCGCCGACGAAGTGCTGGCGCAGATCACCCCTCGCACCAGCCTGATCATAATCAATACGCCCGGCAATCCAACCGGCGGCGCCGTGCCCGAGAGCGAGATCCGCAAGCTGGTGAAGGGGCTGGAGAAGCACCCCAACGTCTGCCTGATGTCCGACGAGATCTATTCGCAGATGCTCTACGACGGGCGCGAGCACGTGTCCCTGCTGCGCTTTCCGGAGATTCGCGATCGCCTCATCATCCTCGACGGCTGGTCCAAGACCTACGCCATGACCGGCTGGCGCCTCGGCTTCTCGGTTTGGCCCAGGGCGCTCGCCGAACACGCCACGCGCCTGTGCGTGAATTCGCACTCGTGCGTGAACGCGCCGACGCAGTTCGCTGGCATCGCCGCGTTGACCGGGCCACAAGATGCCGTCCATGCGATGGTGAAGGCTTTCGACGAGCGCCGCCGTGTCATCGTCGCGAAGCTCAATCAGTTGCCCGGCTTCAAGTGCGTCAACCCCGGCGGCGCGTTCTATGCCTTCCCGAACATCTCCGGGACGGGAATGAGCGCCCGCGAACTGCAGAACAAGATGCTCGAGAAGGCAGGCGTCGCGACGGTGGCAGGAACCTCGTTCGGTATCCATGGCGAGGGCTACGTGCGTTTCTCCTACGCCAACTCGGTCGAAAACATTTCCCGCGCGATCGAGCGCATCGGCAAGCTTCTGGTCGAAGGTTGAGCCTCGGTCTGGCATGGCGCGGTCGTGATGACAGGGCCCCGCCGCAGCCCGAAATGCTATGACCGCGACGCGATTGACCGCCGCGCACGCGGCTGTAACCTGCCACCAGCCACAGGGCACGGAGACACCACTGGATGACCGTCGACCGCAAGAGCTTCATCGGGCACACGAGCGAGCCCTTCACCACCGAGATCGAAAAAGGCAGGCTGAAGTTCTTCGCCAAAGCGATCGGCGAAACGGACCCGATCTATTTCGACGAAGCCGCCGCGAAGGCGGCCGGCCACCCGACCCTGCCGGTGCCGCCCACGTTCCTGTTCTGCGCGCAGATGGACAATCCGCAGCCCTACTCGCTCTACGACAAGATGGGCATCCGCATCGAGCAGGTCCTGCATGGCGAGCAGAGCTTCACCTACCACAAGCCTGTCTATGCCGGGGATCGCCTGACCTTTCAGATGACCGTGCGGGACGTGTACGAGAAGAAAGGTGGCGAACTGGGCTTTGTCGTTCGCGACACCACTGTGAAGAACGACAAGGGCGAACTGGTCGCCGTGCTCTCGGGCACGACGGTCGTGCGCAACCGGATGTGAGGTCGTCGCCATGAAGAACATCGCTTATTCGTCCGTTTCGGTCGGCGACGCCGTGCCGACGCTCGTCACCAAGCCCATCAGCCGCACCACGCTCGCGCTCTATGCCGGCGCATCCGGCGATCACAATCCCATGCACATCGACATCGATTTCGCCCGCAAGGCTGGAGTCGAGGACGTCTTCGCTCACGGCATGCTGTCGATGGCCTACCTCGGCCGGCTGCTGACCGGCTGGGTGCCGCAGAGCCAGATCCGCTCCTTCGGTGTCCGCTTCTCCGCCATCACTAACGTCGCCGACGTCATCACCTGCGCCGGCAAGATCACCGAAAAGTTCGAGCAGAACGGCGAGAAGCGCGTGAAACTCGCGATCACCGCCACCAACCAGAAGGGCGTCGCCACGCTGATCGGCGAGGCGGTGGTGGCTTTGGCCTGAAGCATCAGTTCAGCAACGAACCGAAAGAACAACGATGTCCAAGCTTGCCGGAAAAGTCGCGATCGTCTCGGGCTCGGGCCGCGGTATCGGCCGCGAGATCGCGCTCAAGCTCGCCAGCGAAGGCGCCCGCGTCGTCGTCAATGATCTCGATCAGGGCCCAGCCGACGAAACGATCGGGCTGATCAAGGCGGCGGGCGGCGAAGCCGTGGCCTGCGTCGGCAACGTCTCTGCGCCCGACTTCGGCGATCGCTTCGTGGCGACCGCCGTCGACACCTTCAAAGGCCTGGACATCATCGTCAACAACGCCGGTTACACCTGGGACAACGTCATCCAGAAGATGACCGACGAGCAGTGGCAGGCGATCATCGACGTTCATTTGACGGCGCCGTTCCGCATCATGCGGGCCGCGTCGGAGTTCATCCGCGTGGCGAGCAAGACCGAGGCGGCGGCCGGCAGGGAGAACGTCCGCAAGGTCGTCAACATCTCCTCGATCGCCGGCTTCATGGGCAACCCGGGGCAGGCCAACTACGCCGCTGCCAAGGCCGGCATCCATGGCCTCACGCGCACCATGTGTCGCGAATGGGGCCGCTACAAAGTCTGCGTGAACACCGTCGCGTTCGGCCTGATCAGGACGCGCCTCACGGTCGCGGCGCAGGGCGGCGAAACCATCAAGGTGCAAGGGCGCGACATCAAGGTCGGCGTCAATCCGGATTTCCTGAAACACGCGGAAGCGACCATCCCGCTCGGACGCGGCGGCACGCCGCAAGAAGCCGCCGGCGCGGTCTATCTGCTCTGCACGCCCGAGTCCGACTACATCACCGGACAGCTGCTGATCTGCTCGGGCGGTCTCTACTGAGACGCGGAAACGGCGCCGACGCTCCAACTCCCGCGAGAGATTGATCGCGTCGGCGCGGTGCCCATCAAGCTGCGCTGCGGCGCTCGCCGGCCGGCCGCTCTTCGGATTTCAGAGCACGCTCGAACTGATCCACGGCGATCTCGCCGCGGAACGCGCTCTCGAGCGTGCCGCGCCCGGTGCCCACGAAGCCGTTCTTCACCAACACCCGCGCCGAAGCCGGGTTGGCCGGCAGGACGCCTGCCGTGATCCGATCGAGGCGGGTGAGCAAGCGGGTCATCGCCAGAATTCCAGCGACAGCCTCGGTGGCATAGCCGCGCGCCCACATCTCGGGCATCAGGTGATAGCCGAGCATTCCGCTGCCGTCGGGCCTGGCCGCGATGCCGATCAGCCCGATCGAATCCCACCACGCTCCCCGCACGGTCACGGAGAAGACGAACGCGGTGCCGTCGCTGTTGGCCTTGCGCATGCGCTCGATGCGATCGGCCGTGTAGTCGATGGTCGCACCGACCGGCCAGGAGGCGATCCGCGCCGCCACCTCGGGATCACCGCTGATGGCGGCAAGGCGCTCGGCGTCCGCTTTGCGCGGCCAACGCAGCCAGAGGCGCTTCGTGCCGATCATGAATACGTCGCTGCGCGCGATCGGCGGGAACGCCGCGGGGATGATCGGTGCGTCGGTCATGGGCGTGCCCTTTCTGTCTGGCGTAGTGCATGGGCCTGAACGCACGAAGGGGAGATGGTGCTTGCACCATCTCCCCCCCGGGAAGTCAGATCTCTGAGGCGGAACTCCGGCTCGGGGATCTGGCCGACTGGCCAGCCCCGGGTGCGGAGGTCTGGCCGTTACTCGGCTGCTACGGGCATTGCGGGTTGGATCGATACGTACACTCGGCCATTTCGCTTCGTCGCAAACGAGACTTTCCCGTCACATTTGGCGAACAGCGTATGGTCGGTGCCCATGCCCACGTTCGTACCGGCGTGGATCTTCGTGCCGCGCTGACGCACGAGAATGTTGCCGGCGAGAACGGTCTCGCCGCCGTAGCGCTTCACGCCGAGCATCTTGGGGTTGGAGTCGCGACCGTTGCGCGACGAGCCGCCCGCTTTTTTCTGTGCCATCGTCTTCGTCCTTCTCGTCCTCCGGGCGGGGCGCACGCGGCGCCGGCATCACCCGGGTTGAAACCTTCTGCTCTCAGTCCGTCCGGCTCAACCGACGATGCCGGTGATCTTCACCGTCGTCAGGTCCTGCCGATGACCGCGCTTGCGGCGCGAATTCTTGCGGCGGCGCTTCTTGAAGGCGATGACCTTGTCGCCACGGCCCTGGGCGACCACTTCGCCGGTGACCTTTGCGCCCGCGACCGTCGGCGCGCCGACCTTCGCTGCACCGTCGCCGGCGATCATCAGCACCTCGCCGAACTCCACCGCGGAGCCAGCCTCACCAGCGATCTTCTCGATCGTGATGACATCGTCGGCGGCCACGCGATATTGCTTGCCGCCAGTCTTGATGACTGCGTAAACCATTGTTTTTCCTTCGATGTTCCTTCCGCGTCCTGTGGCGCCGCCGACGGATCGGCGGTCTTTGTGAGGAGTTCGGCCCGACGAGCCTGACTCCCTGGCGGCGGACCTTGCGGACCGTGCCGGATGGCCTCAGACAGCGCAGTTCGCGCAAAGGCTCTCACCTTCACGCGGCTGCCCGTTTATCCGGGAGGCAGCGTTGAAAGTCAACGCGAAAGACGGCAGCCTTGACCGATCGGGCCGCGTTGCACAGAACGGCAGTCGATGGCCGGCGCGGCAGCCGCCGGCGGGACCTGAACGGGAGCCAGCGACGATGCCCCTCCCCCGAATTCGCCCGGCAACCCTGGCCGACGTCGCCGAGATCACGGCGATCTACCGGCCGGCCGTCGTCTATGGCACGGCGAGCTTCGAGATCGAGCCCCCGGACCAGGCCGAGATGCAGAAGCGCTTCGAGGCGATCACGGGGGCGGGCTTCCCCTACGTGGTGGCGGAACTGGAGGGCAAGGTGGTGGGCTATGCCTACGCCAACGCCTACCGGCCGCGCCCGGCCTACCAGTGGTCGGTGGAGGATTCGATCTACGTCGCCCCCGAGGCCCACGGCAAGGGCGTCGGCCGGGCGCTGCTGGTCTACCTGCTGGAGACCTGCACGGCGGCCGGGTTCCGCCAGATGATCGCGGTGATCGGCGACTCCGCCCAGTCGGCCTCGATCGGGCTGCACCGCAGCCTCGGCTTCACCTTCTGCGGAACGATCCACTCGGTCGGCTTCAAGCACGGGCGCTGGCTCGACAGCGTGATCATGCAACGCGCGCTCGGCGACGGCGACCTCGCACCGCCGGGGTAGGGCGTGGCGGTGAGCGAGGGGCGAATGCGCGTGTCCGGCATCGGGGAACGGCGGAGAGAGCGTGGTACGGGGTGATCCGCGAACTCACGATCATCTGGACGGATCTAACGGCGCTCCCCTAACTCTTGCCCCAGAGCCAGAACGAAGACGGCGCAAGTGACCCACAAGAAGCCTCTGGCGTGGCGCCAACTCTCCCTCTGCCCGTACTTCACGGGCAGAGGGTCGGAGTGAGGGGCGGCGACTTGCTCGGCGCGCAGGATTTGGGCCGGAGCGGTCAATGTGCGCCGCAGTCGCCACCCCTACCGTTGT
>CAYMEB010000243.1:0-7164 GCA_964389095.1 uncultured Hyphomicrobiaceae bacterium
CCCAAAGCCGCCGCCTGAGCCATCAGGCCGTCACCAAGATTTGGCGATAGCTCCTGGCGCAGACACCCTTGCCCGAGACTGCCGATGAGCTGTGTGAGGTGATGCGCACGGTCGGTGGCAGTGTCGAAGACGTGCGGCTCGGTGCGCAAGCGACCGAGACCGAGGTCAAGCGACTGTCGGAAGCGGGCGAATTGGCCAAGTACAGAATTCTCCATTTCGCCACACATGGCACGTTGGCAGGCCAGCTCTCCGGCACCAATGAGCCGGGACTCATCCTCACGCCACCTGCAAAGGCAACGCCGGAGGACGATGGCTATCTATCAGGCAGCGAAATCGCGTCACTGAAGCTTGACGCCGACTGGGTGATCCTATCGGCCTGCAACACCGCTGGCGGCGCGGGCGAAGGCGCGGCAGCCGAGGCGCTGTCGGGCCTCGCGCGCGTGTTCTTCTACGCTGGGGCGCGTGCGCTGCTCGTTTCGCACTGGGAAGTTGATAGCGACGCTGCAGTGAAGCTTGTAACGGGCGCGACCGGCGCGCTGTCAAAGGAGCCCAGCATTGGCCGAGCCGAGGCACTGCGCCGCGCAATGCTCGCGATGATCACCGACGATACGCGCCAGAAAGACTGGGTGCCGGCCTACCATCCCTCAGTATGGGCGCCGTTTGTCGTGGTCGGTGAGGGCGGCGCGGGACGCTAGCCCTATGTCAGCTGATTGGGAGGTCAGCAGATTCGCCCACGAAAAGCGGACAGGACGGTATGGGTCAGAAGGTCGGTTGCCAAGCGTTCACGCAACGGACGGTGATCCCCGGAGACCGACAATGTTCCGGTCGACGGTCGCTCGACCTCCGATCACGTTGAGAAGTCCTCCGTGCACGTCAGTCAGCCTCGGGCCAACACCGACACAAGTCCGGCACGGATCATCCGATGGCGTGTGCTTTTTCAGCTGGTCACTCCGAGAGCGGATCATCTGAATCTTGCTGAGCTGCGGAGAAAACTGCGAACTTCGTAGCAACGAACGGTCGTTATCGGGTGGTCATCGAGCATCGCCGTTGCAGCCGGCTTCATGCCGTTGTCGGGCGAGCTTGACCCGCAACGGCCCTGAGCGGCTGCGGCGCGTGCACCGCAGCGCCAATCGCGTGCGGAGGGCCGCGGGCGTTCACCACTTCAGAGACAGTGCGCGGCTTCATGCCAGTATAACAAGTCGGCTATCGGTCCGAAAGTTGCCAATGCGGAAGTTGGTGGCCCGCAAATTCTTACTGTTGTGCCGCAGCCAGCAGGCGCGTGATATCGCGAGCTGTATGCATCAGCGCCGTCGAAATCTCCGCCTCTCTTGCAGCGACGTCCGGCTCGACCCCCGGGCATTGCAGGACTAGTGCGACGCGCCCGTCTCTCGAGAATATCGGAGCAGCGAGGCTCATCACTCCAGGTGTGAATTCCGCACGACTGATGGAGTACCCACGCCGCCTGGTCGCATCCAGCTCCCGTTCAAGTGCGCGAACGTCCACAATGGTGGTCGCCGTGTGGGCGACAGGCTTCCATCGTTTCAGCAATTTTTTGCGCGTCGCAGGATCGGCCCAGGCGAGCCGGACGCGCATCTGGGCCGGCGCATCATCGGGAAAGCGATGGCCGATCGGCACCGAGACCAGAAGTTCCGCCGCCTCCTCCGCCTTGTCGATCGCCGTGAAACCGCCATCGGTTTCGATGCTGCTCAGCACGCAGGGCACTCGAACTCTCAATGACAGCCGTACCAGCGCATCATGAATAGTTGCGCTCTGGCCCGGCGCCGTGAACAGGCTCGAGAGGTCGCAGAGCAATTGCGGCGACAGTGCATACCGCCGACGCTCGCTGTCGTAAGTGACCCAGCCCTCCTCCTGCAGCGTCTTTAGGATGTTGAATGATACGCTTTTGGTCAGCCGCAGCGCGGTCGAGACCTCCGTAACCCCGACCGACCGATGCGGCGTCGCATTGAGCAGGCGTATGACAGCGACGCCGCGTTTCAAGGCCGGCACCTTCGGCCGCGCGATCGCCGCTCCTTCCTTGAGCCGCGAGGCAAGCCCGGCCGATTTCACTCGCTTGACAACGGAAAGGGGCATCGGCAACCTCGTATCGCATGGAGAACAACGTTCTGCATATAGAACGCAATTCGTGAGAGGAAAAGCCATGAGGCTCATCTCGCTGTCTCGCTTTACAGCCAACGCTTCCGCAATGCTCGCATTCGCGCTTGCCGCGGGATCCGCGGCAGCGACCGAGTTCAAGCTCGCACACGTCTATGATGTCGCCCACCCGATGCATAAGGCTGCAGCGGAGGCCGCCGACGCCTTCAAGGCGTGCACGAGTGGCCGCCATACGATCACGATCTATCCCTCCTCGCAGCTCGGCAGCGAGAACGCCATCAACGAGCAGGTGCGATTCGGCGGCGTCGACATCATCTTCACCGGCCAGATCTTCGCCTCGTCGACTTACAAGCCGCTGGCGATAGGCGCCGCTCCGTTCATTTTCAAGGACAAGGAGCAGGCGCTCCGCTACCGCACGAGCCCCGTTTTCAAGGAGCTGTGGGACGGCTGGAACAAGGCGACCGGCCAGCACATCCTCTCCGCTGGGTACTTCGGTGCGTTCAACGTCACGTCGAACACGCCGGTCGAAAAGCCCGAAGACATGAAAGGCATGAAGATCCGTGTGCCCGATGCTCCTCTGTGGTTGGCGTTCCCGAAGGCCGTCGGTGCCAATCCGACTCCAGTTGCGCTTGCCGAGGTTTATCTCGCGCTCAATCAGGGCGTGGTGACGGCATCGGCCAATCCTCTCCCGATCACACACGCGTTCAAGTTCTATGAGGTGCAGAAGTACGTCAATCCGACCGCTCACATGCACGAATACGTATTCTGGGTGCTTGGCAATCACGTCATGTCGAGACTGGACGCCGCCGACAAGGATTGCATGCAGAAGGCGGCGAATGTGTACGCCGACTCCTCGACCAGGCAGATCACCGAGCAGGAGAGCAATCTGCGCAAGGAGATGGAAGAGAAGAAGCTGATCACCTTCACAAAGCCCGATATCGCTGCTTTCCAGCAGGCAACCGCGTCCGTCGTCGAACAACTCGCCAAGGATCTCGGCGTGTCGCCTGAACTGGTCGCAAAGCTGCGCGGCATCTGAGGGCAACAGGCATGAGGCGGCGCCTCGGCGAATGTTGGGCAGCACTCGAAGCGCCCGAGGATGTTCTCGGCGTACTGCTGCTGGCGATTATCTTCGCGGTGATGGTTGCAGCCGTCGTGTTTCGCTACCTGTTCAACAACAGCTTGATCTGGGCCGAGGAAGTGGCTCGCTACGCATTCGTCGGGCTCGTCTATGCGGGAATCGCAACCGGATTCCGACGCCGGTCGCATGTGCGCGTCGATCTGATCGACCAATGGTCGCCCCGCCTGGCGCGTGTCTGCTCACTGCTAGTCGGCATTTTAAGCGTCGCGTTTCTGGCGTTTCTACTCGTACAGGCGGTCGGGATTACGCGGGTGCTGCAATCGTCGCGCAGCGCCGCGCTACAAATGCCGATGACTTGGCTCTATTGGCTCGTCGCCGCTGGAATACTGCTCGGGCTCTTCCGTCTGGCCTGGATGGCACTGTGGCGCTTCGTACGCGCTGAAGGGTCCGGTCAATGACGCTGCTGTTCATTTCACTTGGCGTGCTGATGCTGCTCGGCGCGCCGATTTTCGTGGCAATCGGCGGTGCGGCAGCCATCTACCTTTTGATCAACGGCATTCCGCCGCTGATTGCGATTCAACAGATGGTCTCCGGGATCGACAGCTTTCCCATACTGGCGGTGCCGTTCTTCGTGCTCGCAGGCAACCTGATGAACGCCGGCGCAATTACGGATCGACTCTACGCCTTCGCGCACACGGTCGTTGGCCACTGGAAGGGTGGCCTCGGCCACGTCAATGTCTTCGGCAGCGTGATCTTCTCCGGCATGAGCGGAACCGCCGTTGCGGACGCGAGCGGGCTTGGCCAGATCGAGGTGAAGGCCATGCGCGATCGCGGCTATGATACCGAGTTCGCGGTCGGCATCTCGGCTGCGTCCGCCACCATGGGACCTGTGATACCGCCAAGTTTGCCGATGGTCGTCTATGGCTTTTCAGCACAGGTATCGGTTGGTCAGCTGTTTGTCGCCGGCATCGTGCCAGGGCTTCTGATGGCGGGTGCGCTGCACATCATGGTCGCCTGGTATGCCCGCCAGCGCGGCTATCCGGTCGAGCCGCGTTCAACATGGGCCCAGTGCGCGCGCGCTGGTCTGACGAGCGGACCGGCCCTGCTGCTTCCCGTGATCATCATGGGTGGCATCATTTTCGGCGTCGTCACCCCGACCGAGGCGGCCGCCGTCGCTTCCGCCTATGCACTCGCGATCAGCGTGTTCCTCTATCGCTCGATGGACTTTGTGGCCTTCCTGCGCGTAATGCGCGAGAGCTTCGAGACGACGGCGACGGTGATGCTGATGGTCGGAGCATCGACGCTGTTCGGCTGGATTCTCGTGCGGGAAAACGCAGCGCAACAGTTTACCGCCTTCATGCTGACCTATGCCACCTCACCAGAAATGGCGCTGATCGTGCTCAATCTGCTTCTGCTGGTGGCCGGCATGTTCATGGAGACGATTGCAATCATTCTCATCGCGGTGCCGATCGTCTTGCCCGTGGTGAAACAGTTCGGCATCGACCCGGTCCAGTTCGGCGTGATCATGGTGCTCAACCTGATGATCGGCCTGATGACGCCGCCGGTAGGGTTGCTGCTGTTCGTCATGTCGCGAATCGGGGGCATCGACTTTTGGCGGACGTTCAAGGCCTGTGCTCCGTTCCTCATGCCACTCGGCGTCGTGCTCGTCATCGTGACGTTCCTGCCATCGGTATCGTTGACCCTTCCGCGCCTGTTCTTCCGATAAACCCGCCTGCCTGTCTGGAGTTCAGCAATGCCGCGCATCATCGACCTGTCGGTCGCCATCGAGAACAACATGCCGGCGCATAAGAACATGCCGCGGCCGGTCTACCTGCCTTGGATGACGCATGAGAGCTGCCGCGCGCTCAATCAGGGGACGCCGGAGGACCCGTTCACCACGCCGATCGAATATATCGGCATGCTCAATCACGTCGGCACGCACGTCGATGCCTTCTACCATCTCAAGCCCGGCGGCGCGACCATTGACGAGATGCCGCTGTCCCTGTTCATGGGACGCGCGGTTTGCCTCGACCTCACTCATATTCCTGATCTCGGTGATATCGATGTTGCAGACATGGAGGCGGCCGAGAGGAAGGCTGGCGTCAGGATCGACGGCCACATTGTGCTCATCAACAGCGGCCTGCATCGCCGGCACTATCCCCGCGACAGCGTCATGTTCTCCAATCCGGGCCTGACCGCCGCTGCAACTCACTGGCTCGCCGATCGAAAGTCTCCCCTGCATGGCGTCGAAGGACCCTCAACGGACCGGCCGAACCACGCGACGTTTCCGAGCCACCGCGCCTGCCGCGATCGTGGCATGACGCACGTCGAGTGGCTGTGCAATCTCGAAGAGCTGGTGGGCCAGGGCGTATTCCAGTTCCAGGCCATACCGTTGAAATTCAAAGGTGGTTCCGGATCACCGGTGCGGGCTCTGGCGATATTGGATTGAGGGATCGGGATTGGGTGGGACGTGTTGGAGGCCATATGCCACTGAACGACCTCAACAGTTGGAGCGCCATCGAGACAGCCCGCAGGATCGCCGCGCGGGAGCTGTCGTGCACCGAGGTCGTCGACGCGGCGCTTACGCGTCTCGATGAGACGGAGCCGCTGCTCAACGCCTTCACCTACAGCGATCGGGAGGGAGCCCGGCGCGCCGCCAAGGCTGCCGATGCTGCGCTCAGTCTGGGTGATGCCGTTGGGCCGCTTCACGGCGTACCTGTTTCAGTCAAAGATCTGATCGACGTTGCCGGCATGCCCGCAGAATACGGCTCGCTGACCCTCAAGGGGAACGTGGCGGCAGCTGACGCGCCCTCTGTCGAGCGCTTGCGTCGGGCCGGGGCCATCATCATCGGCAAGACCACGACGTCCGAATTCGGCTATCGTGGCTATACGAAAAGCCTCGTGCACGGGAACACGCGCAATCCTTGGGATCTCGGGCGCACACCGGGCGGCTCCTCCGGCGGTGCGGTTGCCTCAGTTGCGGCAGGCGTCACGCCGATCGCGCTCGGCACCGACGGTGGCGGTTCGATCCGCGCTCCATGCGCGCTGACGGGCCTCGTCGGCATCAAAGCGAACGCGGCACGCATCCCGGTGTGGCCAGCGAGCGCGACCCCGACGCTTGCGCACGTTGGCCCGATTGCGCGCAACGTTGCCGATGCCGCGCTTTTGTTGAAGGTGTGCGCCGGGCCAGACCACCGTGATCCATTTTCGTTGATGGTACCGATCGGCGAGCCTCTGTCGCAATCGTCAGCGCGGAAGCTGCGTGTCGCCTTTTCCCCGACGCTCGGTTACGCCAGAGTCGATGTGCATGTGGCGGACGCAGTGGCCGGCGCCGTCGAAAAACTGCAGTCCGTGTTCCCGAACATCACGCTTGTTCCCTCCGTCTGCGAGGAGGAGGGCGATATCCTGGGAGCGGAATTCATCGGCGGCTGCAGCGCTCGGCTCGGCGACTTGGTTGACAGCGCGCCAGAGAAGATCGACCCGCCACTGCTCGCGGCAATTCATAGCTTCCGGGCGACAGGCGCCGATGGGTATACGCGCCTGCTGCGCCGCCGCCTCGCGCACCGTGAGCGCCTGCGCGCCTTCTTCGAGCGATTCGACATCCTGTTGACGCCGACAACGCCCTGCACAGCATGGAGCATCGATGTCGGCGTGCCTCCGGGACACGAGCAGGGTGTGTGGTCCTACTTCACGTACCCGTTCAACCTGTCGGGGCAACCATCGGCGAGCCTGCCTTGTGGCAATGGCCCGGACGGTCTGCCCATCGGTTTACAGTTGACGGCGCCACTGTGCGGCGAGGCCGTCCTGATCTCAGCGATGCAGCTCGCGGAAGCAGCCCTCGTAGGTGCATCGCGCCCCGCGCCAGTCAAGCCACGTTCGGCAGATTGAGTAGGAGCATTGTGAATGGATCGCGCATCTGACTAGGCCTTGTACTCAGTTTTTCCTAGACGCGGGTCTCGAACAGTGATTCACGC
>CAYMEB010000244.1:0-7140 GCA_964389095.1 uncultured Hyphomicrobiaceae bacterium
GTGGTGATCAGCCACGACCGCTTCTTCCTCGACCGCCTGGCGACGCACATCCTCGCCTTCGAAGGCGACAGCCATATCGAGTGGTTCGAAGGCAACTTCGAGCAGTACGAGGAGGACAAGAAGCGCCGCCTCGGCGACGCTGCCGTGGAACCACACCGCATCAAGTTCAAGCGGTTCGAGCGCTGAGCGCGGGGAGAGCCGAGGCGCGCAGGCTCGCCTCGCTTCTTGCCTGATTCACTAAGGCAACGGCATCGCCGACCGCGCGCGGGAGCGCGGCGAAGCACCTACTCGGACTTGTTGCCCGGCTTCGCGGCCAACCATTTCCGCAGGTTCTCGGCGAGTGCGTTCTGCCGCTTGTTCGCGCGCTCCCCGGCCGGATGCGGCGCACGAGCAGGCGCAGCCGACTTCGCGCGCGGCGTCTCCTGCGGAGCCTTCGCCGCGTCCTGCGCCGGCTCTCCGGTCAGCCGGGCCACATCGGTCATAAACCGCGCGTGGTCGCCACTGACGAGTTGGCCGGCCGAACGCGCGATCGCGTCGAGCAGCGGTTCCAGCCATTCCCGGTCGGCCTTCGCGAAATCGTGGAGCACATACCCGGCAACGAGATCCTTGTGGCCGGGATGCCCGACCCCGATCCGCACCCGCACGTAATCATTCTCCAGATGCGCCGAGATCGAACGCAAGCCGTTGTGGCCGGCATTGCCGCCGCCGGTCTTCACCTTGAGCTTGCCAGGGGCTAGATCGATCTCATCATAGATCACGATCAATTCGCCGATCCCGATCTTGAGGAACCTCGCGGCCTCCTGAACCGAGCGCCCGCTCTCGTTCATGTAGGTCTCGGGCTTGAGCAGCATGGCGCGCTCGCCCGCAACCGAGCCCTCCGCGACCAGGCCCTGGAACTTCTTCCGCCACGGCGCAAAGCCATGCTCCGAGGCGATGCGATCCAACGCCCTGAAACCCACGTTGTGGCGGTTTCCAGCGTACTTGGGGCCTGGGTTGCCGAGCCCGACGACGAGCTTCATGGCGCGTCCTCTTCATGTTGGTCGCGGGAGCGCGCGACCGTTCAGGCGTTCGAAACGAGAACGGCTGCGCGCACCGTGTGGCACGCGCAGCCGCGAACGAGCAAGGCCTTGGCCCGGATTGCCCCGGACTGCTTACTTCTTGCCTGCTGCGGGCTTGGCATCCTTCGCGGGTGCAGCCTTCGCATCCTTGGCGGCCGGAGCAGCCTTCGCGTCGCCGGCCGGAGCCGCCTTCGCATCGGCAGCCGGAGCCGCGGCGGCATCGGTCGTCGTGGTGGCCGCCTTCTCCTCTTCCGCAACGGCGCCGGCGATGGTCGCAACCGTGAAGTCACGGCCCTGGATGACCGTCTTCACGCCCTCCGGCAGCTTCGTCGCCGAGATGTGGATCGAGCGGCCGATCTCCAGACCGGTGAGGTCGAACACGAACTCGTTGGGGATGGTCTCGGCCGGGCAGAACACCTCGACCTCGTGACGGACGACGTTGAGCACGCCACCGCGCTTGAGACCCGGCGATGCAGCCTCGTTGATGAAGCGGCAGGGAACGAACACGCGGATGCGGGCGCCCGGCCCGACCCGAAGGAAGTCGACGTGGACCGCATGGTCCTTCACCGGATCGCGCTGAACGTCGCGCGGGATGACGCGCGTCTTGACACCCTCGACGTCGATCTCGAACAGGCGCGCAAGGAACTTGCCCTTGGCGATGGTCTTGCCGAGTTCGTTGGCGTCGACGGCAATGGAAATCGGGGCTTTGCCTTCGCCGTAGATCACGGCTGGAACTTTCCCTTCGCGGCGCACACTGCGGGCGGCCCCCTTGCCGGCCCGCGGACGCGCCGTGGCGGGGATCACTTGATTGGCCATGGCTGGTCTCCGGTTTCATGTGCCACTCCGCCCCGAACGGACGGACAATGGCTTGCCCCGAGCCTCCAAGGGTGCCCCAGGGCAGTCTCTCATGTGATGAGAACGGCGGCTTATAACCGCAAGTCGCCGGTGTGACAACACCACGGGGAGCGCCTTGGGGGAGCGCCCTGCCGCCGGGAACAGGGTGAACGGATCTGACGGATTGGCCCGAGGCCGCGGGAGAAAACCCCCGCGGCCCCGAAACTTTCAGCAAGATGCAGCGCCCACGTTCACGCCGCAGTCTGCTTGGGCGGCAGCTCCCCGGCCTGCGGCGGCTGCCCGCGCGTCTTGAGCAGGCTCACGACGATGCCGCCGGCCAGGAGGGTGAATGTCACGCCGAGGCTGACCTCCGGCGGAATCTTCCCGATGATCTGTTGCAGGAAGATCTTGGCGCCGATGTAGATCAAAACCAGAGCCAGAGCGTACTTCAGGTAATGGAAGCGGTGCACCATCGCCGACAGCACGAAATAGAGCGACCGCAGCCCGAGGATCGCGAAGATGTTCGAGGTGTACACGATGAAGGGATCCTGGGTGATCGCGAAGATCGCCGGAACGGAGTCCACGGCGAAGATCAGGTCGGCGAACTCGATGAGCACCAGGGCGACGAACAGCGGGGTCCATTTGCGGACGACCTTGCCCGAGGCCTCGTCGCGTTCCATCACGTAGAAGTTCTGGCCGTGCAGCTGAGGCGTAATGTTCAGACGGCGCCGCATCCATTTGAGGATCGGGTTGTTCTCCAGATCCGGCTTGGCGTCGGCCATCACCAGCATCTTCACGCCCGTGACGAGAAGGAACGCCGAGAAGAAATACAGAATCCAGTGAAACTGCTGGATCAGAGCGGCGCCGACACCGATCATGAACGCGCGCATCACGATGACACCCAGAATGCCGTAGAAGAGCACCCGATGCTGGTATTTCGCGGGGATCGCGAAGTACGTGAAGATCATCGACATCACGAAGACGTTGTCGAAGGCGAGCGTCTGCTCGACGACCCAGCCCGTGAGGTAGAGTTCCCAAGCCGTCCACGCCCGCGCCGACGGCGACTGGGCGCCGGCGATCTCCGGATCGAGGGATTGCGCGTAGCCCTTGTAGTAGAGCCACCAGACAACCGCGGAGAACGACAGACCCAGCGCCATGCAGGTGCCGGCGAGAACAGCACTTTCTTTCATCGACACTTCATGTGCCTCTCGATGAAAGAGGCCGAGATCGACCGCCAGAACGATGGCGACGATCGTGAGGAAACTCAGCCAAACCCATACGGGCATCCCGAGCCACGCCGAGGCGAGGCCGCCTGCTAGGAATTCCATCCGTTCAAGTCCTGTCGGTTGTGAACACGCACTGTTCGGCACGCCCGACCGGGGAGCCCCACTCCGCGACGATCGCGAGCAGACTTCTCCAGGCAGAACGCGCTTCCATGTCCGCGATATGGGGAGCATTCTGCCGGCGGCCCGACATGATCATTGCTTTCGATCAAACTCACCCCGAAAACGACCTGGAAACGATCGAGCCGAACGCCCATCTCCCACTCATCGGCGGGGCCGGTGACGGACTCGCACCAATCACCAGGAAGACTTGAATGAGCGATCGCAAGCCGGACCGGGTTCCGCCCAAGGACAAGCTCGTGATCATCAAGGCAGCAGCAGCTGGCGTCCATGGTCACGCCACCACCGTTGTCGTGGTCGAGCCCAAACTCCCGCGCGCGGCCTGAGCCTATCCCCGAACCCTAAGACAAGGAAACGAACCGATGTTCGATCTGTCCCGATTGAGCGACGCTATCGGCGGCCTGCTCGGCAATACATCCCTCGATCAAGTGCCGGATCTGCGCTCGGTGGTCGAGCAGCTCTCGGCAAATGGCCTCGACCTGTCGACCCTCCAGAACTTGGCGCCGGCCGAGCTCACCGAGCTGCTCGCGCAGTACAACATCGATCTGGGCTCGTTCACGCCTGATCAGTTGAGCGAGTTCCTCTCTCTGCCGACGGACGCGACGGGCGTTATGGATACGATCGGCCAATTCCTGGAGCGCCGCGGCTGATCCAGGCTGAGAACGATGGACGGAGGACCCGGACCATTTCGCGTCAGCTCAGCTTCCAATGCTGGCAGATGAGGGTGGCGAGGGCCTCCGTCCGCTTTTCGACGCTCTCAATCGACCAGTCCGTCTCGCTGGCGACGACTTCCGAGAGCGCGATCCCGGAAGTTGCCAGGATGGGGCGCTTGGTGGGGAAGTCCTTGTTGCCCGCTTCCCGGTTGCTGGCGTGACTGAGCAGGGTGACGTTGCCCAGCTTGTGCCGGTGCAGGTGGCCGACGTAACGGCGCCCGTCGGCACTGCGGAACCGCTGCAGCCAATACGGCGCACGCCGGTCCACGCTCACCGGAAGGATGTGCTCGCATGTCACGCTCGCCGGATCTATCTTGACCACCTGCCCGGCAATCAGGTCATTCGCCTTCAACAAGACCGGCGTGCGGAATCTGATCTTCTGGGCGAAGTTTGCCGCCGAAAGATTGTTGCGGCAGCGCGACCTCAGCTCGCCTCCCACCACCATCGCTTCGTCGATCTGAGCCCAATCCCTGGCCAGGATGGCCTTTCCGAGGGCGTGGTAGCGCTGGCCCATCGCATGAGGGTCGACGCCGTCGATCATGAAGGCATTGGCCAGGCGCTCCAGACCCGACAGGATGCGCTCGAGCGAGACGAGATCGTCACGGAACATCCGGACGGCGAGCATGCCCGGAGCACGCCACTCCACGTGCGAAACGCGCATGAGGGTAATCAGATGCCCGTCGATGCGGCGCAAACGGCCGCTCTTGAATATCCGCGAAGTTCGTGACGCAGGAAGTCCATCGTCGATGTTGCACAGGTCCTGATAGGCAGCCGTCATCGGAACCAGCGAGTCCATGACGAACGATTGCGCCTGCTGCGGCAGCGAAAAACACTGGAACAGCGCGGACTGGAGGTCGCCGCTCGGGCTCACGCCCTTCTCGATCAGGACCAGAAGCTGGCAGAGCGTTTCCAGGCCGTCCTTGTCGAGCGTCGCCTCGCACTCGTCCCAGTGGTTGGCCAGCTTCATGTCCTGCTCGTCACGGCTGTCGGCGAACAGCTCGGCCCTCAGCCGGTCGACCTCGGCCTGACGAAGCCCCCGCTTGTAGGTACTGGTGTAGGCGTCGAGCGCGTGCTCCAGCCTCGCGGTCACGATCACGACGACCACGGTCTCTTCCTCGAGGATCCGAATCAGGCGTCGGCGCCCGTCGCTTCCCAACAACCGCAGGTGCTGCACGATCAGATTGCGGTTGTTGATGATGTTGATCTGGCTCTGCGAGCGGGCGGCCCCCTCTTCGTCTCCCGAGTTGTAAGTCGCCACCATGGCGCCCGGGGCCTGCACCCATTGGCGGAAAAACTCGGCGTCGACCTCGCGCATTCGGATGCGGTCGTTGCTCGCGGTGTCGTCGGGGCCTGCGGATACGAGCGCCTGCATCTGTGCCTTGACGTCGGAGTCGGTCTCAAGATCTCGAAGCCCAGCTGCGAGCATGGTGGCAGTGACCGCGCGCTGCTGCCCATCGGCGATCAGCGGCGGCGAGCCCGGCTCCTTGTCGGCAAGATAGATCGTGCCGAGGAACAGCGTCGATCCGCTGGGTCCCACGAGTTGCGACCCCTCGCGCAGGCCGATGTCGTGGAACAGCTGGGCGAGCTTGTCCTCGCGCCAATCGTAGACGCGCTGCGAGGGCGGCAAGTGAAAACGTCTGCGCGAACGCAAAAGATCGAACAGGCTCATCGCCTGCGCATCGAACAAGCGCGCCACAGTGGCCCTCCCGGCTTACTTCCTCGACCCTTGTGTCGGGTCGTTGTCGACCACACGGTCCGGTTCGTTTGGCCCGCGGTGTTCCGCGAACGCAATCCCTCGCCTCGCAGTGATCAGGGATGTATCGCGCATCGCTTCGAGGGCGACAAGCGTCCATGCGCCCTGGTTCACCCCGCGGGTACGATGATAGTTTCGCCTAGCCGTCGTCTTGTCGCAGAGCGGGGAGCCGGCACAGGCCGAATGCGCTCGCAATTGCGTCGCCGCGCGCGTTGCCCACGCACAGGTCATGCTGTAAGCATCGAGCGAAGGAGTCTCGAACCGCATGACCCCGACCGCCGCCATGATCTACAAGATCGTGGGCCGACAGGAATGGACCGACGCGACGCGGGCGGGACTCTATACAGGCTCACCGGACGACGTGCGCGACGGGTTTATCCACTTGTCCTCCCGCGAACAGCTTTCCGGCACTCTGGCGAAGCATTTCCCCGGACGAGCGGATCTTTTGCTGGTCGCCCTCGATGCGACCGAACTCGGCGATGCGTTGCGCTGGGAACCCTCCCGCGGGGGCCAACTGTTCCCCCATTTCTATGCCGCCTTGCCCGTGCGACTGGCCCGGACCGTGACGCCGATCTCCATCGATGCCATGGGCCGGCACTGCCTGCCTCAGGAGACAGCCCCATGATCGGCTCCCTGCTCGACGCCATGCGGCCGATGCTGTTGACCCTGGATCCGGAGCGGGCCCACGAACTGTCTCTGCGCGCGTTCGAACGGGGCATCCACGGCCGCTCGCGCGCCGCCGATCCCCCGGCATTGCGGCAGACCGTGTTTGGTCTCGACTTTCCCAACCCCGTCGGCATCGCTGCTGGATTCGACAAGGACGCCAGGGTTCCCGATGCCGTACTCGCCGTCGGCTGTGGTTTCGCCGAGATCGGAACCGTGACGCCGCGTCCCCAGACGGGAAACCCGACCCCGCGGCTCTTCCGGCTGGTGCCCGACCGCGCCGTCATCAATCGCCTGGGCTTCAACAACGGCGGCCACGCCGCGGCTCTGGCACGCCTGCGAGCCCGCCCGCAGAGTGGCATCGTGGGTGTCAACATCGGGGCCAACAAGGACACCGAGGACAAGTCGGCCGATTATGCGACGGGCATCGAAACCTTCGATTCCGTGGCGAGTTACTTCACAGTCAACATCTCGTCTCCGAACACGCCGGGCCTCCGCGACCTTCAGGCGCCAGCCGCCCTAGATGCGCTGCTGAAACGTGCAATGACGACGCGCGCCCGCCTCGTCGCCGCAGGTTCGAAGCGCCGGCCGGTGATCGTGAAGCTGTCTCCCGATGTCGCAGAGGACGACCTCCCCGCGATCGTGACGACTCTTCTTACACACGAGGTCGACGGTATTGCCGTGTCGAACACCACCCTGGCGCGGCCGCCGCTCTC
>CAYMEB010000245.1:0-7139 GCA_964389095.1 uncultured Hyphomicrobiaceae bacterium
CCGATCATCTGCACGTCGAAATGGCGTTGCCCGAGTGCCCGCTTAGCCGCTTCGCGAACGGTCGCAAAAGCGGGAACCAATATGTCGTCGAGCCCGGCGCCGCCTTCGAGCTTTGCCTTGAGCTCGCCCGTCCGGGCCCTCAGCTCAGCGTCCGACAGGCCCTTGATTTCGTCTTCCAGGGCATTGATCGCGGCAACCTTCGGGCGATAGGCCTTGACCTTGCGATCGTTTGACGAGCCGAAAATTCTCGATGCGAGCGCGCCGAAAGACAGCATGGCAGGCTGATCCTCAATGTATCGAGGCCCCGCCGCAGGCTATCTGCTGCGAGGCGCCGGCCACTCGTCGCTGGCCGCCGGTGGATATCGCACTCGCGATCTCGGCCTGCCACCGAAGACGGCCGCCGGAGGTTGGGTCGGTCGGAATGGTGGGGAAACGGGTCGAATTCGTCGCGAGGCCCCGAAGGACGGGGCCGACGAGAAATAGGGACGCCCCCAATCGATGTCAACGCGACGCTGCAGTGCGCGGCCCGCTTCCGCCTCCCGAGCGGTCCTGTCCGGAGGAGGCTGACCACTGGATTCGCGGCCCTGACGCCGATTGCCCTTGTTGCAGCGGCACCGTGTCCCGAACGGCCCCGCCAAGACCCATCGTCCCGCCACATTGGTGCTGGATTGATCGCGCTGTGGTCGTACCGCATATGCTGCGGTTCCAGTGAGTGATTCGGGGGCGGCGGACGCAGGTGCGCCGGAACGGGTCGGCTAGGCGAGCGGAACGTGATTCGTCTGCAGAACGTCGGATTGAAATATGATCGCGGCAGCGAGGTGTTGCGCGACGTCTCTTTCCACTTGCGCCCCGGCTCCTTCCACTTCCTGACGGGGCCATCGGGCGCCGGAAAGACCTCCCTGCTGCGGCTCCTGTTCATGACGACCCACCCGTCGCGTGGCCATATCCGCATTTTCGACGAGGACGTCACCAACATCTCCCCGGCCAAACGGGCGCAGTTCCGCCGCCGGATCGGCATTGTTTTCCAGGATTTCCGCCTGCTCGATCACCTCACGACCTGGGAAAACGTCGCAATGCCCCTGCGGGTGGCTGGCCGCAAGCTCGCCCACTACAAGGAGGATGTCACCGACCTGCTGCAATGGGTCGGCCTCGGGGAGCGCATGCATGCCTACCCCGACGTGCTCTCGGGCGGTGAGAAGCAGCGAGCCGCGATCGCCCGCGCTGTGATCGGAAAGCCAGAACTCCTGCTCGCCGACGAACCGACCGGAAACGTCGATCCACAGATGGCCCGTCGCCTCCTGCGCTTGTTCGTGGAATTGAACCGCCTCGGCACCTCGGTAGTCATCGCGACCCACGACTATTCGTTGCTGAAGCAATTCCGCGCCCCCTGCCTCGAATTGGAGCAAGGTCATGTCAGGCTCACGTGACGGCTCTCGCGGCCGCCCTGCGCCGCCTGCCGACCCCTATTTCGAGATCGGTCCTTACGAGGATCCCCGGTACGCCGACCCGCGCACGGCCTCGCGGCAGCACGAGCACGACTTGTCCCAGCCGTACGATCCCAGAACATCACCGGAACCCGCTACCCCTGTCGGCCCTTACGTGGATCCGGCGGACCTGCAAGGGCATTGGGCTTCCAGCCCGACCGGTCCCGCGGCATTCGAAATCGACCCGGTGCCCCGCACCGGCCCCGCTGCCTACACCCATGAACCGGGCCGGCCACCGCAGTATCAAGTCCGACAGCCGCAGGCGATTTCGGCACGTCCAGCATTGCCCGATCGCACTCAGGCGCCACCCGAGCCGCCGATTGCGATTGCGAGAGACGTCGATACGGACCTCTACGCACACGGTCGCTCGACCCCCGTCGCCGTGGAGCCCGCGCACAGCCCCATTGTGCCGGCGCGCTCGGTGACAGGCCGGTCGCTGACGCTGGTGATCGCAATCATGTGCTTCTTCGCTTGCCTCACGGCTGGCGCGGTCTACCTCATGAACCAGTCGGCGGCCGCCTGGCTTCGCGACATCTCGAGCGAAGTCACGGCCCAGATCGAAGCCCGCGATCGGGCGGACGCCGACAAGCTGGTGCGGGACGTCGCGCGCTTCCTGGAACGCCAACCCGGGATACGCAGCGTGAAGCCGCTATCCGGCGCCGAGAATGCTGCGCTGTTGGAACCGTGGCTTGGCCAGAGTGAATCGTTGCGGAACCTCCCCGTGCCACGGCTCGTCGCCATCGAAATAGACCGGGTTTCGCCGCCTGATTTCGCCGTCTTGCGCTCTGCACTGGCAGGGCAATTCAAGGGCGTGACGCTCGACGATCATCGCCATTGGCAGAACCAGATCCGAACCGTAACCAAGTCGTTCGCCCTGGGCGGCCTCGCCATTCTGATGCTGGTCGGCGCCGCCACGACCGCGATCATCGTCTCTGCGACGCGCAGCGCCCTGGCCTCCAACCGCGAGATTGTCGAGGTCTTGCACTTCGTCGGGGCGACCGACCGGTTCATTGCTCGGGAGTTCGAGAAGCATTTCCTCAGGCTGGGCATCAAGGCCGGAATCGTCGGGGCGGCCTGCGCCATGGTCGCCTTCGCCGGATTGCCCTTTGTCATGGAAATGCTGGGTGGCGGAAGCGTCACGATCGGCGAAATAAAGCGCCTTGTCGGAACCGGCGCACTCGATCTTTCAGGCTACGTCCTTCTCGGCGTGGTGGTCGTAGTCATCGCCGCACTGTGCATGCTGACTTCGCGCATCGGCGTGTACCGGATCTTGCACAGTCAACGCTGACTTGGTTGTTCCACACTCCAGTGCGCGCAGTAGTCGCTATGCGCCGAGTTGCGGAGCGGGCTAGTCTGCGCCCCCAACTGAGCGGGCATCGCTCCGGCGAGCGTTCGCCGGACGCCGCTCGGTATCGCGGGAGTATCGAGGTGCAGGTCGACAGGCAAGGGGTGAGCACCACGCACGGCGCGGCCGTGCCGATGCGGCGTATCACTCGCCTGATTGTCGGCGCCGTCTTCGCCGTCACCTTCTTCCTTCTCGCAGGCTTCATGCTGTTTGCTGCCCGAGTCGTCCACTTCGCGACGGCGCCGTCCGTCAATCCGGCACCCGTGACCGATGCCGTCGTCGTCCTCACCGGCGGCGAGCGCCGAATCCTGGAGGGCACCCGGGTGTTTGGCCAGGGTCGGGCTTCCAGGCTCCTGATCAGCGGTGTGAACCGGCAGACTTCGCGCGAAGATCTCTTCAGGGTCTCGCGCCTGCCACCTGTGCTGTTCGAATGCTGCGTCGATATCGGCTACGAGGCGCTCGACACCATCGGCAATGCCCAGGAAACGAAACGATGGGCTTCGACCTGGGGCTACCGGCGACTGCTGGTCGTGACGTCGAGTTATCATATGCCTCGCAGCCTGGCAGAGCTCGCACGCGCCATGCCCCAGACCGAGCTCGTACCCTATCCGGTTCCCTCCCGCGGCGGCAGGCGGTCGGTATGGTGGCTCGATTCCGGAGCATTCAAGCTCGTTGCGCTCGAGTATGCCAAATTCCTGCCTGCAGCGGCCCGCTTGCTTGCCAACCGGGCACTTCATGCTTTCGCGGACCGAAGCCGATCGGATCTGACGTGATCCGCATGGGCATGCTAGAGGGCAGCGAACCAACCCCTACGTGGTCCTCTGCATGGTCGTCGTCCGCTCAGCCGTCTATGCCCTGACGTTCTACCTCGTGACGGCGCTGATGCTGGTGCTTGGCATCTGGCTGCTGATCTCACCCCGATCCTGGGCCATGCAGGGCCTCCGCCTGCACGGCATGATTTGCAGTTGGCTCTTGGGCGTCATCTGCGGCACACGCCTCGAAGTGCGCGGCCGGGAGAAGCTGCCAGAGGGCGCCTGTCTGGTCGTCTCCAAGCACCAATCGGCTTGGGATACGTTTGCGCTGATCCCGCTGTTTGCCGATCCCGCCATCGTCCTCAAGGACGAACTCAAATGGATTCCCGTCTACGGCTGGTTCTGCGTGAAGTTCGACCACATCCTGGTCAAGCGTGACCGTGCCGCTGCCGCGCTGAAGCAACTTATCGCCGATGCGCAGACCCGAGCCCGGCAGGGGCGCCAGATACTCATTTTCCCGGAGGGCACCCGCACCGCGCCGGGCGCAGACCCCGATTACAAGCCGGGCTTCGTCGCCCTGTACGAAGGGCTCGGCGTTCCCTGCGTTCCACTTGCTCTCAACTCGGGTCTCTACTGGCCGCGCCGCAGCTTTCTGCGATACCCTGGCACCATCGTCGTCGAAATCCTCGAGCCCATCGCCCCCGGAAAGCCGAGGGCGACATTCCGCAAGGAACTGGTCGAACGGATCGAGGAAGCCTGTGATCGCCTTCTGCTCGAGGCGGCGGCGTCCGCCGATCCACCCCCGCTCGGCGCGGAAGCCCGCGGGCGGCTCAACAAGATCAAATCAGGAACTTAAAAAGAACAATAATTGACTGGGCCTAGCCGTCGATGTACTCTGCGGCCACTCGATGTGGGCAGATGTCGTGCAAGATCGGAACCCGCCAAAGACAGTCCCGCCACCCTCGCTCGATCTCCCGCGTATCGCCACGGAGGTCTGGGACGCCAAATATCGTTTCAAGCGGCCCGACGGCACCCCGATCGATGCGACGATGGCGGACACTTTTCGCCGGGTCGCCGATGCCGCCGCACGGGCAGAGAAGGCATCTGTACGCCGACATTGGGCCGATCGTTTCTTGGAGGCTATGGCCGACCTCACGTTCTTGCCCGCCGGTCGGATTCTGGCTGGCGCCGGTACGCACCGCTCGGTGACGCTCTTCAATTGCTTCGTCATGGGGCGCGTTCCAGACGACTTGGCGGGGATCTTCGACTCCGTGAAGGAAGCCGCACTGACCATGCAGCAAGGCGGTGGCATCGGTCAGGATTTCTCGACGCTGAGGCCAAAGGGAGCCTTGGTCAGGAGTATCGGCGCCGACGCGTCGGGCCCGGTTGTGTTCATGGACGTCTGGGACAGCATGTGTCTAACGATCATGTCGGCCGGCGCCAGGCGTGGCGCGATGATGGCGACGATGCGTTGCGATCACCCCGACATCGAAAGCTTTGTCGAGGCGAAGCGAAATCCCGAGCGCCTGCGCAACTTCAACCTCTCGGTCCTGGTGACGGACGCATTCATTCGCGCCGTCAGGGACGATGCCGATTGGGACCTCGTTTTCGAAGGCCGCGTCTTCAGGACCGTCCGGGCGCGGGCGCTCTGGGAGCGCATCATGCGCGCCACCTACGATGTCGCGGAGCCGGGCGTGATCTTCATCGATCGTGTGAACGCTCTCAACAACTTGTCCTATTGTGAGGATATCCACGCCACCAACCCGTGTGGCGAGCAGCCGCTGCCGCCCTACGGCGCCTGCCTGTTGGGCTCCATCAATCTGGCACGGCTCGTGATCGATCCCTTCGGTGCGAAACCGCGCCTCGATGAGGACGCGCTAGCGGCCCGCACCCGCCTCGCGGTCCGTTTCCTCGACGACGTCATCGATGTTTCCGGTTATCCGCTGGCGGCGCAGCGCCGGGAAGCGAAGGCCAAGCGGCGTCTCGGCCTGGGCGTCACCGGGCTCGCCGACGCGCTGGCGCAGATCGGACTGCGCTACGATAGCCCGGCTGCACTTGCCGCGGCCGACCGATGGATGGCGACCATCAAGGCGAATGCCTATACCGCGAGTGCCGAACTGGCGGCGGAGAAAGGCAGCTTCCCTCTCTACGAAAGAGACGCATTTCTGTCTCGGCCCGGCGTGGAAAGCCTGCCCAACGAGATCAGACAGGCCATCGCGCGCACGGGAATTCGCAATGGATTGCTCACGTCCGTCGCGCCCACCGGGACGATCTCGCTGTTGGCCGGCAACGTCTCGAGCGGCATCGAGCCCGTTTTCGACCTTGCCTACGCGCGCCGTGTTCTGGAGCGTGACGGTTCGCATCGTACAGAGCACGTCGAGGACTACGCTTATCGGGTCTTCCGCCAATTGCACGGCGAGACTGCCCCCCTCCCCGGCGCCCTGATCACGGCCGCTGCCGTGACCCCGCGCAGTCATCTCGAAATGCAGGCGGCCGTACAGAAGCACGTCGACAGTTCGATTTCGAAGACGATCAATTGCCCAGAGGACATCAGCTTCGAGGCGTTCCACGACGTCTATCTGGAGGCTTACGAACTCGGCCTGAAGGGCGTAACGACGTTCCGCCCAAACCCCGTAACCGGCTCGGTGCTGACCTCGTCGCCGCCGATCCCCGATGCGGGAACCGCGGATCGGCGCCCCGAGCGTCGGACAGAGACCAACTCCGCGACGCCCGCAGCATCCGAGCCGCGGCGAACGATGTTGCCGGCCCGCGGCAATGGAGGCGACGTGGTCTACATGGCCAAGCCGCTCGAGCGCGAGCCCGCGCTTGCCGGGTACACCTACAAGCTCAAGTGGCCGGGCAGTGATCACGCGATGTACATCACGATCAACGACATCGAGCACGACGGTCGCCGCCGACCGTTTGAAATCTTCATCAACTCTAAGAATCTGGAACACTACGCCTGGACTTTGGCCCTGACGCGCATGATCAGTGCCGTGTTCCGCCGCGGCGGCGACGTCTCGTTCGTGGTGGAGGAGCTCAAGGCCGTCTTCGACCCGCAGGGCGGTCGCTGGATGGAGGGCCGCTACGTCCCGAGCCTCCTCGCGGCGATCGGCGAAGTAATCGAAACACACCTGCGGCGGACCGGAGTGATCGACGGCGAGCCTCCGCTCGATCTCGGCGTAACCAACGAGAGTCATCGCCTCCCGTCGCCGGCAACGGCTGCCGCCGATGCATCGACTCCGTCGGACCCCGGCCGCCCCCGTGCGGCTCATTCCGCTTCGCCACGGCAGGAGGGCGGGAAAGGGAGCCAACCAGCCGGCTCAGGTGCTCGCGCCCGCGGCTGTCCTCGTTGCGGCATGACGAGTTTCGTCAAGGAAGGCGGCTGCTGGACCTGCCGCTCGTGTGGCCACTCCACCTGCGGATGATTCTCGCAGCGCGGCCCTCTCCGGCGATTCGAGCTTCCCTCGTCCAATCCCGCCGTCTCACTCTGGACGCGCCTTGCGATCGTGCCCCAGGCGGTGGTGTAACTGGCCGGTCATGGGCTGAGCTCGATGA
>CAYMEB010000246.1:0-7082 GCA_964389095.1 uncultured Hyphomicrobiaceae bacterium
CCCCGGAGCACCCCCGCCCTCCGAAACACCGTGCCGCGGCGGACCGAACCCTGCGACGCGGCTGCCCCTATCCATGGGATCAGCGGGCCGCTACCTTGACGGGCTGATCCGTCATCCTCCTGGAAGCAGTGACCTCATGGCCGACCACGCAGCCCCCCACATCGCCAACGACCAGGGCGCAGAGAAGATTTTCGTCGGCGTGAAAGAGCTCCAGTGCATGGGCGCACGCTCCCCCTACGATCATCCCCACGTCTTCCTCGACATGGGGCAGGACACACAGATCCTGTGTCCCTACTGCTCGACGCTGTATGTCTATGACGAGCGGCTGAACGCGACCGAAACCGATCCGGCCGGCTGCATCGTAACCCACGACCGCGCCGCCGCCTGACGGGCGGCCCCGTGCGCCATGCCGACCGCATCTCCCCTCTTGATCGTCGGCGGCGGGATCGGCGGCCTTGCCGCAGCACTCGCTCTGGCAGCCAGGGGCCTATCCAGCCGTCTCCTGGAACGCCGCGCTGATCCATCCGAGGCGGGGGCAGGGATCCAGATCGGCCCCAACGGCACCCGCATCCTGGCGGCGCTGGGCCTGACGCAAGCGCTCGCGCCGTTTGTGGCCGAGCCCGAGGCGATCGAAGTCCGAAGAGGAAGGGACGGCGCCCTGATCACGCGCCTGCCTTTGGCATCCTGGATGACCGCGCGCCACGGCCACCCCTACTGGGTGATGCACCGCGCGGACCTGCACGGCGTGCTACTCGCCGCGGCCCGCGCCGAGCCTCGCATCACCATCGAAACCGGTTGCGACGTGACGGCCTATGCCGAATGTGACGATCACCTGCGCTTGACCCTCGCATCCGGCCGAACACACGGCGGCCACCTGGTGATCGCCGCCGATGGACTGTGGTCGACGGCGCGCCAGTCGTTTCTGGGCACGCCCGCGCCGGGTTACACGGGGGTTGCGGCCGCGCGCGCGGTCGTCCCGGTGACTCGCGCGCCGTCCGGTCTCGCCGTCGACGGCACGACACTGTGGCTCGCGCCCGATCTGCATATGCTGACCTATCCGGTTCGTGCCGGAGCGGAACTGGCGATGATCGTGATCTTCCCCGAGCCACGCAGTGAATTGTCGGGCTGGAATTCCACCGTGTCGGCGGCGCGCGTGACCGCGGTCGTCGCCGACCTCGCGCCGGTCGCACGCGCGCTCGCCGCTGCAGCCGAGGACTGGCGCATCTGGGGCCTGCATAGCCTCGCACGTCCGCCGATGTCGGCCGGGCGTCTGGCCCTGCTCGGTGACGCCGCGCACCCGGTGAAGCCTTACCTCGCCCAAGGCGCAGTGATGGCGTTGGAAGACGCGGTGGTCCTGGCGGACTGCCTGGCGCAACGGCCCGATGATCCGATCCGGGCGCTCGATGCCTATCGTCGGGCGCGAGAACCCCGCGTCGACCGCATCGTGGCAGCCTCGGAGACCAACGGGCGCATCTACCACATGAGCGGTCCGCTCGCGCTGGCCCGGGACACCGCGATGCGCCTCATGGGCGGCGCACGTCTTCTGGAGCGCTACGACTGGCTCTACGGCTGGCGAGCCGAATGAGCGTCGTTACAGGCCCCGGAAAAGGCAGCCGAACATCAGCAGCAGATAGGCCACCAGCAATCCGAAGAAGTGCGTGACCTCGCCGGTCAGGCCCGGAATGCTCGCTCCGAAATACTTGGAGCCGAGTACCGCGACCATGATGAAAAACGAAAGCATGAACGTGATGATGCCGGGCGGTTTCAGAACCATGGGACTGCGGGCTCCAGATTGTACCGGGACACGCTCTCGCAAGAGCCCATCCCGGTGACGTCGAGCGAGGCGCTGGCCGATCATGATGCCGGACGCGACGCCGTACGCCCCGCGATAGCGGGCCGCCGATTGCTGTAGCGCGATTCGCGCAGCCCTTCGTCCCCGGCAGCTGCACCCGCTGTGGATTGCTCGGGCGGCTACTCGCCGCCGGACATGATCAGGTCGGCAGGCACGTGACCCGTCCGCAACGTCGCTCGGGCTTGTTTGAACGGCCATCAATATTTCCCGCGCCGGCCTTATTGCTGGCCAAAGCGACACGGACAGTCGGGCGAGCAAGTCTTCCGAATCGCGAACCAACCCGCTGCGAGACAAGGAGAACGACCGCATGCAGTCTTCGGCCGGACGTCGCCGATCTTGGCACTTTGCTCTGCTGGCAATGCTCGTCGCGATCACTTTCGCCCCTGGGTCGAGCGACGCGGCAGCCCCCGCGATCTCTGGCTTCGTGCCCCCCGCACTCCCCATCGAGCTCATGTCCCCGGTTCAGCGCCTCTCTGCAGGTCCTGACGCCCACGGCTACCCGCTTCACGCCTCGCTCCCGCTGTTTTCCGTGCCGGCCATCCCCGCGCCGCATGCGGCGCTGCCGAAGGCTTGGGCCATCCTAGTCGCGGCCAACGGAGCGATCCTGCTGGCCCTGAACCTGGCCTTCGTCGGTCATCTACGTAGCGCCTACGCCGCACCCCGGCGCAAGAACAGGGCAAACAGCTGATTTCGGCAGGGAAAACCTGCGTCGCACGCCACCCTCCCCTCCTCTGTTTCGTCCCAATTGCCTATATCCTTGGGGGCAGACTGATCCTCCGAAGGCAGAACGCGCCATGGGACGACTGAGCACCAGGAAACATCGGTTGGCCGGCCGGATTGCAGGGGCCGTGCTGGCGGTGGCTACGCTCGCCGGCCTCGCTTCAGCGACTTCGCCCGACGCCATCGTGGCCGCCGAGGTCCCGCGCGCGGCGCTTGAAACCCTTGCGGGATCGTGGCGATCGTCCGACGACACGGCCCAAGCCTCCGTTCCGGCAACGTGGCTTCCCCCGCTGGACCTCGTGCTACCTGCCTCACTAGGCCCCAGCCTCGCGACCGGCACGCGCCTCAAGGCCGTCGATCCCTCCGACAACGGCCGCATGCTCGACCTGGAGATTGTCGACTGGCTGGCCGTGGAGGCCCCGAGCTCGGGAAATGCCCGCAGCCAGCCGCCGGTCATCATCGTCGTCACCCGTGAGATCGGAGAGGGCGGCCATACCCAGCGCCCTCTTCTGAGGTTCGTGTTGAGCCTCCAGGGCGCACCCACCGAGCTTGTCCGCGCTCCGCGCCAGAATTCACTGTGACCTTGAAGTCTGCGGCCAATTCGATCCCGCGACGCCTGTGACGCTGCCGAGGCGGCCTTTCGCGCGGCATGGATCTGAGCCACTCGAACCCGCGCCACCGGCCGCCCGCGCCGGCACGTCGCCTTGCCCTCGACCTCGGCCGGCGATCCGGCTAAGGGAAACGGCGAAACGACGTCCACCTCGAACCACGGCACGGCCGAGCCGGCACCATCGACCGCGGCCGGCCCGCGCGATCACCGCAGGGTCACGGAAAGAGAGAACATGCGCGAGACTTTCGCAGGCAAGAACGTCCTCGTCGTCGGTGGCGCCGGTTTCGTCGGCTCCAACCTGGTCAAGGCGATCCTGAAGCAGAAGCCGCGCAAGCTCACGATCGTCGACAACTTCCTGTCGGCCGACCCCGTGAATGTCCCCGACGACGCGGCCGTCAAGCTCGTCTCGGGCCCGATCACCAACGATCGCATCTTGCGCGATTTGGACACCGACCTCGATTACGCCTATCACCTCGCCTGCTTCCACGGGAACCAGTCGTCGATCCACGACCCGCTGGCCGATCACGACAACAACACGCTGACCACGTTGAAGCTGTTCGAGCGGCTCAAGGACATCAAATCGCTCAAGAAGGTCGTCTATTCCGCTGCAGGCTGCGCCGTCGCCGCCAAGACCTTCGACGGCGCGACCGCCACCACCGAGGACGTCCCGGTCTCCCTCTTCCACGACAGCCCATACTCGATCTCGAAACTGATTGGCGAGATGTACGGCAACTATTATTTCACCCGCTTCGGGATGCCTTTCGTGAAGGCTCGGTTCCAGAACGTGTTCGGGCCGGGAGAAATCCTGGGCGCCGGCCGCTGGCGGGGAACGCCGGCAACGGTCTGGCGCAACGTCACCCCGACATTCATCTGGAAATCGCTTGCCGGTGAAGCGCTACCGGTCGAGAACGGCGGCATCGCGAGCCGCGACTTCATTTTCGTCGAGGACATGGCGCGCGGCCTGATGACCTGCGGCCTCAAGGGCGAACCGGGCGAGATCTACAATCTCGGCTCCGGCGAAGAAATCACCATCCTGCAGTTGGCCGAGCGCATCAATGCGCTCACAGGCAACAAGACGCCGATCGCCCTGACGCCAGCGCGCGACTGGGACCGTTCCGGTCAGCGTTTCGCAGCAACGCAGAAGGCGAAGGAGAAGCTCGGCTTCGCCGCCGAGGTCCCTCACGCGGAAGGACTGCGCCGTACGGTGGAATGGACCAAGGCCAATCGCGCCACCATCCTGCGCTGCATGCAACAGCACGTGCATTTCGTGCCCGATGTCCGCAAATACGCCTGAGACCCCAACCCCAGGCCCCCTGGACGCAATCTGGGCAGCATCGCCCCGGTGCTGCGAACGGCCATCGACGCCACGGGCTCGCATCCGGGATCCGCGCTACCGCCGTACCCCGAGAGTGACGCGGAACGCGCCCGATCAGGACCTCTTCTGCACGAAGTCGATCTGACCGAGTACGTTCTCCACGCGCCGCCTTATCGCGCCTGGCGTCACGGCCCAAACCAGAAGCAAGAGGCGGCCGCTCATGCTCGGCGCCTCTCCCTTGTCGCGTGCCGCCAGCGCACGCTTCAATGCCGTTGCCATGCCGAGCTTCGGCTTCTGGGGGACAAGCCGAAGAAGTGTGCCCCAGCTGAAACGAACCACCGGTGATAGCTCGAGCTTGTTCGCCTCGGCAATCTGCCGATTGTAGTCCTCCTGCGTCTTGACGTGCTTCGTCGGCACCTCGTGCATCGGATGCACCGGGTCGTGCTCCTCCGCCGGCGCTGGCTTCGCCGACGCGTCCGCCCTCACGCTGGCGCCCGCAAGCTGGCGCCCGCAAGCTGGCGTGCCTGATCGGTGTACATCTGGGCAAGGCCCTGCCAGATGTGGCGATAGCCGAACTTCCCCGAAGCCACGAGGTGCTCGTAGGTCCGCTGCGACATCGCTTCCAGAGCCTCGAAATCATCGAGACGCTCGAGCACGGCGCGGGCGTTCGAATAATCCTTTTCCAGGGGAATGTAGTGCTCGTCCGCGACCAGAGCGTCGGAGTAACGGCCCCGCAGCAGCACCATCGGCGTCCGCATCAACGCGCATTCGAAGACGCGCGGCGAGATCTGCCCCATGTCGATCGAACTATCCTTCTCGGCCGTGAACCTATCGAACTCGGCGTAAGTCGGCGCCCGTCCCATCTCTCGCGACATGTCGTGGAACCTGCGACGGATCGAACCGTCGAAATCGAAGACGTTCGAGCCGGATTCGGTACCGAGCATCGCGCGGCAGTTGCCGATGAAATCGAACCAGGCCGTACCGTAGATCCGGCTCTGCTCGTCCATCGCGATGTCGCAACTGAAGCCTTCCGCCGCACAGATCTCCTTCATCCGCGCGCCGATCTCGTACTTGTCCCGGCCGAGCTGGCCGTAGATCGGTCCGATGTCGCGCCCCCGATAGCCCAGGCGGATCGTACGCTCGCGCAGTGGTACGATCCGGGGCGACTGAGCCGCGAACTCGTCGGGGACGTAGCCCGTGAAAACCGTATGGAAGCGAACTCCGGGAAACTCGGCTTTCGGATAGACCTTCTCCAGTTCCGACTGGGGCACGCAGGTGAGCACGATGTGGAAACCGAGATCCCGTATCGCCGCCTTGAGCTTGTTCGTCGTATCGTACTCGTCCTGGACCGCGAGCACCTTCAACCCGCGATACGCGCGCATGGCGGCGATGCAATCGGGCGAAACATATCCGTCGAAAATCAGGCGCGCGCAGTAGCTGTGGAAGACGACATCGTAAGGTTCCAGGACCTGCGCATCGAGTCGGGCGCCCAGCGTCACATGCAGAAAATCCACATCGAAGCCGGAATACAATCGCGGCGCCTCCAGGTAGTCCCTCGTGGTCTGGACGTGGGAACTGACCATCGAATAGGCGACGAGCATTTTCACGGCTGCTTGCTCCTGCCGGCGGCGTTTCCAGGCGTCGCCCTTGCTGCCCGTTTTGGCGGCGCTCGCGTCGCCCCGGAGAACGACGTCGCGCGCAAAATGCTTACTTCGTGAGATCGCAGTAGATATCGAGGCCCATGAGCGGACCCCAGCGTCGGATCGCCACGTCACGCGGCGTCGCCTTGAACAGCCATTCCTGGCCTATGTTCTCTCTGTGGACCACGCAGCTCGACCACTTGCGCGTCATACGGCGCATGTCGGAGCCCGACGTGAAGGCGGTTTCCGGCGCGCCGGCTCCGTCCTTGGTCGACGCGTCGTAATGAGCGCGCTCCGCCTCCGAGGCCGAGCCGTCACGACGCCCGATACCGAACTTGTCGTGCAGGAGATGCTTGAACGTCGGTCCCGTCTGATAAGCCCAGCGCCGATAAGAATAGGCGTAGTAGACCATGACCATCGCCCGGCCGCCCGGCTTGAGAACGCGCCACACCTCGTCGAGCGCACGCTGGAGGTTGCCGGTGTGATGCAGACACCCGATAGCTACGACCCAATCGAACTCGCCATCGGCGAAAGGACACTCGAGAACGCTTCCTTGCACCGCCTTGCCCGCGAGCCCACTCTGCTGGAGACGATGGTTGACCATCTGAACGGGGCCCGCCGCGATGTCGAGGCCGCGATAGTCCGCGCCCGCTTCGGCGATCTTCTGGGACAGAGTACCGTAGCCGAGCCCCACTTCCATAACCTTGCGGCCCTTCAGCTCGCCGAAGGGGACGTGCCGGGCGAGATACGGATAGAAATCCATGTACCAGTCGTCGAACTTCTTCAGCGACGCCGGCGAGGAGTCCGTGACCCCGAGTTGCTTTGCGAGCTGCGTCCCACACAGCTCGTCCCAAAACGATCTGTTGCGTTCGTCGATCGAAGTCTGACGATCGGAGCTATCGCCAAATCTTGGTGACGGCCTGATGGCTCAGGCGGCGGCTTTGG
>CAYMEB010000247.1:0-7042 GCA_964389095.1 uncultured Hyphomicrobiaceae bacterium
GTCCGAGACCGGCACGCGCTTGACGTAGCCGCCGTGGGTGACGGTGACGACCATGTCCTCGCGCTGGATCAGGTCCTCGATGTCCTGTTCGAACTCGTTGTCGACGATCTCGGTCCGACGCGGCGTGGCGAACTTGTCCTTGATCTCGACCAATTCTGTGCGCATCAGCGCGAACAGCTTGTCGCGATCGGCCAGCAGTTCGAGATATCCCTCGATCAGCTTGGCGACTTCACCCAGCTCCTCGGCGATCTTGTCGCGCTCGAGACCGGTCAGGCGCTGCAGGCGCAACTCGAGGATCGCGCGGGCCTGAATCTCAGAGAGCTTGTATGTGCCCTCGGCAGAAACCTCGCGGCCCGGCTCGGCGATCAGAGCGATCAGTGGGGCCACATCGGAGGCCGGCCAGTCCTTGGCCATGAGACGGTCGCGCGCGACGTTGGGGTCGGGCGAGCGCCGGATCATCTCGATAACCTCGTCGATGTTGGAGACGGCGATGGCGAGACCCACCAGCACGTGGGCGCGATCGCGGGCGTGGTTGAGTTCGAACTTGGTGCGCCGCGTCAGCACCTCGGCGCGGAAGCGGATAAAGGCCTCGAGCAGCTCCTTGAGGCTCATCAACTTCGGCCGACCCGCGTCGAGCGCAAGCGCGTTGATGCCGAACGACGTCTGCAGCGGCGTGAAGCGATAGAGCTGGTTCAGCACAACGTCGGCCATGGCGTCGCGTTTCAGTTCGATCACAAGGCGCACGCCGTCGCGATCGCTTTCATCGCGGATCTCGGAGATGCCTTCGACCTTCTTGTCGCGTACCACTTCTGCGATGCGCTCGTGCAGCCGTGCCTTGTTCTCCTGGTAGGGAATCTCGGAGATGATGATGGATTCGCGGCCAGTGCGGCTCTCCTCGACCCGCGTCTTGGCGCGCATGATGAGCGAGCCGCGGCCGAGTTCGTAGCCAGCGCGGATGCCGTTACGCCCCAGGATGATGCCTCCGGTCGGGAAATCCGGTCCCGGCACGTATTCCATCACTTGCTGGATGGTGAGGTCGGGATTGTCGATCAGCGCGCAGCACGCGTCGATCAGTTCGCCGAGATTGTGCGGCGGGATGTTGGTTGCCATGCCAACCGCGATACCGCCGGCACCGTTGGCCAGGAGATTGGGGAATGCCGCCGGCAGGACGGATGGTTCGAGTTCACGCTCGTCGTAGTTCGGCTGGAATTCGACCGTGTCCTTGTCGATGTCGGCCAGCAGCGTCTCGGACACCGCGGCCATACGCGCCTCGGTGTAACGCATGGCGGCAGCCGGATCGCCGTCCATCGAACCGAAATTGCCCTGCCCCGAAATCAGGGGCAGGCGCATCGAGAAGTCCTGCGCCATGCGCACCATGGCATCGTAGATCGCCGAGTCGCCGTGCGGGTGATATTTGCCCATCACGTCGCCGACGATGCGGGCGGACTTGCGGAACGGTCGCGTCGAGTCGTAACCGCCTTCCTTCATGGCGTAGAGAATGCGGCGTTGCACCGGCTTCAGACCGTCTCGCGCGTCGGGTAGCGCACGCGAGACGATCACGCTCATCGCATAATCGAGGTAGGAGCGTTTCATCTCCTCTTCGATCGTGATCGGCGCTATGTCGTGCGGCGGCTGCGGCGGGGTCGGAGACGCGTCTGAAGGGGGAGGCGGCGGCGGGATGGTCGTATCGTCGCTCACGAAAAACCTGAAATTTTGCTCGTTTTTGTGGGCTTCACCGCGGCTCGATGAAGCGATTGGACACCCTAGCAGCCCGTGCCTGGAATACCAACAAAAAACGCGCCCGAAACCCGCCTTTAACTATTTGATTTATTTGGGTAAATTTGCTCCGGTAAAGCCCTCGGAAATGGCCCTGAATTGCGCCCCAAAAGCACCTCTCCCCGGCCCACGGTCGTAGTCTTCGATCTGGGCGGCGTGATTGTCGATTGGAGCCCGCGCTACCTGATGGATCGGGCCATTTCCGACGCCACAAAGCGCGAGGAATTCCTCGCCTGGATACCCGCCACCAACTTTCTTCCCGCGCTCGACGTGGCCCCCGACTCGCGGGCGGCCATCGCTCCAATCGTTGCGCAATACCCTCAGTATGCCGCAGAAATTGCCGCCTACATCGACCGCTTCGACGAAACGGTCGCCGGCGAGTTTCCCGACATGGCCGCCCTGGCGAAGCGACTGCAGGCCGCGGGCGTAGCGCTATACGGGCTGACCAACTGGGCGGGAGACACATTCGATCTGGTGCGCCCTCGGCTGCCGACCCTCGCGCTGATGCGAGACATCGTGGTCTCGGGCCACGAAGGCATCATCAAGCCAGATCCGCTCATTTTTGAGTTGATGTGCCGCCGCGGAGGGTTCTCCCCGTCACAGGCCGTCTTCATCGACGACAGTCTCAAGAATGCCGAGGCCGCTCGCAGCTTCGGCATGGCGGGCATCCATCATCGCTCAGCCGCACAGACAATCGCCGAGCTTCGCGCCCTGGGTTTGCCTGCTTAGCGGTGCCCACGCTCCGCCGCGCCCCGGCCCACGACGGGATGGCGCACAAACGCTATTGCCAGCCCGACACGTGTCATTTCAGCCTCGTCACCGAGAGGGCGGCTCGGAAGCGCCCGCCTCGGAACATGCTGGCTTAGAAGGGAATATCGTCGTCGAGATCGCCGCCCTTGCCGCGGGCCGCCGGACGGCCACCACCGCCTCCGCCACCGCTCGGGGGAGCGCCCATTTCGTCGTCCGATCCGCCGCCCATGTCTCCGCCGCCTCCGCCGCTGCGCCCGTCGAGCATGGTCAGTGCGCCGCCGAAGCGCGGAATGACGACCTCTGTCGTGTAGCGCTCCTGACCGCTTTGGTCGGTCCACTTGCGCGTCGAGAGCTGGCCTTCGACATAGATCTTCGAGCCCTTTTTGACGAATTTTTGGGCTACTTCAGCAAGCTTTTCGTTGAAGATGACGACGCGGTGCCATTCGGTGCGCTCCTTGCGCTCGCCGCTCTGGCGATCACGCCACGTCTCCGACGTGGCCACCGACATGTTCACCATGCTTCTGCCATCCTGCATGGACTTCACTTCCGGATCGCGGCCGAGATTGCCGACCAGGATGACCTTATTCACGCTGCCCGCCATGGGGGCCTCCTTTGCCTTCCCGGTGCCCGCGGAACGCCGACACCTACCTCACAGGCGGCCAACCTACTGCCGGTCGCCTGTGGGCAGCCACCGATTTTGGGTTGTATCGTGAGCCATGCCTCGTATTGCCCTGATCCACGGCACCCCCGCCGCGGTGGAACCCATCCGCACAGCCTTTTCCGAGCCTTGACCGGAGCCCGATCTGGTCAATCTGCTCGACGATTCGTTGAGCCGCGACCGCGCGCTCACGCCTGACCTGACCGACGCCATCTACGCCCGCTTCGACGCGCTGGGCGCCTATTCGGTGGCGATCGGCGCAGATGGCATCCTCTTCACCGGCTCGGCCTTCGGACCCGCGATCGAGCGCGTTGCAAACGCCGTCTCGATACCGGTCCTGAAGCCCAGCGAGACAATGTTCACGGAGGCGATCACCACAGAAGCCCGCGTCGGCATGCTCGCGACCTTCGAGCCATCGATCTCCAGCATGGAAGCCGAGTTCAAAACCGATGCCGCCAACGCCCGCGCTTCCGTCACGCTTGAAAGCGTCTACGTTCCGGACGCGATGGCCGCGCTGCTCGACGGGAATCGCGAAAAGCACGACATAGTGGTTGCCGAGGCGGCGCCGGCACTCGCGCATTGCTCGGCGATCATGCTCGCACAATTCTCAATGGCGCCGGCTGCCGCCAAACTGCGTCAGCGCCTGCCCGGCGTTCCTGTTCTCACCAGCCCCGGCTCCGCCGTCGCGGGGATGAAAAAGCGGATTTGCTGAGCGTCCGGAGAAACTCGTCACCGGTGGCTCGGGACGCCAGGGCATGAAACGCCCAGCAATTCGCGATTGCTCTCGCGATGTGCATCAGCGCCTGAGCCTGACGCCAACCGGGTGCCCGTCAGCGATCTATCTGAAAAGGCCAGGTGAGCATGACTCATGCTGCCCCTCCGCGAATTCATTGGTCGCCTCCCGGCGACGTCCCTACCCTCTCGCGCCATGAAAGCGTCTTTCCACGTTCCCCAGACCACGCGCTTCGAAGCCTACGCCATGCTGGGCGGGGCCGCGCTGATGATGACCCTCGGCATGGGTATCCGTCAGAATCTCGGATTGTTTCAGGCGCCGGCCTCTCGCGAGCTCGGCATCGCCATCTCCGACTTCGCGCTCGCCATCTCGGTGCAACAGGTCGCCTGGGGCGTGGCGCAGCCTTTTGCCGGCATCCTCGCCGACAAGTACGGCACACGCTGGGTCGCACTGGCCGGCAGCCTGATTTACATCGTCGGACTGCTGCTCACCGCGACCGCGACCAGCACAGCGCCGATCGTTATCGGCGCCGGCCTGATGATCGGCATCGGTCTAGCCTGCACGGCGTCCGGAATCACGGCCAACATTGCCGCCCGCGTGGTCGCACCCAACCGGCGCACGCTCGCCTTCGGCTTGGTCTCCGCCGCAGGCTCCGTCGGCACCATGCTAACCGCGCCGATCGCCGCCTATTTCGTCAATCACGACGGCTGGCGCGCCGGCCTGTGGGCCTTCCTGATCCTGGCGCTTGCCATGCTGCCGGCCGCCTTCATCGGCAGCCGCGCCGACCGGCTGCCCAACATGGTCGCAAACGACCGCCATCTCACCCTGGCCAGGGCCCTCGACGAGGCGCGCCGCCACAGCGGCTACGTGGTGATGTCGCTCGCCTTCTTCGTCTGCGGCCTGCAGCTCGTGTTCCTGACCACGCACCTGCCGACCTATCTGGCGCAGTGCGGCATGGACGCTTCCTACAGCGCTGTCGCCCTGATGCTGATCGGCGGCTTCAATATCCTGAGTTCCTGGCTGTTCGGCTGGCTCGGCGACCGCTACCCAAAGCGCCTGCTGCTGGGCGCCATCTACCTGCTGCGCTCGCTGGCCTTGGCTCTGTTCTTCATGTTTCCTCCGACCCCACTGTCGGTGGTCCTGTTCGGCGCCGCCATGGGCACCCTGTGGCTGGGGGTGATTCCGCTGGTCAACGGGCTGGTGGTCCAGATATTCGGCCTGCGATTTCTGTCGACCCTGACTGGAATCGCCTTTCTCAGCCACCAGGCCGGCTCCTTCCTCGGGGCCTGGGGCGGCGGCTATATCTATGACGTGATGGGCTCTTACGAGCTGGCCTGGAAGATCGGGGTCCTCATCGGCCTGATTGCCGGGACCATGCAATTGCTCATGAACGACCGTCCGACCGAGCGGGTCCTGGCAGCCGAAGCCGCGGCGGACTGACAGTTCCTGTCAGCAGCGGTGGCGAAAGGCGCTGTGGATAGCCATATGCGCCGAGCGCGTCCGGCGCGCTATTGTCGACGGTACAAATGGCCAAGTCCCGCTTACCCGCTGCCGAGCCCCACCGCCTGATCTCGATCCGGGGCGCGCGCGAGCACAATCTCAAGAACGTCGATATCGATCTGCCGCGCGACAAGCTGGTGGTGATCACCGGCGTATCGGGTTCCGGCAAGTCGTCGCTCGCCTTCGACACAATCTACGCCGAGGGCCAGCGCCGCTATGTCGAAAGTCTGTCCGCGTATGCCCGGCAATTTCTCGAGTTGATGCAGAAGCCCGACATCGATTCGATCGAAGGCCTGTCACCAGCGATCTCGATCGAGCAGAAGACCACCTCGCGCAATCCGCGCTCGACCGTCGGCACGGTCACCGAGATCTACGATTATCTCCGACTGTTGTTTGCACGCGTCGGCGTACCCTACTCCCCCGCGACCGGCCTGCCGATCGAGAGCCAGACCGTCTCGCAGATGGTCGATCGCATCAGGACGATGAAGGACGGCACCCGCCTCTACCTGATGGCGCCCATCGTGCGCGGCCGCAAAGGCGAGTACCGCAAGGAACTGCAGGAGCTTCAGAAGAAAGGCTTCCAGCGGGTCAAGGTCGACGGCAGACTCTACGAAATTCCCGAAGCGCCAGTACTCGACAAGAAGTACAAGCACGACATCGACGTCGTCGTCGACCGCCTCGTCGTGAAACCCGATCTCGGCAATCGGCTGGCCGACTCGATCGAGACTGCGCTCAATCTCGCCGAAGGCCTGGCGGTCGCCGAGAACGCCGACACCGGGGAGCGCACTGTCTTCTCGTCGCGCTTTGCGTGCCCGGTCTCCGGATTCACGATTGAGGAGATCGAGCCTCGTCTTTTCTCCTTCAACGCTCCCCAGGGCGCGTGCCCAGCCTGCGACGGCCTCGGCGTGAAAATGTTCTTCGATCCGGAAATGGTGGTCCCGGACGATCGTTTGTCACTGGCCGAAGGTGCGATCGCGCCGTGGGCCGACTCTTCGGGCCAGTACTATCAGCAGACGCTCGAGAGCATCGCCAAGCACTTCAAGGTCAAGATGTCGACGCCATGGCGCGACCTGCCGAAAAAAGTGCGCGACACGATCCTCAAGGGATCGGGTGGCGAATCGATCGCCATGCGCTACGACGACGGCATCCGGCAGTACCAGACCACCAAACCGTTCGAAGGCGTGATCCCCAATCTCGACCGGCGCTGGAAGGAAACCGATTCGTCGTGGGTGCGCGAGGAACTCGAACGCTTCCAGCACGAGGCCAAGTGCGAGACCTGCAATGGCGCCCGCCTGAAACCCGAGGCGCTGGCGGTCAAGATCGCCGGATTGAACATCAGCCAGACCACCGAATTCTCGATCGGCGATGCGGTGAAGTGGTTTCTCGAGCTGGCGCCCAAGCTCACGCCCAAGCAGCGCGAGATAGCCGCCCGCATTCTCAAGGAGATCAACGAGCGGCTGGGCTTCCTCGACAACGTCGGCCTTTCCTACCTTACTCTCAACCGAACCTCGGGCACCTTGTCCGGCGGCGAGAGCCAGCGCATCCGGCTCGCCTCGCAGATCGGATCTGGCCTGACTGGCGTCCTCTACGTGCTCGACGAACCGTCCATCGGCCTGCACCAACGC
>CAYMEB010000248.1:0-6939 GCA_964389095.1 uncultured Hyphomicrobiaceae bacterium
CAACCAGCCGTCAGCGCCGGGACCACAAAGGCGCAAGCAAAGAAGCGGTCTTCGAGGGGAGATGCGCGATGAGAGCCACCCCCAAGGTGTATCTCGTACGGGCGGGCGGCGACGGCGAAGACGAGGCCTACGCCCTCGACCACGGCGTGGCGATCATCGGCTTCACGGAGTACCCGTCCCTTGCGGCGGCTAGGGACTACGACGCGGTGCTCGCGCTGGTGAAGGCGACCAAGCCCGACCTCAAGCCACGCGCCGCCGGCAACTACGCAGGCCAGCTCTGGGCCTTCGCGGTCGCGATGCAGCCGGGTGACCTCGTGGTGCTACCCCGCAAGTTGACCTCGCAGGTGGCGATCGGCCGCGTGACGGGCCCGTACCAGTACCAGCAGGTCGGTTCTAGAAGACGGCATGTGCGCGCCGTCGAGTGGGTGCGCCCCGATGTGCCGCGCTCGGTGTTCGGGCAAGACCTGCTGCACTCGTTCGGGGCCTTCATGACCGTGTGCAACATCCAGCGCAACGACGCCGAAGCGCGGGTGGCGGCGGTGCTGGCGGGCAAGCCGGACCTGGGCTTCGTGCCGGTCCCTGGCAAGCCGCCCAAGCCCGACAGCGACGGCGAAGCGGAGGCCGCCGTCGGGCACGACCTGAGCCTCGCTGCCAACGACCAGATCGTGGCGCACATTCAGAGCCGCTTTCACGGCCATGCGCTGGCCAAGCTGGTCAACGCCGTGCTCGTGGCCGACGGGTGGGCGACCAAGCTCTCGCCGCCCGGGCCGGACGGGGGCATCGACATCTTCGCGGGGCGGGGGCCGTTTGGGCTGGACGCGCCGCGCCTGTGCGTGCAGGTGAAGTCGCAGAATAGCCCGGCGGATGTGACGGTCTATCGCACGCTGCAAGGGGCGATGCAGAGCTACAAGGCCGAGCAGGGCTTGCTGGTGTGCTGGGGCGGGTTCAACAAGGTAGTGCTGAACGAGGCCCGGCAGGGGCACTTCACTGTGCGCCTGTGGGAGAGCCGTGATCTGGTCGAGGCGATCTACCGCACATACGAGAAGCTGCCCGCCGAGATCCAGGCGGAGCTGCCGCTCAAGCGCGTGTGGATGCTGGTGCAGGAGGGCGACGACGCATGATCACCGACCTCAAGCCATATGGGGAGTACAAGGAGTCGGGGCTGCCATGGCTCGGGCAGGTGCCGGGGCATTGGAGCACGCGCCGTATGAAGTTCTTGTTCCGTGAGCGGTCAGAGAAGGGACATCCCAACGAGCCGCTGCTTGCTGCTACTCAGACTAAAGGAGTTGTACGCAAGGAGGACTATGGCCTCCGCACTGTCACCGCCATGAACGGGCTGGAACATCTGAAGCTCGTCGAGGTGGGTGATTTTGTCATTAGCCTGCGTTCGTTTCAGGGTGGAATTGAGGTCTCGCACGCAAAAGGAATCATCAGTCCTGCCTACACCGTGCTTTGCCCTCGAAGTGGATTCGATCCGAACTACTTTCGGGTGTATTTCAAATGCGCGGACTTCATCAGCAGCCTCACGTTATTCGTGACCGGAATTCGCGAGGGTCAGAACATTGACTACGAGCGACTGAGTCGTGCGTTCGTCCCTCTGCCGCACCCCGACGAGCAGGCGGCGATTGTGCGGTTTTTGGACTGGGCGAACGGGCGGCTGGAGCGGGCGGTCCGGGCGAAGCGGAAGGTGATCGCGCTGCTGAACGAGCAGAAGCTGGCCATCATCCACCGCGCCGTCACCCGCGGCCTCGACCCCAACGTACCCCTCAAGGACTCCGGTGTGCCGTGGCTGGGAGAGATCCCGAAGCATTGGGAGGTACGGAAGATCAGAGCGGTCGCGTCCCGAGTTACGAAAGGGACAACGCCAACTACTCTCGGCAAGCAATTCGTTGATAGTGGCGTTCGATTCGTGAAAGTAGAATCAATTTCCAGTAATCGTAACATCCTCGAGAACAAGTGCGCGTTCATCGACGACGCTACTGACAAGCTCTTGAGCCGATCCCGGCTACGTGCCAACGACGTGGTGGTGTCGATTGCTGGAGCGATTGGGCGTCCGGCCGTCATCGAGCCATCGCTGTTGCCAGCGAACACCAACCAAGCAGTGGGGATTGTTTCACTCCTTGCACATCTCTGCCGTCCAGAATGGCTGAGCTACATCCTTGCATCTCCGATGTGCTTGCGCGCGATGACCGATGCTTCAGTTCAGTCGGCGCAGGCGAATCTAAGTCTGGCAAACCTCGGCCGAACTGTAATGCCATTGCCGCCTTTGCATGAGCAGGAATCAATACTCATGAGCCTCGCCAGCGAAACGGCCGTCCTCTCCAGGGCCATCTCCCGCCTCGAACGCGAGATCACCCTCCTCCGCGAATACCGCACGCGCCTCGTCGCCGATGTGGTCACCGGCAAGCTCGATGTGCGCGTCGCCGCCGCCGCCCTCCCCGACGAAGCGCCGCTCGACATGGAATCAGATTCCGAGCTCGAGACGGACGAAGCAGAAGCTGCAGATGAAGGGGCGCCGTGAGTCCTCTCGTTGACGCCATGGCGGACTTGGGTGTGATTTGCAGTATTGGCTGATGCATCACGGAACTTTCCGAGGGTTGAAAGATGAGATACGAAGCTGAACGGGCACTCGAACTACTTCGGAAGGGCTCTGGGAATTCGGGCGCCCGATTCCGTGATGGCCAGGAAGATGCCATCCGTTACATCATCACGGGTCGAAGCCGTCTACTGGTCGTACAAAAAACTGGGTGGGGCAAGAGCTTTGTCTACTTCATCGCGACAAAGCTGCTGCGCGAAAGCGGAAGTGGCCCCGCGCTCCTGATCTCACCGCTCCTTGCGTTGATGCGGAATCAGATTGCCGCCGCAGAACGCATGGGAGTCCGTGCCGCCACGATCAACTCGGACAACACCGACGAATGGGTTGAGGTTGAGGAAAAGCTCGTTCGCGGAGAGATCGACATTCTGCTGATTTCTCCCGAGAGGCTGGCGAACGAGCGATTTCGCACGCAAGTCCTGTCCCGTATCGCTGAACGAGTCGCGATGCTTGTCGTCGATGAGGCGCACTGCATCTCTGATTGGGGCCACGACTTTCGGCCGCATTATCGCCTGCTAGAGCGAATCGTAAAGTCGCTGCCGCCAAATGTGCGTCTGCTCGCGACGACGGCAACGGCGAACGATCGCGTGATGGACGATTTGCGCTCGGTGCTCGGCCCCAACCTTGATGTTCTCCGCGGGAATTTGAATCGCTCCTCGCTGACTCTGCAGACCATCCGTCTGCCGAGTCAGGCTGAGCGGCTTGCGTGGCTGGCAAAACAACTCGCGGCACTGAAGGGGAGCGGCATCATTTACGCGCTCACTGTGCGCGACGCGAATCAGGTTGCCGCGTGGCTCACGTCACGTGGCTTTCATGTCGAGGCTTACACGGGTGAAACGGGTGATCGTCGAGAAATGTTGGAGCAGGCGCTTCTCAACAACGAAGTGAAGGCATTGGTGGCAACCACGGCACTCGGGATGGGCTACGACAAGCCTGACCTCGCATTTGTGATCCACTACCAGATGCCAGGTTCAGTCGTCGCCTACTACCAACAAGTCGGCCGTGCAGGCCGTGCGCTCGATGCCGCATACGGTGTTCTTCTCAGCGGCCTGGAGGAATCGGATATCGCCGACTGGTTCATCCGAAGCGCATTCCCGACCCGGCAAGAAGTTGCCAATGTTCTGGAGGCGCTCGAAGAGAACGAGAATGGCCTATCTGTCCCCGAGATGCTGGGGCGAGTCAACCTGAGCAAGGGCCGCGTTGAGAAGGCACTTGCACTTCTCTCGCTTGAGGCGCCCGCGCCAATCGCAAAGCAAGGTACGAAGTGGCAGCTCACGGCGGCGAAACTGAGCGATGAGTTTTGGAAGCGGGCCGAGAGACTCACGGCGCTCCGGCGGGAAGAGCATCGCCAGATGCAGCAATATGTCGGTCTTCCATTCGGCGAGCACATGGGCTTCCTGATCCGTGCACTCGATGGCGATCCGGGGGATGTTGAGCCTCCAGCACTTCCGCCGTTGCCCACGGACGTGGAGGATCCGTTGGTTCGGGAAGCCATCGAATTCCTACGGCGAACCAGCCTTCCAATCGAGCCTAAGAAGAAGTGGCCTGTTGGTGGCATGTCTCAGTACGGTGTCAAGGGCTTGATTCCGCATGCCCAGCAGTCCCAGCCTGGCAGGGCCCTGTGTGTCTGGGGCGACGCGGGGTGGGGTGGGATGGTCCGGCGAGGCAAGTATCACGATCGGAAGTTCTCCGACGAACTGGTCGGGGCGTGCGTGAACATGATCCGCGAGTGGGACCCCCAACCGAGGCCGACTTGGGTGACTTGCGTTCCATCGCTTCGGCATCCCGCCCTCGTGCCAGACTTTGCGGCTACCTTGGCTGCTGTGTTGGGGTTGCCATTCCGCGTGGTTATCGCAAGATCCGACAACAGGCCCGAACAAAAAACGATGGCGAACAGGACGCAACAGGCTCGAAATGTCGATGGGGCGTTGGCCCTCAACGGCCAATCGATTCCTCATGAGCCCGTGCTCTTGGTTGATGACATGGTTGACTCTGGCTGGACGCTGACCGTGGCTGCATGGCTGCTACGCACGGGCGGTAGCGGCGATGTCCACCCCTTGGCGCTCTCGCAGACAGGTCATGACGAATGAGGCCCGCGCTCTCCGCAAACACACAAGCGATTCTGTTGCTGACCGCGCCACTGATCGCTGGGCGGGGTTCGACCTCATCAGACCTGCTCACCCCGAGCGAGTACAAGCGCATCGCGCGGCACCTGCGAGAGAACCAACGCCAGCCCTCAGATCTCCTTTCGCCCGGCGCGTCGGAGTTGGTTCGTATGTGCAAGCCGGTGATTGACCCCAGCCGGCTCGGGCGGCTCCTGGAGCGTGGCTTTCTACTCACCCAGGTCATTGAGCGTTGGCAATCGCGCGCCATTTGGGTCGTAAGCCGCGCGGATGCGGAGTATCCGCGTCGACTCAAGGCGAAGCTCCGCGAGGACGCTCCGGCGATCATCTACGGGTGTGGCGACATGGCCGTTTCGGAGTTGGGCGGTCTCGCGGTTGTTGGTTCCCGGCACGTCGATGACTCGCTCGTCGAATACACGATGTCTGTAGGACGGCTTGTCGCGCATGCTGGAAGGGGCCTTGTGTCAGGAGGTGCGAAGGGCATCGACCAGGCGGCAATGCGGGGTGCTCTCGATGCGGGCGGCAGGGTCTGCGGCGTTCTGGCAGATGGCCTTGAGCAGGCGAGTATGAACCGTGAGCACCGCAAACTGCTGCTCGATGGGCGGTTGCTGTTGATTTCCCCCTATGACCCGAGTGCGGGATTCAACGTGGGCAATGCGATGCAGCGCAACAAGGTGATCTACGCGCTCGCCGATGCGGGCTTGGTCGTCAGTTCTGACCTGAAGAAGGGCGGGACGTGGACCGGCGCCGTTGAGCAGGTGGAGAAGTTGAAACTGGTTCCGGTGTACGTCCGATCTGGGGGCGACGCATCCCCAGGTCTAGAAGCGCTGCACCGGAAGGGCGCTATCCGCTGGCCGGACCCACGCGATGAGGCGGCGCTTGAAGCGGTGTTCCAAGACGCGACTCACTGGCACGCGCCATCGGTGCCGCCGCCATCGGGTTTGTTCGCGGATCAAGGCGCTTCAGCACCTGCAATACCAGACACGCAAGGATCGATCCCCGCACTGGGCGCCGAACCTCAAGCGCCACATTCACCGCGGCCGCACCCGATGTCAGCACCCGTAGCAGTGGACCCTGCGGTCATTGCCGATTCGAACGACGAAGCTCGGCTTGGGCCACAGCAGGTTCCCGCATCAGAAGTGCTCTTTGGGACCGTTCGGGACCTCGTGCGGCGAGTTCTTGTTTCGCCAATGAAGGACGCCGAGATTGCGAATGTGCTAGGCGTATCCAAAGCGCAAGCGAAAGCGTGGTTGAAGCGACTGGTCGAAGAGGGCGTGATTAGGCAGCAGCGCAAGCCGGCGGGTTACGTGCTCTCGAACGACCATCTCTTTGGGCAACCGGGGCTTTGCGCGAAAGAAACGTCGAGCAGCGAAAGCGCACCATGACAACCGATATCAGCGAGAGAGGTTTAGAGAACCTGATCGTGCGGACCATGACCGGCCGCACCGACTTGCTCGTGCCGCCGCATACACCGACCGGCTTCGACGCCCCCGTCGCCGGCGGAACTGGCTGGCTGCTCGGCGACCCGAGGCACTACGACCGCAGTTTCTGTGTTGACTTAGTGCAGTTGCGTGGTTTTCTTGAACTCACCCAGCCCAAGGTGGCCGAAGCGCTCGGCCTCGAAACCGATAGCTCCACGCGTCGGCAGTTCCTCGCCCGACTCTCGGGCGAGATCGGTAAGCGCGGCGTTATCGATGTAATCCGCAAGGGCATCGACCACGGTCCGATGCATATTGATCTGTTCTACGGCACGCCCTCGCCCGGCAACGCCAAGGCCGCGCAGCTGCACGCCCAGAACCGCTTTTCGCTCACCCGCCAGCTCGCCTACAGCACCGACCAGACCCGCCGCGCGCTCGACCTGGGCTTGTTCATCAACGGTCTGCCTATCGCCACGTTCGAGCTGAAGAACAGCCTCACCAAGCAGACCGTGGCCGACGCGGTGGAGCAGTACCGCCGCGACCGCGACCCACGCGAGCCGCTCTTTGCATTCGGTCGCTGCGTGGTGCATTTCGCGGTGGACGACAGCGCCGTGCTGATGTGCACCGAGCTCAAGGGCAAGGGCTCGTGGTTCCTGCCCTTCAACCGGGGGCACAACGACGGCGCGGGCAACCCGCCCAACGCGAACGGCCTCAAGACCGACTACCTGTGGAAAGAGGTACTGACGCCCGCGCGGCTCACCGACATCCTCGAGAACTACGCCCAGATCGTCGAGGAGAAGGACCC
>CAYMEB010000249.1:0-6861 GCA_964389095.1 uncultured Hyphomicrobiaceae bacterium
GATTGACGAGGTAGTCGGGGTAACCGCCGGGGAACTTGGGTGATCCGTCGGCGGTGACGAAGCCCGGCAAGCCGAGCCGCGCGCCCAGATCGATCAAGACGTCCTGGAAACCGCGCACATCGCGATCGGGGGCGACCACCGGATGGCGGATCGCATCGGCCGGCCCGTCCGGCTCCGAGATCGGCCGGTCGAGCAGGGAAATGCAGTCGTAGCGCTCCAGGTAGGTCGTGTCCGGCAGGATCAGATCGGCGTAGGCGACCATCTCGGAGGCATAGGCGTCGGAGTAGATGATCTTGCCGATCTTGTAGCTGCCGTCCTCGTTCTTCGAGGTCAGATACTCGAGCGTCGCCGCGATGTTCATCGACGAGTTCCAACTCATGTTCGCCATGTAGAGGAACATCACGTCGATCGGATACGGGTCGGCCATCCCCGCATTCGTGATCAGCATGTGCATCAGGCCGTGGGCGGCGAGCGGAGCGTCCCACGAATAGGCCTTGTCGATGCGAGAGGGGTTGCCGTCCTTGTCAACGAGCAGATCCTCAGGACCATGCACGAAGCCCAGATGCATGCCGGGCAGCGGCGTGTTCGGCTTGATCTGATCCGGCTTGCCCTGGGGCTTGTTCCCCGGCGGCGCGGGCCGCGGGAACGGCGCCTTGTAGCGGAACCCACCCGGCACATCGATCGTTCCGAGCAGGATCTGCAGCAGGTGGATGAGACGGCAGGTGTGGAACCCGTTGGAATGAGCCGAGATACCCCGCATCGCGTGCATGGCCACGGGGCGGCCCGTCATGCTGTCGTGCTCGCGCCCCGCCCAGTCGGTCCATTTGATCGGCAAGGTGACCGTCTGGCGGAAAGCGACTTCGGCGATTTCGGCGGCGATGCGCTGGATCGTCTCGGCATCGACGCCGCATGCCGATGCGACCGTCTTGGGCGCATAGTCGTCGCCGAGGTAGCGTTCCCCGACGAGGCGGAACGCCGGCACGGCACGTCGTCCGTCCGCGAGAGTGAACTCACCCACCAGGGCCGGCGCGATGTCGATGCGATCCGCGCGGGCAGGCGCGCCGGTCTTCTTGTCCCAGCACAGCGGCTTGCCTTCGGCATCCCGCGCCACGAGCCCGTCGTCGCTCGCACCGGGCGCCTGGATGACCAGCCAGTGGGCGTTGGTGTAGCGGACGAGGTAGTCGAGATCGACATTGCCGGTTCGCAGAAGCTCGTGGATCAGGGCGCCGACGAACAGGCCGTCGGTCCCCGGCCGGATCCCGACCCATTCATCGGCGATGGCGTTGTATCCGGTGCGCACCGGATTGACGGAGACGACTTTGGCGCCGCGTTCCTTGAGCTTCCCGAGGCCGATCTTGATCGGGTTCGAGCCGTGATCCTCCGCCACACCGAACAGCAGGAAGTACTTGGTGTGCTCCCAATCGGGCTCGCCGAACTCCCAGAACGATCCGCCGAAGGTGTACAGGCCGCCGGCTGCCATGTTCACGGAGCAGAAGCCGCCGTGAGCGGCGAAATTGGGCGTGCCGAACTGCATCGCCCACCAGCCGGTGAGCGACTGAGACTGGTCGCGGCCCGTGAAGAGCGCGAAACGCCGGGGATCTCGGGCTCGAACCTCTTTCATCCAGTGGGTGGCGGTCGAAAGCGCCTCTTCCCAGCTGATCTCCTTGAACTGGCCGGAGCCGCGCTCGCCGACCCTCAGCAACGGCGCCCGCAGCCTGGACGGTGCGTAGTGCTGCATGATGCCGGCGGAGCCCTTGCCGCAGATCACGCCGCGGTTCACCGGATGGTTGCGGTTGCCGTCGATGTAACGGACCTTGCCGTCCTTCAGATGGACCTGGATGCCGCAGCGGCAGGCGCACATATAGCAGGTCGTGGTCTTGATCTCGTCCGCGGGCGGCACGGAGGTGGGCACGCGGGGCTCGCCGTGGGAGCCGGCGGACGTGGCGGGGTCGGCAGGGGCCATCTGGTTCGAAAGCTCTCGGTGTAGCGACGATGCGGCACATGGCGAGGCCGAACCGGTCCGCTAGACGGACCGCATCGGCTCGGCTCGCGAAACCTTAGTGCGTCCAGCGCAGGCCGCAACATGAATATCAGTACGTGCGAATGTTTCAGCGCGCCGCGGCGCCCGCCTCCCGCGGCGCCTTGTCGCTCGACACCGCGCGCAGGAAAGCGACCAACCTCTCCCGCTCCGCCGCGCTCAACGTCGCAGCGCCCCGATGACGCTGCAGGAAGCCGGCCAGTGTCGGAGCTGCTCCATCCATGCCGTAAGGTGCCGTCCAAGCCACCTCGCGCAACGACGGTGTCCTGATGGTGCTGCCGCCCGACGTGTGCAGGCTGTCGTCGGTGAGACGCCATCCGGCGTGGCAGGACACGCATTGTCCTTTTCCGGTGAAAACTCTTCGAAACCCGCTCTTTCCTCCGGCGCCAGCGCCCTGTCGTCGCCGGCGACCCAGCGATCGAAGCGGCTCTGTGGGCTCACTACGCTGCGGACATAGCTGGCGAGCGCATCGGCAACCGCCTGCGGAGTGGGCTGCGGCCGCTCGGGGAAGGCGCGGGCGAACGCCGGCGCATACGAGGCATCGCGCGACGCCCACAGCGCGCCAGCCTCGAGCGTGGCATCCATGGAGTCGTCGCGCTCGATCTGGGCTTTCACGACCGCCTCGAGTGTCGTGATCGAGCCGTCCCAGCCGAACTTGCGGGCCCAGGCGAGGTTCCACAGTGGCGGCGTGTTGCGCGCGAGCGTCTGCCCCCTCTTTCCGACCGCACGGGGGCGGCCGTCGACAAAGCCGCGGGCGGGATCGTGGCAGGTGGCGCAGGACGACTTGTGGTCGGAGGACAGGCGCTTGTCCGAGAACAGGCGCGCACCGAGAGCGACCTTGGCCTCGGAAAGGGAATTGGCCGCTGGCGACGGCGGCGTCTCGGGACGGGCGAATGCCCGCCGCCAGACCTGGTCGAAGACTTCCGGTGAAATCGTCACCGATTGCAGCGCGCCGGTCTGGGACTTTGTCGGCGGCGGCTCGCCCGGCGCGGGGCGAGGCCCGGGCGCCGGGGTCACCTGTTGCCCGTTCGCGCCGGCGGACGGCGGCCGTGACGGCGGCTCGGCGGGCCGGACGCGCGCGGTCTGGGGGACGCCGGGCGGCGCCGGCTCGGCAGATTCGCGGCGCGCGGCAGCGCGCGCCCGGCGCATCACCTCCTGCTCCGCCTGCTCGGCCGCAGCTTCCAGCGCCGTCTGGGCGACAGCCGTCGGATGTCCTGCGACGGCCATCGCGGCCAATCCGGCCACCAGCGACAGGAGCCGCAAGCTGGGGTGAGGGATCTTTCGGCCTGTCGAGGTACGCATCGGCGATGGACTCTACACGGGGACGGCGCAGTCCACCGCTCCGGGTCTGCCGTGCGAACACGGCTAAGCCAAGACCGGACCACGCATTTTTCCCCCACGATCGCACACGGTAGTTAACCGGTCGCGAGTGGCCTGTCGCTTCAGGGACCGGCGTCGAAGCCGACCCGGTCGATCATTTGCGAGGCTTCGGCGCGCTTGGCTGCGATCTCGGCCAGCGGGCGGGGATCGGCCTTGAGCGCTCCCCAGCGCGAGACCCGGGCCGAGGCAGTCGCGGCGGACGAGACGGGATACTCGTGGTTCACCTCGGCGTAGATCTTCTGGGCAGCGGGCGCCGCCAGGAATTCCACGAACTTCACCGCGCTCGCCAGATTGGGTGCGTTCGCCGCGATGGCGGCGCCAGAAACATTCACATGGGTGCCACGGTCCGCGGCATTGGGGAACAGCAGGCGCACCGACGCGGCCCACTGTTGCTGCTCGGGGACCTTGGTGTTCGTCTCCATGGCGCCCATGTAGTAGGTGTTGGCGATGGCCAGATCGCAAAGCCCGGCATGGACGTCGCGCACCTGCTCCCGGTCCCCGCCTGCCGGCTTGCGTGCGAGATTGGCCTTCAGTCCAGCCAGCCAAGCCTCGGCCTTGGCGGCGCCATGGGTGGCGATCATCGATGCGACCAGCGTCACGTTGTAGGGGTGCTGGCCGGAGCGCGAGCAGATGCGCCCCTTCCACTTGGGATCGGACAGTTCCTCGCAGGTGATCGCATCCTGCTTCACGCGGTCCCGTGCCGCGAAGACGACCCGCGCGCGCCGGGTGAGGCCGAACCAGTGCCCCTCAGGGTCACGCAGAGACGGAGGGATGGCCGCCGTCAGGGCCTCGCTGTTGACGGCCTGCGTGATGCCCGCGGCCTTGGCCTGGAGAAGGAGGCTCGATTCCGCGGTGAGAAGCACGTCGGCGGGGCTGTTGCGGCCTTCGGCCGAAATTCGCTCGATCAGACCGCTCGGGGCATAGATGACGCGTGTCGCGATCCCCGTCTCGGCCTTGAACCGTTGCAGCAGCGGCTCGATGAGCTGCGGCTCCCGGTAGGAATAGATGTTGACGACAGACTGAGCGGCGGCGCCACTCCCCGCGACCGCGGACCCGACCAGCAGGGCAGCGGCAAGCGCACGGACGACTTTCATTGGCGATGTCTCCAATTGCCGGGGGTCAAGGCCCCGGTATCGGCTGCGATGCCGGGACCGCGACCTGCGCAAATCCCGACTGGCGCCATATGAATTACCCGGACGCGGCTCCGTCAAGATTCTTCATTGCGACCAATTGGTTAGTCTGTTTCTAAGAAATCTTCCAAAAACGCCTCCGAGCAGATCGCTAACGCAGCCGCACGAGCATCATGCCTGCGGCCACCAGGATCGCGGCGACGATGCGGATCGGCAACAGCGGCTCGCGCAAGAAGATCACGCTGATGATCGCCGCGAACAAAACGCTGGTCTCGCGCAGGGCAGCGACCATGGCGATCGGCGCCTTGGACATCGCCCAGATGGCGATCGCGTAGGAGATCGTCGAAAAGGCGCCACCGGCCAGGATCAGGCCACCATGGTTGCGCAAGTCGGCCAGGAAGCTGCGTCCCCACCAGGCGACGCCAACGACGAGCATCATCACGCTGTCGAGAAAGATCAGCCACACGATGTACCCGTAGGGCGTCGGGTCCGCCCGTGCGCCGGTCCCGTCGACGAGAGTATAGGCGCTGATCATCGCGGCCGTCAGGACCGCGAACCCCACGGCCCGCGGCTCCAGGCGGACCTCACGCCCTCCTTTCAGCGACAGCAACAGCACCCCCAGCGCCAGCACCGCGATCCCGAGAACGCCGGTCGCCGACATGCCCTCGCCGAGGATGAGGAAGGCGCCCGTAGCGGTGAACAGCGGCGCGGTGCCACGTGCGATCGGATACATCTGTCCGAGATCGCCGCCGCGGTAGGCCTGCCCCAGGGCCCAATAGTATCCCAGATGGATGACCAGCGAGCCGACCAGCCACGGCCAAGCCGCCGCCGAGGGGACGGGGACCGCGGGCAGGAAGGGCGCCGTGACGGCGCCACAGGCCACGGAGATCAGAGACACGGCGAGCAGAGGCTCGAGCCGCACCTTGAGCATGGCATTCCAGATCGCGTGGCACGCCGCGGCGGCGATGACGGTCAGAAAGACGTGGGTGTCCACCGGAGACTCTGTGAGACGAAGGGGCGTCCGCACTTCCACCGAGTCGGGCACACGCTCCAGTACCGCGAGACGTCCACCGCGACAGCCCTGCTATGCTGTCAGGATCGGAGAGGCGCTACAAGTCCGCACTTGTCGGAAACGGGCGGTTGACCGCACAAGGGTGCGGCAAGAGTGCGGGAGACGGAACCGTGAACGCAACACATGCGCCTGCCGGCGCGAAACGCTGGCGCATCGGATTCGACATCGGCGGAACGTTCACGGATTTCATCCTGTTCGACGCTGCGGCGCGCGACATCCGACTGCACAAGCGGCTCACCTCGGCACACGATCCCTCGGAAGCCGCGCTCGCGGGCCTGGAGGAACTCGCCGCGATGGCAGGCATCGGCCTCGCGGACGTCTCGGACATCGTGCACGGCACCACACTCGTCACCAACGCTCTCATCGAACGCAAGGGCGCCAAGCTCGGCCTGATCACGACCGCGGGCTTCCGCGACATCCTCGAGATGGGCACTGAGCAGCGCTACGACATCTACGACCTGTTTCTCGAGTTTCCCGCGCCGCTGGTTCCGCGCCGCCTGCGCCGCGAGATCGGCGAGCGGATCGACCGCGACGGGCGGATCGTCGCCGCGCTCGACGAGGAGAGCGTTCGCCGCGAACTCCGTCACCTCGCCGGTGCCGGCTGCGAGGCAGTCGCCGTCGCTCTGGTCAATGCCTATGCGAACCCCGCCCACGAACGGCGCATCGGCGAAATCGCACGCAGCGAATGGCCCGCGCTCTCGGTCACGCTGTCGACAGACATCGTCCCAGAACTGGGCGAGTATCAGCGAACGGTCACGGCCGCTGCGAACGCCTATGTGCAGCCGCTGATGGCGCGCTACGTCGCGCGTCTTGAGCGGGAGCTGGCCGCCCGCGGCTTTCGTGGCGCGCTGCGCCTGATGCATTCGGCCGGCGGCCTGGTATCGCCGCAGACCGCGAAGGCGGAACCGATCCGGCTTCTGGAATCCGGCCCCGCCGGCGGTGGGCTCGCAACTGCGCTGTTCGGCAGCCGCGCCGGCCACGACGACGTGATCTCCTTCGACATGGGCGGCACGACCGCAAAGGCCTGCCTCATCGAGAATGGTCGCGCCGAGATCGCCCCGATGATGGAGGCGGCGCGCGTGCATCGCTTCAAGAAGGGCTCGGGACTTCCGATCAAGGCGCCGGTCATCGACATGATCGAGATCGGGGCCGGAGGCGGATCGATCGCACACATCGACGAGGTCGTCCTGCTCCGCGTTGGTCCCCATTCGGCGGGATCAGCGCCAGGACCCGCGTGCTAC
>CAYMEB010000250.1:0-6831 GCA_964389095.1 uncultured Hyphomicrobiaceae bacterium
CCAAAGCCGCCGCCTGAGCCATCAGGCCGTCACCAAGATTTGGCGATAGCTCCGTCGAGTACGCGAATCGCTTCTGGCTTCGCGCTTCCGACGGAGTCCAATGCCGCCCCAGGAGGCAACACCATGTGCATCGACTGCGAGACCAAGCTCAATCGCCGGGCGCTTCTGACGGCCGCGGTTGCGGGAGCAGCGATCAGCCTCCTGCCGGCGACCGGCGTCTTCGCGGCCGGTGGTCCGACGACGACCGTCAAGCCCGACGAGGCGCTCGCAAAGCTGAGGGCGGGGAACGCCAGGTATGTTTCGGCGCCCCAAGTGTGTGCAGCCGATCTCGCCAAGCAACGGGCACAAGTGGCTGCCTCGCAAACACCGTGGGCGACGATCCTCAGCTGCGCCGACAGCCGCGTTCCTCCCGAGCTGCTGTTCGGCGGTGCCGGACCGGGCGAGCTCTTTGTCGCCCGCAACGCCGGCAACATGGTCGACACGCCGACGATGGGGACGATCGAGTACGGCGCGGCCGTGCTCGGCGTTCCTCTGATCATGGTGCTCGGGCACGAGCGCTGTGGTGCTATCGCAGCCGCCTGCGACGTGGTGACCAAGAAGGCGACGTTCCCCGGCTCGATCGGTCCAATGGTGCAGGCGATCGTACCTGCGGCAGAGGCCGTGAAAGGAAAGCCCGGCGACCTCGTCGACAACGCTATTCGCGAAAGTGCGAAGCGCACCGCGGCCAAGATCGGCAAGGACAGCTCGATCATCGCGGATCTGGTCAAGGCCGGAAAGGTCAAGATCGTCGCCGCGCGCTACGACCTCGACGACGGCAAGGTCGAGATCCTCTGACGATCGGGCTCCCGGCAGGGAGCCCTCCCACCGATGCTCTCGAATACCACTGCGGGCACCACTAGAGCGCACCGCCCCGTCTCTTCCTTGCCGCAGTTCTTTGCCTCGCACACCGAAGCTCTGCCCGTAGTCTTTGCTGGAGCAAGACCATGTGGTCCGTCTGAGGAGCCTGCAGACAAGCATGTGGTTCAAAAGATCATCGATCACGCTCGTCACCGGTGCAAACGGCTTCACCGGCTCTGCCGTGGTGCGCTCGCTTCTGCTCATGGGGCGCCGCGTGCGAGCCTTCATCGAGACTGGCACCAACGAGGAAAATCTCGCGTCCTTACCGGTCGAGCGCGTCTACGGGAATTTGCTCGATCACGAAACGCTCACGCGAGCGATGAAGGGCGTCGACATCGTGCATCACGTCGCGGCGACTTTTCAGTTTGCAGCGGATCCTGCGACCAATCCTGCGCAGTACCGCGAGGACTGCGAGACGTTCTACGGCAACAATCTCGTCGGGACCACACGGCTACTGCTGGCGGCACAGCACGCACGCGTGCGCCGCATCGTCTACACCAGCACCATGGCCTGTATCGGAGTTGCACCTGGCCGTGAGCTCTCCAACGAGACCATGCCCTTCGACATCTGGCTACTCGTCAACGACTACATGCGGAGCAAGGGCTTCGCGGTGAAGATCGCCGACAGCTTTGTCCTCACTGGAGCTCCGATCGTCATGGTCAATCCGACCTGGATCGTCGGGCCAGGCGAGGTGTTCATGACACCGGTCGCTCAGGTCATCCGGGATGTCATGCAAGGCCAGATGCCCGCCATCAATCCAGCGGGCATTAACATTGTCGACGTGGACGACGTCGCCGATGGGCATCTGCTCGCGGAGGAGAAGGGGCGCATCGGCGAGCGCTACATCCTCGGTGGCGAGAATGTCGATTACCCAGCATTCCTCGATGCGATCGCCGATGCTACGAGCGTGCCGCGGCTCGCCTACAATGCTGCGCCGCCTTCGGCCTTCCCGAAAGAGTTCCTGTTCTACGACTCCAGCAAGGCCCGCCGCGAGCTCGGTTGGTCCTCCCGTCCGCTCACCGATACGATCGCCCGATCGGTGGCTTACATGCGCACGAAGGGTTATTAGACACTCGTTGGCAGGCGTCGCGCCGGCGCGCAGCGATCATCAGTGTCACCGCTCGAATCCGTGCCCGCCTGAGCCGAACCTTACTGCGCGCGCGAGGCTCATACGAACCTCTTTCAGCCCCGACCCTTGGGTGGTCAACAGCACGGATTGACTGCCTCCCGTTACCGAGATGCTCATCGTGGCTTTCATTCCGCCACCATCGACGTTGAGCACCATGCGTCCGGCCTCAATGCGCCCCGAAAGATTGCCGTGCACGTTGAAAGTACGCTCCTCCCAGGTCCCGGAGAGCTGAGTGCCGTTGGCCGTCAAGGCAGAGCGCAGCTGAATGCTGTAGCTGGGCGAGGCGCAGCGAATGGCGACACCAAGGCCGTTCTGGCCATCCGTCTGTCGATAGTAGCCGTTGCACTTGATCTGCTCCGACTTGCCGTCATCGACGACCACGCGGCCAGATCCGCCCCAGCTTCCTATGAATGGCTGCAACGTGTCGGCCTGGACGGGACACGCGAGAACTAAGCCGAGACAAGCTGCAAAAGCGCTACGATGCACAACCGGCATGCGATGATCCCTGGGCCGACATAGAGAACAGAGCCGACCGTCTCCGGCCGGCTCTGCGATGCCTGCGACGCTCGGCGTGCTAAAGCGCCGCCGACAAAGACGCGCTTACTTCTTTTGAGGCTTGGTGTCGGGCTTGCCCGACGCCAGCTTGGCCAAGTCGTCGACTACCTTGACGGGCGCCATGAGAATGTCGTCGACGACCTCGACGATGGTCTTGGGGGCGGGCTCGGACTTCTTCTTGTCCGCCGCAGACGCGCTCGTCGCGACGAGAGCTGCCGTCACGCATATCGCAGTGAAAATTCGGATCATGATGATCTCCTGATTTCGATGCCGGTGGCATCAAGCAGGCCCGCATCGGGCTAAACAAGATCATCCGTCGAATTTTGTATGCGCCGTGCTTTGAATATCACAGCGAAATCTGATGTTTATACGTAGGTGTAAATCTAAGATTAGAACTGAACACGATGCGCTAGCTCGATCGGAGGCGAGCGCGAGTCGGGCATATTCCCTCGCACGGCCTGAGCGGCTTGGCGAACCGGATCGTTTCGTGTGCAGCGTCGGAGCGGAGAGCGGCGCTGCTTTGGATTGCATTGCGACCGAGCTCCGTTGGAGCTCAAGTCGGGGATCAGCTCACTGTCACGCACGTCGTTTGGAGCGGCGTCGCGCTTACGCTTGTGACACTCTGCTCATGTCAAAGCGGACGCCGAGCGTGCCGTCATTCGCGCTAGAAACTCCTTGCTCAGCTGCCTGAGGGCCTCCCCCGAGGCACCGGGATATTTCGCATGATAGGAGCGGCGATCGCTATGATGGATCGCGAGGCGCTGCAAGGCCAATGTCGCCGGCACGATGGTCGAGAACATCTTCAGGTCTGTGAATGTCCGGAGCTTCCCGAGGATGGCTTTTTCCGCATCGTTGCCCTGGTAGCTGTTGACGACGACGCCGAGCCAGCTGGATAGCGTCCCGCTGGGACAAGCCCGTCGGAAGTCGAGCACAAGATCGAGCGCGCTCAGTGAGATCTTGTCGGCCTTGATCGGGGCCAGCTGATAGTCGCAGGCCTGCAGCCAGCTTTCGGTCGAGAGATAGAGGCCTGGGGAGCAATCGACGAGGATCAGATCATATGTCTTGCGCAGGGCGTCGAGCAGGTGGCGGACGGCACGAAGAAGGTCTGCATCGCGCCCACTCCTGGAGAGCTGCCGCTCGAGCTCGATCAAGCCCGATCCCACCGGCAGGATATCCAGTCTCCCGGCATCATCGACATCGGAGCCTCCAGCTCCGACGCCGGATGCGATGAGGTGCTCCATTACGGCGTCTTCGTTCGCGTACAAGGCAGCCGACAGTACAGAGACGAGCGTGATGCGATCGGTTCTGAGCGTATCATCCTCCAGATCCATCATGGCAGTGATGCTGCCCTGCGGGTCGGCATCGATGAGCAGCACCGTCAATGGGGTCTCGCAGGCGATCGTCTCTGCGAGCCCGAGGCTGATGGTCGACTTGCCGACACCGCCTTTCGAGCTCATGACGGCAGCGGCTGTTCCGGAGCGGAGCGTCGGCGTCATCGAGGTGGATGCTTCCCTGGGCAATCAGCCTGCCCACGCAGGATGGAGGGCTTCGGCAGGCCGACACGGAGATGTCGGATTATTTCGGAGCCGGCGCGTCCACCACGAACGGCGGCCGCTCGTGTTTGACGGAAGCCCCGTCGAGCTGGGGTGAGCCCCGCCGCGACTTGCCCTCGAAAAACGCTCCTTGCTCGATGCTGAGCGACTGATGGAACACGTCGCCCTCCAGCTTGCATGAGGCGGCGAGAACGACGCGCTCCGCCTTGACCGATCCCATGACCTCGCCGTGAACGATGACCTCTTGCCCGGATATCGTGCCGGTAATCTTCGCGGTCTCGCGTACGAGAACGTTGACCCCTTGGATATCGCCCTGGACCGTCCCGTGAATGTGCAGCTCTCCTGCCGAAATGAGATTGCCGACGATGCTGAGGTCTTGACCGATGACAGACGGCCCCGATGTGGCGGGCCGCCCGGCCAATGGAGGGGCGGAGAGAGGCGAAGGCGCCACGGCGGTCGCCGCGGGTTCGTTCTTGCGGATCGAGAGCATGGTGGCCATCCCGTTGAAGTCGCGGCCCCATAGCGGTAGCCAGCGTCCATCAACGAACTTAGAGGATGAAGATAAACACGTCGTTAAAATCCGACTGCGGTAAATACCAAGTGCTTCTTCAGTCGACACATCAAGCGCTGAGAAAGTCGTCAGCGAGGGCGGGCACGTCTACCAACCGTCGCACGGCATCGGGCTCAGCATAGACGGAGGAGAGAGAGTTCCGGGCGCGATCACATCCAATTACGCCTGATCGCGAGCTCATGACGCTGCCTTTTCCCGGATCCATTGCAGGACCTCGGATCTCAACCGACGGCATCGCTCGATGAGGTCCCTGGCACCCTCGTTCAATTGAGACGCACGCGCGAACTCCAGAGCTCGCGCCGCTTCGGCAACGGCCTTACCGCCGAACTGTCCGACAACACCGATGAGCCTATGCGCCGTGACGCGCAAGCTCTGCTCGTCTCGTGACGCGATCGCTGTCTCGAGCTTCGCCAGGAGCATTTCGATCGTGGTCTCGAAGTCGCCGACGAGCTCACGAAAAGTCTCTTTGCCCACGGCGGCGAGGAGGGTGTCGAGGACCGTCTCATCGAAGTCGATATCGACACCCAACGTCGATGGCTCATCCGGACCTGACCAAGGAAAACGGTTGCCGTTCTCCGTGACCTTTTGCAACGCAGCTGCGAGCGTGACCAGGCGGAAGGGTTTCGAGACGTATTCATCCATGCCGCAGCCGAGGACCGCACGGCGATCCGCGTCACGGGCATAGGCGGTGACGCCGATGATGGGGATCGCTGAGATGGTGCCGTCCAGTTCGCGAATTCGTCGCGTCGCCTCATAGCCATCGACATGCGGCATCTGCACGTCCATCAGCACGACGTCGAAGTATCCTTGCTTCACGGCTTCGATAGCCTCGGCGCCGTCGCCGACGAGTTGAACTGAATGCCCCATCTTCTCGAGCACGGCCCGCACCAGCGCTTGGTTGGCTGGCGTGTCCTCAGCGACGAGGACGCGCAGTCTCCGCGTGGGCGTCACGATCTCGGTCCGGAACGGCGTGAGCGCCTCGGACTGTCCGATGGCAAATGGGAGCTCGAACCAGAAGTTCGAGCCCCGGCCGGGTTCGCTCTCCACGCCCATCCGTCCACCCATGAGGTCCACGGTGCGGCGGCTGATCGCAAGCCCGAGGCCTGAGCCTCCTGCGTCCTTACCAAGCTGTCGACGACCTCGCTCGAAGGGCAGGAACAAGCGCACCTGGTCCTCGCTTGAAATCCCCTGTCCCGTATCGGCGACGGTGAATCGGAGCTTGCATTGGCGCGCGCCGCGCTCGGTGACCGAGACATGCAGCTTGATGCTTCCATTGCTCGTGTACTTCGCCGCGTTGCTCAACAGATTGAGCACGATCTGGGTGACCCGGCCGAGGTCACCGATCACGAGGGGCGGCACATCCGGGTCAAAGGTGCCGCTGAGATCCAGCCTCTTCGTACCCTTCAAGATGTCCACCGTCTCGATGGTGCCCTTGACGAGATCTGCCAGATCGATGGGCCCTGCTTCGATGTCGATCCGGCCGGCCTCCAGGCGTGACAGATCGAGCACGTTGTTGAGCAGCGAGAGCAGATGATCTCCGGATCGAGCAATGATGCCGACGAATTCCTTCTGCTTGGCGTCGAGCTTTGTATCAATGAGTAGGTTGGACAGACCGATGACCGCATTGAGCGGGGTGCGGATCTCGTGGCTCATGTGAGCCAGGAACTCGGCTTTGGCGTTGCCGGCCGCCTCGGCTGCGGCGCGGGCCTCGTCGAGTGCCAAGAGTGTCTCTTCCTGCCGCCCGAGGAGTCTCACGATCCAGAGCGGCGCCCCGAGGAGAAGCGATGCTGCCAGGGCGGTCGAGATACCGGTAATGTAGGCGGTCCTCCACCAGTTGCTCAGAATGACGTCCTGCAGGACAGTGAGGTTGACGACGACGGGGTAGTCCTGAACCTTGCGCGGCGCGAGCATACGCGGTGAGGCATTTCCGCTCTCGGCGGCGCGCGGTAGCGCGGTGATCATCGTACCCGCCGTCCGGTCTTCGGCCAGCACTGCCCGGAAAATCGGATGCTCGGCGTAAGACGCGCCGATGATATCGTCCTTCATGGGATAGCGGGCAAGCAAAGCGCCGTCGGAGCTATGCGCGGAAGTTGGTGACGGCGTGAATCGGTGAAGGCGGCATATCG
>CAYMEB010000251.1:0-6817 GCA_964389095.1 uncultured Hyphomicrobiaceae bacterium
GACATCGCGCCGGGCTACGATCACATCACGTCGGGCATCGGCGCGGCGATGATCGGCTGGTTCGGCTGCGCCATGCTCTGTTATGTCACGCCGAAGGAGCATCTCGGCCTGCCCAACCGTGACGACGTCAAGCACGGTGTCATCACCTACAAGATCGCCGCGCACGCGGCCGATCTCGCCAAGGGACACCCGGGCGCCCAGCTCCGCGACGACGCGCTTTCCCGCGCCCGCTTCGAGTTCCGCTGGGAGGATCAGTTCAATCTCGGCCTCGATCCCGACAGCGCGCGCGCCATGCACGATGAGACGCTACCGAAGGAGGCGCACAAGGTCGCGCACTTCTGCTCCATGTGCGGGCCGAAGTTCTGCTCGATGAAGATCACGCAGGACGTGCGCGACTATGCGGCCAAGACCAATGCCGGCCGCTCGGCGATGGTCGAGGCGGAAAAAGGCATGGCGGAGATGAGCGCCAAATTCCGCGAGATGGGCGGGCAGGTCTATCTCGACAAGGAAAAGGTCAAGGCCGCCAATCAAAGCCTGGGCTGACCCACGCAAGAGCGATGCACGAACCGACCTCGACGCCTTCCGCCGCTGACTTCCGGCTTGCAGGGCCGCGCTTGCTCGCGGCCCTGCGCACGCGCGCGCCGCGTGTGCAATGCCTCACGAACACGGTGGCACAGGCGATCACCGCGAATGTGCTGCATGCGGTCGGCGTGCGTGCCTCCATGGCGACGCATGCCGCCGAGGTGGCGGCGATGTCGGGGAGCGCCGATGCGGTGCTCGTCAACCTCGGCACCATGGACGCCGCCCGCGAGGCCGCGATCCCGATTGCGCTCGAGGCGGCAACGTCCGCCGGCCGACCGATCGTGCTCGACCCGGTCTTCGCCGACGCCTCACCGCTGCGCATGACGCTCGCGCGCTCGGTCCTGGCAGCGCCGGGGGTCATCGTGAAGGGCAACGAGCGGGAGATGAGCGCGCTTGCGGCCGCCGCTCCCGGCGAACTCGCCCGCGCCGACGCCCGCGTCACCACCGGCGCCGTCGACCGGATCGATGGCGGGGATCGCGTCGTCCGCATCGCGAACGGGCACCCGTTCATGGCCGCGATCACCGGCCTGGGGTGCGCGGCAGGAGCGCTCATCGGCGCATTCCGCACGGTCGAGACAGATCCCGTCGTCGCTGCAGCGTCGGCGCTGCTCTGCCTCGGCGTCGCCGGCGAGATCGCGGGCGAACGCGCGGCAGGTCCCGGATCGTTCGCCGTCGCGATCCTCGATGTGTTGCACCGGCTCGATGCCGAAACGATCACCAACCGCGGACGTCTCGCATGACCAGCTCCCGCCGAACCGTCATGGCCGGCATCGCCGGCTCGCTCGCAGCACCGGCCGTCGCTCGCGCGCAGGGCGGCCTCAAGTGGCGCTGCGTCACTTCGTGGAACCGGAACCTGCCGGGTCCCGGCGTATCGGCGCGACGGCTGGCGGAGCGCATCACCATCATGACCGACGGCGCCCTCACCGTCGAAGTCTTCGCAGCAGGCGAGATCGTCGGCCCGTTCCAGGTTCTCGACGCGGTTTCGACCGGCACCGTCGAGATGGGCCACACCGCAGCCCTGTTCTGGGGCGGCAAGATGGCGGCCGCGCCGGTCTTCACCACTGTCCCTTTCGGCCCAGGACCGGTCGAGCACATGGCGTGGCTGCAGTCGGGCGGCCAACAGCTCTGGGACGAACTCTATGCGACGTTCCGCGTGAAGCCCCTGATCGGCGGCAATACCGGCCCGTCCGCCGCCGGCTGGTTCCGCAAGGACATCCGCTCCCTGGCCGACCTCAAGGGACTGCGCATCAGGGCCACGGGGATCGGAGGCGAGGTCTACGCAGCCCTCGGCGCGCTGGCCATCGCCGTGCCGCCAGGGGAGACTTATGCCGCCTTCGAGCGCGGTGTCGTCGACGCCGTCGAGCTTCTCGCACCCGTCAACGATCTTCCGCTGGGCCTCTCGAAGATCGCCAAGTTCTATGCGTTTCCCGGCTTCAACAAACCCAACGGACCGAGCGAGCTGCTGATCTCGCTCGATCGATGGCAGGCCCTTCCGTCCCGGCTCCGCGACGTCGTCGAAGCGGCGTCACGCGCTGAGCACGACATCGCGCTGGCCGAGTGCGAGGCCGCGAATGCCAAGGCGATCGAGCAGATCGCGGCCTCGGGCGTCACCGTGTCATGGCTTCCCGACGACATGGTCGCCGAGGCGCGCACCGCATCGCGGGACGCCCTGGCGCGGATTGCCTCGAGCGGGCCGGTCGCCCGCCGTATCGTCGAGCACCTGGAGTCGTTCCGCGCCTCGCAACGGGTGTGGCGCCAGATCGGCGCGGCCGCGCAGCTCCGCCTGCAATCCTGAAGACTCCGGGCAGCGGCGCGTCCTGCGGCAGTTCACCGGCGGACTCGCTGGCGCGCTGCACCGTGGCTGTCTCTACGCCCCGATCTCCGCGGTCTTCGCCGGGATGGGTGAAAAGGCCGCAAGCGCGCCTGAAACCCGCAGGCGCACCGCGCTTTCGCCCGGGGGATGCTCCCGCGCAGTGCGCCGAAATCCGCTCCCGCCTCAGAAGGGGTCCTTCGGATCGAACTGCGGACGGCGCTTCTCCTTGAGCGCGGCGATCCCTTCCTGCAGTTCCGGCCCGGAGAAGCCCATGAACTCCATGGCGAGCGACGCGTCGAAGGTCGGCCCGGCCATCCGCAGCCAGTTGTTCAGCGCCATCTTCGTCCAGCGGATCGCGGCCGGCGCGCCGGCCACCAGCTTGTCCGCGACCTCGTAGGCCTTCTCGATCACCTTGGCGTCGTCGACGGCCATCGAGACGAGACCGATCCGCTCGGCCTCCTCCCCGGTCAGCGGATCGCAGGTCATCAGGTAGTACTTGGCCTTCGCCATTCCGGTCAGCAGCGGCCAGATGATCGCGGCATGATCGCCCGCGGCGACGCCCAGTCGCGTATGTCCGTCGATGATCCTGGCGCGCCTGCCGACGATCGTGATGTCGGAGACCATCGCAGCCGCGAGGCCGGCGCCCACGCACACCCCTTCGATGGCGCTGACGACCGGCTTGGTGCAGTTGACGACGTTGTAGACGAGGTCGCTCGCCTCCTTCCAGATGCGCGTGCGGACATGCCAGTCCTTGCTCATGCGCTTGACCATGCCGAGGTCGCCGCCGGCCGAGAACGTACCCCCCTCTCCGCGTAGCAGGATCACACTCACCTCGGGATCTCGATCGGCGTCCCTGAAGATCTCGCCGAGCTCGCGATGGCCTGCCTCGTCCAGCGCGTTGAGCTTGCCCGGCCTCGACAGGATCACCTCCAGCACGCGAGGCCTCGGCCGGGCGAACTTCAGCGCCGTGTAGTGTGCGTAACGATCGAGGTCGGTCATGGTCCCTGTCCCTGAAACTGAGGTGTTAATGCATAAGTGAGGTGGCTGACGGGGACAACGCGCCATCGTGGGGACATACTGGCGGTGCGGAACAAAAAAGGGGCGACGGCCTCGGCCGTCGCCCCTTCAATCGGCGCCGCGCGGGCGCAAGTCCATCGTTCCATCAGTTGCCGGTGACGCCGGCAGCCTTTATGACCGGCGTGATGCGCGCAACCTCGCTCTCGACCAGCTTCTGCAGGCCGGCAGGTCCGCGGTCGTCGCCCTTCGGACCGGTGGAGCCCAGCTCGACGTAGCGCGCCTGGATCGCTGGGTCGTCGAGCGCCTTGATCACGGCCGCGACGAGCTTGTCGACGATCTCCTTCGGCGTGCCCTTCGGCGCGACCATCGCGTTCCAGGCGCTGAAGATGAAGTCGAGCCCGGCTTCCTTCGTGGTCGGCACGTCGGGAAGGCTCGCGAGCCGCTCCGGCGCGGCGACCGCGTAGGCCTTGATGGTGCCGGACTTGATCTGCGGGATCACGTTCAGCGCCTGATCGACCATGTAGTCGATCTGGCCTCCGACGAGATCGTTGAGCGCCGGCGCCGTCCCTCGATAGGCGACCAGGGCGGGCTTGAACCCGAGCTGCGAGTTGAAGACCAGACCGGAGACATGGGAGATCGAGCCGACGCCGGCGTGGCCGTAGCTCATCTTCTCGCTGTTGGCCTTGGTGAAGTCGAGGAACGCCTTGAGGTCGGTCGGCTCCAAGGCCTTCTTCGAAACGATCACCTGAGGCGTGTAGTTCAGGATGCTGACCTGCTCGAAGGACTTCGCGGGGTCGTACTTCAGGTTGGGATACAATGCGGGAGCGGCCGACTGGGTGCCCATGTTGCCGACGCCGATGGTGTAGCCGTCGGGGGCCGCCTGGGCGACGCGCGTCATGCCCGTCGAGCCGCCGGCGCCGCCGACGTTTTCCACCACGAGCTGCTGGCCGAGCGTGCGCGACATGTGCTCGCCGATCAGGCGCGCCACCACGTCGGTGGGACCGCCGGCCGCGAACGGCACGATCACGGTGATCGGCTTGCTCGGCCAGGCCTGCGCCATGGCCAGGGACGGCGCGATCCACATTGCCGCGGCCGAGAGCAGTTTGATAACGACAGACTTCATACTTCCTCCTTCTGGACGTCCTGACAACCGCCGCGGCGATGCGCAGCGGGCTTTACTCGGTGAAGACCGTCTCACGGCTCTTCCTGATCGACGGCAGCAGGACGATGAGCAGCAGGATCGCCGACAGCGCCAGCAGCGTGCCCGACAGCGGCCGCTCCACGAACGTCATGAACGAGCCTCGCGAGATCACCAGCGCCTGGCGCAGCTTCTCCTCCATCAGCTTGCCCAGCACGAAACCGAGCAGCAGCGGCGCCGGCTCGAAGCCGAACTTGATCAGCGCGTAGCCGAAGAGGCCGAAGGCCGCGGTCATCACCACGTCGATCGAGGAATTGTTGATCGAGTAGATGCCGATGCAGCAGAACAGCACGATCGAGGGGAACATCAGTCGATAGGGCACCTTGAGCAGGCGGACCCACAGCCCGATCAGCGGCAGGTTGATGATCAGCAGCATCACGTTGCCGATCCACATGGAGGCGATCATGCCCCAGAACAGGTTCGGCTGCTTGGAGATGATCTGCGGGCCGGGCACGATGCCGTGGATGGTCATGGCGCCAACCATCAGCGCCATCACCGCGTTGGGCGGGATGCCGAGCGTGAGCAAGGGAATGAACGCGGTCTGCGCGCCGGCATTGTTCGCCGACTCTGGCCCCGCGACGCCCTCGATCGCACCCTGGCCGAAGCGCGACGGGTCCTTGGCGAGCTTCTTCTCCAGCGTATAGGAGGCGAACGGGCCGAGAACCGCGCCGTTGCCCGGGAGAAGCCCGAGCAAGGAGCCGAGGAACGTGCCGCGCGCGATTGGCAAAGCCGACTGGCGCATCTCGCTCCTGTTCGGCAGGAGCCGGCCGACCTCACTGCGAACCACGTCACGGGCCTCGGGATTCTCCAGGTTCTTTACGATCTCCGCGAACCCGAAAATGCCCATCGCGATCACGGCGAAGTCGATGCCGTCGGAAATCTCCGTCCAACCGAAAGTGAGGCGTTCCTCGCCGGTTTCCAGGTCGGTGCCGACCGTGGACAGCAGGATGCCGAACACGATCATCGCGATCGCCTTGAGCACGGACCCGCGAGCCAGCACCACCGCGAACATCAGGCCGAGGACCATCAGCGAGAAGTAGTCGGCAGGGCCGAACAACAGGGCCATCTTCGTCAGCGGGGCGCCGAGCGCCGCGATGACCACCGTTGCGACGGTACCGGCGATGAAGGAGCCGATCGCCGCGATGCCGAGCGCGACGCCCGCGCGGCCCTGTTTGGCCATCTGGTGGCCGTCGAGCACCGTGACGACGCTCGTCGCCTCGCCCGGGATGTTGACCAGGATCGCCGTGGTCGAGCCACCGTACTGGGCGCCGTAGTAGATTCCCGCGAGCATGATCAGGGCGCCGACCGGCGGCAGCCCGAACGTGATCGGCAGCAGCATCGCGATCGTCGCGATCGGGCCGACGCCGGGCAGAACCCCGATCAGGGTGCCGATCAGGCAGCCGAGAAAGCAGAGTGAGAGATTCTGCAGGGAGAGCGCGACGCTCAGGCCGAGCTGCAGGTTCGAGATCAGATCGAGCATGCTGCCAAGCTCCTCAGTAACCGAGCAGCCAGGGCGCGATCGGAATCGGCAGCCGCAATAAGAACTTGAACAGCCCGACGCAAAGGGCCGTGATCAAGGCCGCGTAGATCGCCACCTCGAAAAGGCGGGTGTCCTTGTCCGCGAGCGCGGACACGATGACGGCGAGCGGCCCTGCGACCAGAAGGCCCAGCGGCGGCACGGCGATACCCAAAGATGTGAACGCCGCGCCACGGATCGTGAGGGCGAACAGCAAGACGGCGCCGAGGACGCACAGCGGCCCGCGCAGCGACCAGCGCTCCAGAATGCTCCCGCGAGACATGAAGGAGGTCACGAGAAGCGCAATCCCGAAAGAGCAGAGGATCGCCGCCGTCACCTTCGGCATCAGGCCGGGCCCGATCCCCCTGAGCTGGCCGAACTTCAGGTCCCAGGCCCCCAGCAGGGCAATGGCGGCGAAGACGAGGAGGAAAATGCCCGCTGCGAAATCTTGGGGCGACTTCAACACCCCCGCAGGCGCACGCGCGCCTTCGAGTTCGGATCCTGAAGACAAATCTACATCCTCCCCAACGCATTACTCAGCAGGTCGCGCTTTGTTCGGGCGCACGATTCTGCGTGCCGCCCGGCACGTTCCGACTCTCGGGCGGATCATAGCCAGTCCCCTTTGGCCGCACAAGTAAGGGAACCTCTGAATAGCAGCTCCGCTCAGCAGGCGTGATGGCGATCGGCTCGA
>CAYMEB010000252.1:0-6787 GCA_964389095.1 uncultured Hyphomicrobiaceae bacterium
CGCTCTCTGGCACGAGGAAGAGATTGCCGGGATAGCGCGCGCACTGACCGTGCTCGGCCCCGAAGGTCTTGAGCCAGTCGCTCTGCGCGCGCGGATTGAGCGGCAGGACATGCTCGATATTGGTCCGCTCGGTAAGGATCTCCTCCGCCTCGGCGATCACCCCGCGCCGCCCGGCCTCGCGCAGCAGACGGACATGGACCCGCAGCAGCACCAGCTTGGCCTCGCCGCCTTCCAGTCTGAAGGTGACGTTCTGCCAGAAGGTGCGAACCTCGCCCTCGCTGAGGACCAGCAGCGTCGCGGGCTCCACCTCGTCCGGCGCGCGCTTCAGGGCATCGATCACCCGCTCGAAGCGCTCGGCCCTGCGCCTGGATGCGCCGCCGAGGATCATGGCCGCGTAGGCATAGCGATCCAGCGCCCGCAGGAACCGCAAGACCTTCACCGGTTCGCTACGACGGCGGGAAATGTAATACAATGCCGGCGCCACCCAGTCGCGTTGCGGGAGCCAAGACAGATAGGTGAGGAAGGCCGCGATCTCGCGCTGCTGACGGCCGCCCTCGAACCGCTTCTGCTCGATGTCGGCAAGCGTGTCTCCGACCGGCGCGAGGTGTTCGGCGATGAAGCGCTCCGGGCCATCCACGCGCGCCAGGGCGCGGATGTTGTCCTCGATCCGCCCCCTCGGCTCGGTTCCATAGAGATCGGCGATGTAGCTGAACAGATTTCGCCGCCCGCCTCCCGAGACGTGGAACGTCTCGCCCAGGCGATCCTTGATCCGGTCCCACTCGAGCGCGGCGGGGAGGCGGCGCTCCGTCGGCACCTGGCTGACGATGTCGGCTTTGAGGCGATCGGTGAACAGAAGAGGGCGTCCGCGCAGGTTCAACTGAGCGAACACCTCCGGCGCACGGTCGGCATCGGGGATTGTCACTGCCGCCACGTGACAGTCGTCGGCGATGAAGCGGCCGAGCGCTCGACGGCGCTCCGGCGACATGCGGTCGAGAGCCTCGAGAAAGGTCGCCCGGATCGCGAGAATCCCGGCCGCGTCCGCATCTCCGTCCGGCGCGACCAGTTCGACGCCCGTGGCGCCGCGATCCTGTATCGCACGCCGGAGGAAATCCGCCGCCTCGTCCTTGGGCAGGAGGAGCGCCTCCCGACCGCCGCCGGAAGCCTTCCGGGCGATCAAGGCATCGAGTTCGTCCGCGACCCCGGCATCCTCGGCACGATCCCTGAGGCACGCGAGCAGGATCACCAGCGTGGTGAGCCGCTGCTGGCCATCGACCACCTCCCTTACCCCGCGCTCGATCGCCGCGAACACGAACATGCCGAGCAGGTATGGGCCAGCAGCCGCGCTTCCGTTGCGGTCCATCGTCCCCAGCAGATCGCGCAGCAGCTCGACGGCCTCTTCAACCGTCCAGCAGAAGTCGCGCTGATAAAATCCGGGAATGCGCAGGATGTGGTCGCCAGAAAGCACTTCGCCGATCGGTATTGCACCCTCGATGCGACTGCGGCGGGGCTGTCGGACAGCCATGCGAACGGCTCCTGCTCGGGGCCGATCCGTTACCAACCGACCTTCATCGCGTTCTATCGCACGAGACGGCCGGCCTGCAATGTGGTGCAATCCGCACCGCGGGAACGGACGCCCGCGAAAGCTTTTGCTTCGCCCTTCCCGTGAGAGGATTTGCGCTATCGCAGTGCACGGCCATCTCCCCCGGTTCAATCTGCCGGCCCGTTCGCCACCTCGTCCCCGCAAGCCGAAAGGCGCGCATGACCATCCGCAATCTCGACAAGCTCCTCGCGCCGCGCTCCGTCGCTCTGATCGGGGCGAGCCAGAAGCCCGGTTCGATCGGCCGGATCGTCGCGGAGAACCTGGCGAAAGGCGGGTTCACCGGTCCGGTCCATCTCGTGAACCCGAAACACGGCGAAATCGACGGACGCCCTTGCTGGACTTCGATAACGGAGCTTCCCGATATCCCCGACCTGGCCGTGATCGCCACTCCGGCGCCGACCGTGCCGGCGATCGTGGCCGAGCTCGGCGCGAAGGGGGTGCGTGCGGCGGTGGTGATCTCCGCCGGGGTGAATGCAACGTTGCGGCAGGCCATGCTGGATGCGGCCCGCCCCCACCTGCTGCGGATCCAAGGCCCCAACTGTCTCGGCCTGATGCTGCCGGCGATCGGACTGGACGCGAGCTTCGGCCACCGCATGCCGCCGGCGGGCGACCTGGCCCTGATCTCCCAGTCGGGCGCGATCGTGACCGCGCTCGTCGACTGGGTCAGCGCGCGGGGTGTCGGCATCTCGCACGTCATCTCACTGGGGGACATGGCCGATGTCGATTTCGGCGATCTCCTGGATTATCTGGCCGGGGACGTGCGCAGCCGCGCGATCCTGATCTACATGGAACAACTGACCGCTGCCCCGAAGTTCATGTCGGCCGCCCGTCGCGCGGCGCGCACCAAGCCGGTCATCGTGCTCAAAGCCGGCAGGAACGCCGCGGGCGCGCGAGCCGCGATGTCGCACACCGGTGCCATGGCCGGATCGGATGCAGCCTACGACGCGGCATTCCGGCGGGCCGGCCTCGTTCGGGTGCGCGAACTGGCGGACCTGTTCGAAGCGGCGGAAATCCTGTCGCGGCTTCCCCGGCTCGAGGGTGAGCGGCTGATGATCCTCACCAACGGCGGCGGCGCGGGCGTCCTCGCCGCGGATCGTCTGGCCGACCTTCATGGCCTGCCCGCCGAACTCCCCGCACCCACGCGTGCCGCCCTGGACGCTGTATTGCCGGGAGCCTGGTCCAAGGCGAACCCGGTCGACATCATCGGCGACGCCGACGGCGAGCGCTACGTCCGCGCCCTCGGCCACCTTCTGGATTGCGACGCCGCCGATGCCGTGCTGGTCATGAACTGCCCCACTGCCCTTGCATCGAGCACCGACGTCGCTCGCCGCGTCGTGGACCTGGTCGGCACACGCAGGCGCGAACGAAAGCTCGACCCGCCGGTCCTCACCTGCTGGCTCGGCGCACAGGCGGCGGAGCCGGCCCGGAAGATCTTCGCCGGCGCCGGCATCGCGACCTTCGACACGCCGGCCGCAGCGATCGAGGGCTACATGTACCTCGTCGGGCATGCCCGCGCGCAAACCGCGTTGATGCGCACGCCGCCCTTGGGCCGCGACGTCCGCTTCGACGCCGCGGCGGCACGGGGCGTGATCCTCGCCGCGCAGGCACAGGGGCGGACTACCCTCTCGGAGATCGAGACGAAGGCGCTGCTGGAAGCCTACGCCATTCCCGTGACGACGACACGCCTGGCCCGCTCACCCGCCGATGTCGAGCGCGCTGCTGCCGACGTGCTCGCCGGCTCGGCCAGGTGCGCCATCAAGGTCGTCTCGCGCGACATCCCGCACAAGACCGAGGTGGGCGGCGTCAGGCTGGCGATCCCGACGCCGCAGGAGGCCGCCGCCGAAGCCACCGCGATGCTCGCGCGGATCGCCCGCGCGAGACCCGATGCGCGGATCGACGGCTTCGCGGTCCAGCCCATGATCGACAGGCCGCGGGCGCACGAACTCTTCCTCGGGGCCAGCGAGGACCCGACCTTCGGTCCCATGCTCATGTTCGGCGCCGGCGGCACGGCCGTCGAGGTCGTCCGCGACATCGTCCAGGCGCTTCCGCCGATCGATGCCAACCTCGCCCGTGACCTGATCCGGGAAACCCGCGTGGCCCGCCTCCTCGCGGGCTACAGGGACCGTCCTGCGGCCGATCTCGAAGCACTCGCCGCGGCCCTGGTCAATCTGGGCACGCTCGTCCTGAGCCACCCGGAAATCCGCGAGATCGATGTCAATCCCCTGCTCGCCGACGAAAGCGGTGTCATCGCGCTCGACGCCAGAGCCAGGATCTCGCTTCCCGGCGACGCGGCACGCACACTTCCCGCGATCCGGCCCTATCCGGCGCATTGGCAGCTCGACACCACGCTCGACGACGGGACCCCCGTCCACGTGCGGCCGATCCGGCCCGCGGACGAGCACCTCTACGACCGCTTCCTGGCACGGGTCGACGCCCGCGACCGCCGCATGCGCTTCTTCGTTGCATCCCCGCATCTGTCCCATCGCTTCATCGCGCGATTGACCCAGATCGACTACGCCCGCGAGATGGCCTTCGTCGCGCTCCAGTCGGCAGGCGACGACATCACGGGCGTGGTGCGTCTGATCGCGGACCCCGACTACCGGCGTGCCGAGTTCGCAATCCTCGTCGCCTCCGACCGCAAACGGCAGGGCCTCGGCGAGCACCTGATGCGGCTGTTGCTCGACTACGCGCGGGCGGAGGGGCTCTCCGAGATCCATGGCGAAGTCCTGGCCGAGAACGAGGCCATGCTGGCGCTCTGCCGCAAGCTCGGATTTGCGATTACGGCCGCCGCCGAGGAACCCTCGATCCGCCACGTCACGATCTCTTTGTGAAGCGACGCCCGCTCCCGCGGGGGCCGTGGCGCACGACGGCATGCTGCCGGCGGATTTGCTCCATCACGGGGAAAGGACGTCGGAACGCAGAGGAAGCCGACATCGGCCCAGCTAAGCTACTTGCTTTGACCCGCTCCGAACGTGAGTTCCGCATGCCATCCATGAGCTGCCTTTCATGCTGACGCCCGCAGAGGCATATACATGGGGTCCCATCCTGGTGAACGAAGTTCTTGACAACTCCGGTGGATGACTCGCGAACGTGTTGTGCCATCCGGCGTCAAGGGCATAAGATGCAAGCCGATCCTCGATTCGAAGGACAGCTGACCTATCACGACAAGCCTAGGTGGTCGCTCAAGCTCTCTCGCCTGTGGCACCTTACCGAGACTTATGCAACGCGATGACGCGTAACTGTAGTTGAGGCTGAGAGCACGACTAGGTGAGTCTGATCAAATCCAAAAGACGCGTCGCGGATCACGGGGAGGTGTTCACACCTGCCTGGCTCGTGGACGCCATGCTCGATCTTGTGAAGGGCGAGACCGAGCGCATCGACGCGCGATTCTTAGAGCCAGCCTGCGGCAGCGGAAACTTTCTGGTCCGGGTTCTTCAGCGCAAGCTTGCCGCTGTCGATGCGAAGTTCGGCAAATCGGACTTCGAGAAAAAGCACTATGCGCTCGTGGCGCTGATGTGCGCCTACGGGATCGAACTCCTTCCGGACAACATCGCTGAGTGTCGGGCAAACATGCTCGAAATTCTGGGCGATTATCTGAAGATCGACCCGGCCGACGATTGCTATCGAGCGGCCTCCTTCGTATTGGCGCAAAACATAGTGCACGGCGACGCGCTGACGATGCGGGCGCAGGATGGCGCGCCGATCACTTTTGCCGAGTGGGGTTACATCGGCCGTGGCAAGTTCCAGCGACGGGACTTTCGCCTGGATGTATTGACCGGCTCGTCGGCCTTCAGCGCGGAGGGGTCTCTCTTTGCGCATCTCGGGAAGCATGAAATCTTCACGCCGACGAAGACCTATCCGCCGATGACGGTTCGCGATCTTGCGATGGCCGCGGATTGATTGCCGCAGGAGGCTGCATGAGCATGCAGGCTGGCTTTGCCCTTCGCGGGCGCAACCCCGATGTGCTGACGTGCATCGCCAATCTGTCGAACGACGAGGTCTTCACGCCGCCCGAGTTTGCGAACCGGATGCTCGACACGCTGGCCGATGCCTGGGCGGCGGAAAATGCCGGCTCCAATCTCTGGGCCGATCCCACAGTCCGATTTCTCGATCCGTGCACGAAGTCAGGCGTGTTTCTTCGTGGAATCACCAGTCGCCTTACCAAAGGGCTGACAGACAAGATTCCAAACCTCGAAGCGCGCGTCGATCATATCCTGACGAAGCAGGTTTTCGGCATTGGGATTACCAAGCTGACCAGCCTGCTCGCCCGTCGGAGCCTGTATTGCTCGAAACATGCGACCGGCACGCACTCGATTGCCAAGAGCTTCACTCACGACAGAGGCAACATCTGGTTCGAGCGGCTTGAGCATACCTGGGAGAACGGCAAGTGCCGCTACTGCGGCGCAAGCCAGACAACCCTTGACCGGGGCGAGGAGCTGGAAACCCACGCTTACGCTTTCATCCATACTGACAACATCAAGGCTCGCATTGCCGAGCTGTTCGGAGGCGACATGCAGTTCGACGTGGTCATCGGCAATCCGCCGTATCAGTTAGACGATGGTGGGTTTGGGACAAGCGCCGCGCCGATCTATCAGATGTTTGTTGAGAAGGCGATCGAGCTTGATCCCCGCTTTCTCGTCATGGTCACTCCCTCGCGCTGGATGGCTGGCGGCAAAGGGCTGGACAAGTATCGTGAGCGAATGCTCTCAGACAAGCGACTGAAACGCATTGTTGACTACCCGAAGCTTTATGAAGCTTTTCCCGGCGTGAAGATTAGGGGTGGTATCTCGTACTTTCTCTGGTGTCGCGAACACAACGGAGCATGTGAAATCCAAACAATCTGGGATGGTGAGCCCACCGGGCAGATCGTAGCGCGCCATCTCGACGCTTACGATGTTCTCGTGCGCCGCAATGAAGCAGTGCCAATTCTGGAGAAAGTTAAGGCAAAGAACGAGGCAACGCTCGAACGGCGCATATCAAGCCGTAAGCCATTCGGGCTAGCTACGAACTTCAAGGGCAAGCCAAATAAGGCAGGTCTGCGGAATCCACTTCAGCTTTTTGAGAACCAGCGAACAGGTTGGACCGAGCGCAGTTCGATCAGCGTCAATCCAGATTGGATTGATCGCTGGAAGTGAGCTGGCCCCGCTCGTTCGGACAGAATCTCCGCTTGGATAAGTGGATCGTCTG
>CAYMEB010000253.1:0-6778 GCA_964389095.1 uncultured Hyphomicrobiaceae bacterium
CGGGACTTCGCCCGGTGGCGAACGCGTTGGGCTGGGGATTGTGCATCACGTAAACGCGCGGCATCGGCAGCTCGGCCCGCTCGGCGAGTTGCCGTACGATTTCGTAGTATTGACCACCGGATTGGGCGTCGACCTCTTCAGCCCTGTGCATGTGCAAGACCATGCTGTCCGACTTCCACAGGCTGAACAGGTTCATGGCAAGCGACACCACGAAGGCGATCACCGCGCCCGTGCTCCCGCCCAGCAGGGCGCCCATGGTGACCAGAATGCCCGTGAGCACGGCCAACAACAGCGCGGTTCGGGCGAAATTCATCGGCATCGAGACGCTCCCTTGCCAGCCTTGGCCCTGCCGGAGCGAGGGCCGCTCCCGGTCAATCCCGTGCTCATGCTATATGGCGACGATCCGCGCGGTGCGCAAACGGAGGACTTTCCAATGAATGAGCGGCAGGACGACGCCGTCGCCCCCCCTGACACCCGGGAGCCTTCTGCCGAGCCTCCGCGCAAGCTCACCCCCGAAGCGCAGCGTGCGCTGGCGGAGGCGGAGGCCCGCAGGAAGGACGCCGCCGCGCGTGCGGACGCGCCGCCCGAAATCGGCGGCCGCAAGGGGCCGGAGCCGACCCGCTACGGGGATTGGGAAAAGGGCGGCATCGCATCCGACTTCTGATCTACCGCCGGCCGCTGGCGAGAAACGAAATTGGGGCGGGATCGGCTCCCGCCCCTCTCGAATTGTCAGGTCGGTGCTCGGCGGGCCGTCACTTGGCCGGCTTGATGTTCATGGCCATCGTATCCTCGTCGACGCGCGCCTTGATCGTCACCTTGTCCTTCTGCATGGCCCAGGCGGAACCCACGGCCACGATCGGGAGGCGCTGACGATCCTTGAGGACCAGTTCGTTGGCCTTCTCGAGTAGCGTGCGGCGTTTGCCTTCGTCCATCTCGACGGCCGCGTCTTGGAGGAGCTTGTCCATCTCCGGGTTCTTGTAACCCAACACGTTGAACGCCCCCATCTTCTTGTCCTTGTCGTTGGAGTGGGCCAGCGAGGACAGGGTGTAGTGGGCTTCGCCGGTGAGTGTGCCCCACCCGGACATGGACATGGAGTACTCGCCTCTGGTGCGCGCAGGGAAGAAGACGGCGGCGGGCTGCGCGTTGGGGACGGCATCGATGCCGATCGCTGCCAGCATCTGGGCGATCGAGGTTCCGACCTGCCGGTCACCCGGCAGACGGTCCTGTGTGAACGCGAACTGGATCTTGAATCCGTTCGGATAGCCGGCGTCCGCCAGCAGCTTCTTGGCCGCCGCGACGTCGTACTTGCGCTCGGGCAGCGCCTTGTTGAACCCGAAGATCGACGGGGTCACCATCTGGCTCGTCGGTGAGCCGAGCCCCTCCATCGCGATTTCGGCGAGCGCCTTCCGGTCGATCGCGAGATCGATGGCTTCGCGGACGCGCACGTCGAGGAGCGGGTTCTTCGGCAGCGCCGCACCGTCCTTCGCAAGGATCTGTCCTGCGGGCGGCGCGTCGCGCATGTCGAGTTCGACGTTGAAGACGTAGACCGTCTCTATCGTCTGCACCGCCAGCTTCGGGTCGCGCTTGAGTGCGGCAACGTCGGTGGCGGGAACACGCGTGATCAGGTCGAGCTGGCCGGCCTTGAGTTGGGCGACGCGGGCCGCGTCGTTCGCGATCTCCTTGCGCACGTGGCGTGCCCAGGGTTCCTTGGCGCCCCAGTAGCCGTCGAAGCGATCCATCACGAGATCGCCTTTCGGTTGCCAGGAGACGTACTTGTACGGGCCGGTGCCGATCGCGGCCTTGCCGGAGTTGAACGCCTCGTTGGCGGTCTCCTTGGTGAGGCCTGCGGCGGCCTTCGAGGAAACGATGAAGAGGCGTATGAAGTCGTTGGGCAGTACCGGGGCCGGGCCGTCCGTGACGATGTGAACCGTATGCGGGTCGACGATGTTCGTCTCTTTGACCCGGCGCACGTAGATCGTCGTCGGGTTGGGGCCGGCGACGACGGGAATGCGCTCGATCGAGAACTTCACGTCCGCCGCGGTGAAGTCCGAGCCGTCGTGGAACTTGACGCCTTTGCGCAGCTTGAATTCCCAGGTCGTGTCGTTGAGGGGCTTCCAGCTTTCAGCCAGTCGCGGCTCCAGCTCGAGCCCGTCGCCCGACCACACCAGCGTGTCGTAGATGTGCTTGAGCGCCTCCGCGTGCGTGCCGGTGGCGGTGAAGTGCGGATCGATCGAATCGGGACCGCCGCGTACGCCGATGGTCAACGTCTGCGCGCTCGCGCCGGACGCGAGTGCCAGGGCTAGGGTGCCGGCCCGGAGAGCCGTGAGTATGGATCCGAATGGCTGCATGAGGCGCTGCTCCTGTGTTCCGCTCGTCGTCCGATGGAGGCCGGGCTCATCCCGCTGATCGCGGCTGCGGCCGTGGCCAGCCGCCATGCTACAGCAGGCGGGACTGTAGCGCCAACCGTCAGTCCTCCCTCGCCTCGCTCGCGTGGAGGCTGCAACCCGGGCGGCCCGACGGCAGATGCTCACAACCTTGATCGGGCCGTGTCCCCCCGACTATCATTCTCCCGCGATCCGCCCCCGGATCGCCGAGGTTCACATGACAGAGCAGCACAAGCAGTTTCCCGAGTTCTACGTGACGGCCTCGCAGTCCTGCCCCTATGTGCCGGGCCGCAGCGAGAGGAAGCTGTTCACCCACCTGACGCACGACAAGCCGGTTGCGCTTGTCGATACCCTTCTGCGTGGCGGGTTCCGGCGCAGCCAGAACATCGCATACATGCCCTATTGCGAGGGGTGCCGCGCCTGCGTGCCGGTGCGTGTTCAAGTCGACGAATTCGAGCCGGGCCGGACCATGCGCCGGGTGCTGCGGCGCAATGGCGATCTCGTCTCCCGGCGCATTCCCGCTACGCCGACGTCGGAGCAATACGCGCTCTTCCGCTCCTACATCGAGCACCGCCACGGCGACGGCGGCATGGCGGACATGTCCGTGCTCGATTTCGCCATGATGATCGAGGACTCGATCATCGACACCTTCATCACGGAGTATCGGCTGCGTCCTTCGACCCCGGACGGCAGCCGGATCGAGAAATGGCCGCTGCTCGCCGTGGCGCTGTGCGACCGCCTGAGCGACGGCGTCTCGATGGTTTATTCGTTCTACGATCCGCTCTGCGACGACCGGTCGTTGGGAACGCTGATGATCCTCGATCACGTCCAGCACACCAAGGCGCTGGGATTGCCCTACCTGTACCTGGGCTACTGGATCCAGGAGTCGCGCAAGATGCGATACAAGTCGCGCTTCACGCCGCTCCAGGTGCTTGGACCCAACGGGTGGGTGCCGCGCGAGCTGCCGCAGGACGGCGGCGATTGAGCACCCTCAAGCCGCGTCCGGCCGGATCACGAATGCGGCGGCACCGGTCGCGATGAGATTTTGCGCGTCGTCGCGCAACTCCAGCGTCACACTGGCGACATTGCGGCCCAGCCGCGTCACTCGCGAACTTGCCCGGAAGGCGTCGGCTTTTGCCGGTAGCAGATAGTCGACGCGCAGGTCTATCGTCGCGAGCCGATCGAAGTCCGCGATTTGCTCGGCGACCGTGCGGCGCGGATGAAGCTGAGCCAGCCGGTAGAAGACGGCCGCGCCCGCGAGGGAATCGAGGATCGAGGCGATCACGCCGCCGTGCAGCCGGCCGGCCATCCAATTGCCGAGCATGAACGGCTTGCGCTCCATACTCATGTCGAGCCCGGTTTCGCCGAAATGCAGCTTGAGGCCGAGCAGACGGCAGAACGGAATGCTCTCCTCGAAGATCTGCCTGAGTGCGTCCTGGAACTTCGGATCGGCGGAAATGTTATGGGCAGTCATGGCGCCTGCATGCGAATTCATTTCGCCATCTCCGCATCGATCTCATCGTTCATGTGGCGCCATTTGGCTTCCTGCACTTCCACCAGCGACTTCATCGTGGCGCGCAACTCGCCCAGGACGGCGCAGTCCGGTGTCTTGCCGCCGCTGTCTCCGCCCTGATTGATCTTTGCGAGCAGGCGCGCGCTCTGTTCGTCGAACTCGGCGATCTTCTCATCCTGGACGAAGCGGGCGCCTTCCTTCACGAACTGCTCCTGGCTCCAGCTGCGCTTCTGCCGCAAGGCGCGCAGCTTGCCTTGGAATTCCGCGGTATTGCGCTGGACGAGATCGCGCAGCAGCGCCGACGCCTGATCGACGACGCTTTCGAAATCGGCCCGTGAGCAGGGTTGGGCGGCAGCCGGCATCGTTACCAGCGCACCCGCCAGAGCCAGTGCAAGTGCGGTGCTGAGAGTGGCTTGGCTACGCATGGTCACGCCGGGGAGAGAACTGCCGACTAGCCTGGAAATGCCGGGCCGAACGAATTCGATCTCGGGAAGCCCTTCGGGGCCAGGCGACCGGCTTGGCCGCGCTCGCCGACCCATTCCTTGAGATCCGACCACGCCAGCGTGAAGGTCCGGCCCGCGGCGTCCAGCCAGGTGAGGCCGTCGGCCTTCGCGAACACGCGGGCGTCGGATAGGTCACCGTCCTTGAAGCGCTGAAGAATGACGCCCTTGCCGCGGGTCATCTCGTTCAACTCCTCCAGCTTGAAGACGATCATTTTGCGGTTCTCGCCGACGACCGCGACGCAATCGCCGTCGGCTGGGACGCAGACGCAGGCCTCTGCCGGCTCGTCGACGTTGAGGATCTGCTTGCCCTTGCGGGTCGACGCCACGATCTCTTCCTCTGGAACGATGAAGCCGTGCCCGCTGGTCGATGCGACCAGCAGCTTGCGGCCGGGATCGTGCACGAAGATCTCCCTGAAATCGTGGTTCTCTTCCAGATCCACCATCAGCCGCAGCGGCTCGCCGTGGCCACGTCCGCCGGGCAGCTGTGTCGCTTCGATCGTGAAGAACTTGCCGTTGGTGGCGAACAGGATGAGCTTGTCGGTGGTGTGCGCCTTGATCGAGCGCTTCAGCCCGTCGCCCTGTTTGAAGTCGAGCTTGGAGAGGTCGTCGAGGTGGCCCTTCATCGCTCGGATCCAGCCCTTTTCGGACAGGATGACGGTGATCGGCTCCTTTTCGATCAGGGCCTGCTCGATGTCGACTTCGATCGCCGGCGTCTCGGCGAACGAGCTGCGGCGGCGGCCGAGCGCGGTCTTCTTGGAGTACTTCTCGCGGGTTGCGCGGATCTCCTCCGCCAGCCGCTCCCACTGCAGAGCATCGTCCTTGAGCAGGGCCTTCAGCTCCCGGCGCTCCTTCGTGAGCTCGGAATGCTCGGCCTTGATTTCCTGCTCTTCCAGTTTCGACAGTGAGCGCAGGCGCAGATTCAGGATCGCGTCGGCCTGCACTTCGGTGAGCTTGAAGCGGGCCATCAGCCGCTGCTTGGGCTCCTCCTCGAAACGGATGATGCGGATCACCTCGTCGATGTTGAGGTAGGCGATCAGATAACCGTCGAGCACTTCCAGGCGGTGCTCGATTTTCCTCAGCCGGAACGACGAACGGCGGACCAGCACTTCCTTGCGGTGAGCCAGCCACTCGGTGAGGACGTCCCGCAGGCCGAGCACGTTGGGAACTTGTCCCCGGCTGAGGACGTTTATGTTGAGGCCGAAGCGGATCTCCAGCTCGGAGACTCGGAATAGGCTTTCCATCATCATGGTCGGGTCGACGTTGCGCGACTTCGGCTCGAGCACGAGGCGGATGTCCTCGGCACTCTCGTCTCGCACGTCGCCCAGCAGCGGCGCCTTCTTCTCGTTGATGAGATCGGCCAGCTTCTCGATCAGCTTGCTTTTCTGGACCTGGTAGGGAATCTCCGTGACGACGATCTGATAGCTGCCGCGGCCGGTTTCTTCCTTGTGCCACTTGGCCCGAAGCCGGAAGCCGCCCCGCCCGGTACGGTAGGCCTCGACGATCGCCTCGCGCGGCTCGACGATGACGCCTCCGGTCGGGAAGTCCGGTCCCGGCACCATCTCCACCAGCTTCTCGACGGTGGCGTTGGGGTGCTTGATGAGGTGCAGTACCGCCGCGCACAACTCGTCGACGTTGTGGGGCGGAATGTTCGTCGCCATGCCGACCGCGATGCCCGCCGCGCCGTTGGCCAGCAGGTTCGGGAAACCGCCGGGAAGCACGGACGGCTCCTCGGTGACCCCGTCGAACGTCACTCGGAAGTCGACCGTCTCCTCGTCGATGCCGTCGAGCAGGTCGCGCGCGACCTCCGTCATGCGGCTTTCGGTGTAGCGCATGGCGGCAGCGTTATCGCCGTCGATGTTGCCGAAGTTGCCCTGGCCGTCGACCATCGGATAGCGGACGGCGAAATCCTGGGCGAGGCGCACCAGGGAGTCGTAGATCGATTGGTCGCCGTGCGGGTGATATTTGCCCATCACGTCGCCGACGATGCGCGCGGACTTCTTGTAGCCCTGCTCGGGATCCAGCCCGAGTTCCCGCATCGCATAGAGTATGCGGCGGTGGACCGGCTTGAGGCCGTCGCGGACGTCCGGCAGGGCGCGCTGCATGATCGTCGACAGAGCGTAGGCCAGATAGCGCTCTTCCAGCGCCGAGCGCAGGCTGACGGGCTCTATGCCGCCGCCGGGCGGCGCGGGGGGAGGAGGAATCGTCTTGGTGGTCATGCACCAGGGTTTGCCCGCTCCCGCATGCGCGTTCAAGAGCCGCGCCGACACAGGGCGAGCCCTGGTTCGCTCCATGCACAAGTCCGGTCGGCGGCAGGCATGAGACCGCCCCTCACGGGCGGGCGGGCGCGGTGTTCACCTTCGCGTGTTCCCGGTGATCCA
>CAYMEB010000254.1:0-6687 GCA_964389095.1 uncultured Hyphomicrobiaceae bacterium
GGTCTGGCACGCTTGCCCTCCGTCGAGTACTTGAGGGAAGACATTTGCCGATCATGGATCCCCTGGCCGAGTTGCGCTTACGACGCTCGCTTGGTGAGAGTTTCTATTTGGACGGGATTCATCCGAGCGCGGCTGGCCACCGGTTGCTCTGCAGGTGGATTCGAGAACTCTTGGTGTCGCTCGAGATCCAGTCCGAAGCGCGCACAAATGATCCGAGTCCGCATCACTGAACGTTCGATTGCACGAAGACTTCAGCGCACCAGTGGCTCGCCGCGTCGACCATGGAGTTCGGATGCAAGCACAGGACAGGCGTGTGGGTAGATACGCACGATCGCCGTCACGACAACCTGTTTGTGGAAGAGATCCCGGCTTATCAGTTGCAGTTGATGTAAGGTCGAAGGAAGCACTCGTTCCACCGTGCCGTCGCACGAAAGAGATCGAAATTGCCCGGGCTTTCGACGACCCTGGGCACCGAAAGTCTTGACCTGTCGAGTCGGATCACGACTTGTATCACCATGGATGCACGGCGTGGGTGCGATTCGCCCGAATCATGCGAGAGGCCCAATCGCGAACCACAGCAGACCCTCGATGACAGGTTTCCTGATGCCTCGATCAGGATTGTCGGCGTCATCGAGATTGGGGCAATCAGGGTGTCCGGAAGGTCGATGATCGCATTCGGGCCCCATCCAGCTCCGGGCTTCACCGCGGCCATGGCCGGCACCTACGGCGCCCCGCAGGTTGACTGCGCGATTGTCAGCACAGACGCCGTGCGATGGAAGATGGACGGTTTCCTTGCAAGTGCAGGTGAGAGCAATGCCGACATCCCAAACCGGATGGTGAAGCAGGTTGGAAAGTCCAAGTGTTGATCTGATGCCAAGTGGTGCATCGCGAAAGGTTTGAGTGCCAGCACCTCGGCACACACGCTCCGATTTCAGCGAGGTTTGCCGATCCAGATCGAAGCGAACGAGAACGAGCGGGGCGACTTTCCTCGAGAGAGATCACGGCACCGAGGTACCGGGATGAGATTGCATGGTGGGGAGCGATGCAAACGCTTCGGACGGTAGGGGACAGGTGCGGAGCAGCGGCTGGAGGCGTCGAGCGCCCCCGAGAAGTACCGGCGGAGTGACCGACCGTCCGGTTTGGATGAATGGTTACCCATGCCCGACAGCGTGAAGGAGAGGATCACGGCTTCTCCGTCGAACGACTCGACGGTTTCGGGGTGCCCTGCCACGAGCTGCCGGAGCGGAAGGTCCGTTCGTCTCTTCAAGGATATGCTCGGGCTCTTCAGCGAACAGTCGACCTCAGACCCCTAGGCGAATCCCCCCCCAGCACATGTGCGGCATCATCGGCGTGGCAAGGAACGGCGGCCTGACGGAAAACGACCGTCGGCTCATGCGTCAAATGGCCGATGGCATTCACCATCGTGGACCCGACGGGGAGGGCTTCTTTGTCGATCAGCGCGTTGCCATCGGCATGCGGCGCCTTTCGATCATCGATGTCGAGGGGGGACGGCAACCGCTTGCAAACGAGGATCGCACGGTGTTCGTTGTCGCCAATGGCGAGATCTACAACTTCGTGGAGCTCAGAAAGGAACTCGAGGGCCGGGGTCATCGATTTCGCGGTGGCAGTGACTGCGAGACGATCGTCCACCTTTATGAGGAATTAGGAAAGGACTGCGTGGGCCGTTTGAGGGGCATGTTCGCGTTCGCGCTCATCGACCTGACGCGCAATCTTCTCATTCTCGCCCGTGATCGCGTGGGAGAGAAGCCGCTGCTACTGGCCGAGACCAACGACCACATCGTGTTCTCGAGCGAACTCACGCCCCTGGTGGCCGCGGGGGTCGTGCCGTTCGAGCTGGATGCCGATGCTGTGCGCATGTACTACCACTGGGGCTTTGTGCCGGAACCCGCAACTCCAATTCGAGGGGTTCGAAAGCTGCCTGCAGGTTGCATCCTCGCTCTGGACCTTGTCTCCGGACAGCGACAAGAGGAGCGATACTGGAGCATGGATGATGAGCCGGCGGCGGATGGTGAACCGGTTGCGTGCATCCGGGAAGAGCTCGATCAAATCGCACGGATCGTCTTCAGGTCCGATGTGCCGATCGCAATCGGACTGTCCGCGGGCATCGACTCATCGGCCATCCTGTCGATGGCGAAGAGGCACGCTTCACAGCCGATTGCCGCCTTCTCCATCGGCTACGAAGGATCGACTTGGCAGGACGAGAGCTTTCTTGCCGAGGCTTATGCGAGGCAGCTTGGCGTCGACTTCCATCGAGTTGTGGTGAGGGAGGACGATGTGATCCGCAACTTTCCCGAGATGTGCGGCGTGCGGGACGAGCCAATCGCAAACCTTACAGGCGTGAGCATCTACATGCTCATGAAGGCGGTGCGAAGCGAGGGTTTCCCCGTCTTTCTATCGGGACTCGGCGGCGACGAGCTCTTTTGGGGATACGAGTGGCATCGCCGTGCAACACGAGCCTCGCTCCGGAAAGATCGGCTTTGGAAGGGAGCTGCCGGATTCGCGGATTATCTCGACGTGCGCATGCCGCCCGTCAGTGCCACGGGAGCAATCAACTGGCTCGAGGACCTGGGCGGGCTCAAGTCTGGGATGAGGCAATTCGAGAGAGACCGCACATCAAGTCGAGATTCGCTCGTATTTTGGGATACGCGTCGGGAGTATCAGCTCGCTGAGCGACTGCTCGGCACAATTGCCGGTCCAGCGCTCCGTGATAGTGTGGCGGAACCGTCGGCTCCCTTTACGGGTCCCGAGTACTGGCGGGATATCAAGGCCTCGATGGTGGAGCGTCTCTTTGCGACCTATCTGCGCAGCGATGGTCTCGGACAGACGGATCGTCTGAGCATGGCATGCAGCGTGGAGTCGAGGACTCCTCTCGTGGATCACAGGTTGATCGAGCTCGTCGGCGCTCTTCGGAGGCGCCATGACGACTTTCCCCTTGGCCACAAGGCTTGGCTGCGCGCCGCGTTCCGGGCATACGTCCCCGAATCGATCCTGGCCCGGCGCAAGAGGGGATTTACGCCGCCGTGGCGCCGGTGGAATCGGAGACTCGCGGCCAGCTTTGGCCCGCAGCTTTTGGGTGGAGTGCTTGTCTCACAGGGACTCCTTCGCAATGATTCGATTCGATCTCTGGTGAATGTCTTCGACTGGGCGCGACGCCCGGCACCCCTGACCGTGGAGTCGGTGATTCTTGAGCAGTGGGCTCGCGCCGTTGCGCGCAAGGCCGGCTCGCTCCGAGTCAATGATTCCATCGCGCCGCTGCCGTTTGGGGAGAGTGGCCGGTGAGGGCACGCTTCGGCAGTTGGATTCTCGGGCTTTTGCTGCCGCTATCGCTGGCAATGCTGATGTTGGAGGATCCGCGCCACCCGATCCTCTACGACACGCTGGCCGACCCCTCCGCGACGGTGGATACGGAAGCCTTGGAGGCGCGAAAGTGTCTGGTCATCTATCAGGCGTGTGATCCGGAGAGCAAGTCGACCGGCCGCATCGATTCATCGAAGGTGCTGACGGCTATCGCTTCAGAGACCAAGGAACAGGCGCCCGAATGGGGCATGCTCGATTTTGAGGAGCCCTTTCTCGAAAACCTCGCACTGGGCCCAACTTCAACGAAGGGTCGTGCAGCGATCGAGACGCTGGTCGAGACGATGCGGATTGTCAAGCGCGTGTACCCCGGAATCCGGTGGACCTACTACGGAATGCCTGCGCTCCCGTACTGGAATCAGAATCGCTCGTGGGACACGATGGGTGAGGAGGACAAGCGTGACGCGATCCAAAAGTGTGCCGATGCGTTCAGTGCGGTCGTCGCGGAATGCGACTGGATCTGCCCGAGCGTGTACTTCTTCTATGATCCGGAACTGTTTCCACAGGACCAGCGCGAAGGCATCCGGAAAGCAGGACGGATCTGGAGATTTGCGCAGATCGCCCTCGCCAAGCTCTTGGCCAAGCAAAAGCCCGTGATCCCCATCACAAGTCCGTTCTGGATGGAATTTGGCAAGGCGCGGGCGGACTCGGTCGTGCCGCAGTCCCAATTCGTAGAAGACGGAGTTCGTCCTATCGTTGGCGCACGCGCGGACGGAGTGATGATCTGGAGTGCGATCGTCTGGAAGATCGGACAGGCGGTGGCGGCTCTGAAGAAGTCCGAGACTCCGCCGTCCAGTCTGATCTCCGGTCTGATGCCTGCTTTCCAGCCTGGGGAGCTCGACGAGGCCACTCTGCAGTTTCGGCTGCAGCAAGCCGCGGCGAGGGTCCTCCTGCGCTCTTTCCACGATGTACGGTCCGAGTACCGGGCCGCCGATCAGAAAGCTCCGCCCGTGCAACCGTCCAACCCCTGAACCTCGCGGATGTTGTAGCTGGTCGGTCGCCGTTACCATCGTCCGGCCACATGCAACCGTTCCAACGGATCGATCTCACGAGTCCTGCGCCCTATTCACGTGGCGAGTATGTCCGCAAGGCCCTGTGGGGCATCGTCCGACCGACCCTGTTCAGGTGGAGTCCTCGGTCGATGCTTCGTTTTCGGGTCTGGCTCGTGAACATCTTCGGTGGCCACTTGCACCCGACGGTGGTTCTTCGGCCCTCCGCGATCATTTGGCACCCATGGCTTCTGTGGATGGATGCGTTCAGTTGTCTCGCGGACGACGTGCTGCTTTATAATCTCGGCCCAGTCCACATCGGTGCGCACACGGTGCTTTCGCAGCGCGTGCATCTGTGCAACGGCTCCCACGACATCTCGAAGGTCGAGCTGCCACTGACTCGGCCTACCGCGACGATTGGCGACGGTGTGTGGGTTTGTGCCGACGCGTTTTTGGGACCTGGCTGCATTGTGGGCGACAATGCCATCGTCGGCGCGCGAGCCGTGGTGACCGGTTCGGTTGAGGCCGGCATGATCGTCGCCGGCAACCCGGCGCGCCCGATTCGCCCGAGGCCTGTTCCCTCGAATCTTGGTTCGGCCTGAAGATCTGTTGAGTGTCATCAATCGGCGACCGGCGGCTAGACTATTCGCGTGAGCGTGATCTTCGGCATCATCGTGTTGCTGGCGATCCTCTATCTGCTGGGCATGTCTCTGACCAGGCTGCCTTGGGCACTCGTGCTTGTTATGGTGCAGTTTCCGGCAGAGCAGCTGCTGCAGTCCTACTTCGTCTTCTTCGTCACGAGGTCGGAGGCGTTCAACGCCATCGTGGGACTCGTCGCGCTCATCGCGGTGCTCAGCACAGCGCTCCGCGGGCAGCGAATCTTCGGCGGCACTTTGAATCTGGCGAGCATCTGCATGGTGCTCTACCTGCTTTTTGCGGCGGCCAGCACCATCTGGGCCCCCACGACTGCGGCGAATCCGTTCCCTTCCGGAGCGCTGGCATACATCTTCCTCTACATCTTCCTCGGACCGCTTTTGCTTCAGAGTCTCCAGGACCTCCGCTCATTCATGACTATGAGCGTTGTGCTTGGGACTCTCGTGGGAATCATGATCCTGACGAACCCCAATGCGGAGTTCATTCGAGGACGCTACTCGCTCAAGTTCGCAGGCATCGGTCTTGCGGCTGACTCGAACCCCCTCGCGATGGCCGATCTTGGCGGTTACATCGCCATCGTGGCAGCGCTCTACCGGCCTCCCGTCGCCGCGACCGCGTGGCTGCTGCTTCGAATTGTCGCGATCGGTGTGGGTGCCGTGCTTCTTCTCGACTCGGGGTCTCGTGGGCAGGTCGTGCTGGCTGGTTTCGTCGTTCTCGCCTTCTATCCGATCGCGAACCGAATCGAAAACATCGGTCAGTTTCTCGGTAGGGCGCTGCTTCTCATACTGCTCGGCGTGGTGGTATTGCTGGCCTCGTACTATCTCACTTCCTACGGGACGGAGCGCCGTTGGGAGGGAGGCGAGGTACTTTCTGCGTCGGAGCTTCGTGTGATCAACATCAAGCTACTTCTCGCCGCTTGGTTCAAATCGCCCATCTACTGGCTTGGGGGTCTCGGGAATGGAGCCTTTGCATACCTGGATGTCGGCGCAAGACAGCCATACGTGCACAACATCCTGGCGGAGTCGCTTGGCGAGTTTGGCTTGATCGGATTCTCCCTGTTCATAGTCGTGATTGGATGCACAATTGCCGCAGGCGGCCGGCTGTTCCGAGCCTTTCGCGATCTTGCCGATCAGCGCAGCGAGATCGCTGCACTGCTCGCCACGACGGCATTCAGCTTTCTCGTCTCGAACAAGCAGGGCAATGTCTGGGTTTCCACGCAAACCTTCATGCTCTTCCTGCTGGTCACGCGTCTGGAACGGATCGTGAGTCGTGAAAACCTAGCCGAGGAGCTATTGGTGCAGGAATACGATCATGCGGACTCCGAGTGGTCGGCGAGTTCGCGTGAAACCGCCGGTACCTGACTCGGTCCTGCAAGATCGTCCGCCGCAAGTCGCAGCACCGCTCGCTCGATCGCGAATGCCTGGAAATCCGGATTCCAGAATCGATCGACGATTGCGCGACACGCTTCTCGGGTGGATGTTGCCGGGAAGTCGCCCTGAATCCACGGGGTAATCGCGTTCGCCAACGACGCCGCATCTCCTCGCTCAAAGAAGCCCCCGGTCTTGCCAGGGATGATCGCCTCCCACTCGGGACCCTGATCATCTTGGCAACCGTGCGAAATCACCGGCACTCCATAGGTCATGCTGTGGATCGCAGTCAGGCCGACCTT
>CAYMEB010000255.1:0-6673 GCA_964389095.1 uncultured Hyphomicrobiaceae bacterium
GACTGCTTCACCATGAAGCCCTGGCCGTCGTAGAAGTTCACGCCGGCGAAGGTCAGGCCGAGCGAGCTGTCGCGGGTGATGGTCCAGGTGGTGTTGCGGGCGAGCAGGTCGACCTCACCAGACTGGAGAGCCGTGAAGCGCTCCTTGGCCGAGAGCGGCTTGAAGGTCACCTTCTCACCATCGCCGAGAACGGCGGCAGCGAGCGCGCGGCAGAACTCGACGTCGAGACCGTTCCAACGGCCCTTGTCGTCCGGCTGGCCGAACCCGGCGAGACCGGTGCCGACGCCGCAATTGAGCGTGCCGCGCTGCTTGATCTGCGCGAGCGAATTCGCCTGCGCAAAGGCTGCAGCCGAGAAGCCGACCACCGCGGCGGCGGCGACTCCGAGCTTGATCAACGTTTTCATCGTCTCATTACTCCCTTTCATTGAGACTGACGACTTTCAGGCTTGGGATGCTTTCCCGATCGATCGGGAAGCGTCCGAACCTGCCGGTTTATTCCCTTCCACGCTTCGAGTGTCAAACCGGGGATGCACGCTTCCTGTTCGCGGAGCGGCGTTCCCGATCACTCCTTTCAGTGGTTCAGGATCTGCGACAGGAACAGCTTCGTCCGGTCCGACTTGGGGTTGTTGAAGAACTCAAGTGGCGGCCCTTGCTCGACGATTTCGCCGCGATCCATGAAAATGACACGGTCGGCAACGGAGCGCGCGAAGCCCATCTCGTGGGTCACGCACAGCATGGTCATGCCGCTCTTGGCGAGCTCGATCATGACGTCGAGGACTTCCTTGATCATTTCCGGGTCGAGCGCGGAGGTGGGCTCGTCGAACAGCATGATGCGAGGGTTCATGCACAAAGCACGGGCGATCGCCACACGCTGCTGCTGTCCGCCCGAGAGCTGGCCGGGATACTTGTTGGCCTGCTCGGGAATGCGCACACGCTCGAGATAGCGCATGGCGATCTTCTCGGCCTCGGCGCGGGGCGTCTTCTTCACCCACACCGGCGCCAGGCAGAGATTGTCCAGGATGGTCAGGTGCGGGAAGAGGTTGAAGGACTGGAACACCATTCCGACTTCGGATCGGATACGGTCGATGTTGCGCACGTCGCTGGTCAATTCGGTGCCGTCGACGACGATCTGGCCCGCCTGATGCTCTTCCAGTCGATTGATACAACGGATCAAGGTGGATTTGCCGGACCCGGATGGCCCGCAGATCACGATGCGTTCGCCCTCGGCCACGTCGAGGTTGATGTTGCGCAATACGTGGAATTCGCCGTACCACTTGTTGACGTCACGCATCAAGATGGCGGACTTTCCGCTCTTGTTCTGCGCTGCGGCGTTCAACTGCGCCATCGAACCTCCCACTGTGCCGGCGGCCATTGACCGAAGGTCCGACGTCGCGTGGTCGGTGGCTCGATCCCGGTCGCGGGCACTATGGCCCAGCCGCCACACCCGCGCAATCAGTTGAAGGCGGTTCTTTCCGAAAAATTACCTTTAACGGCCACTTGACCTTTGCGAGCGGTCCACCCGCCGCCCATTCTTTGGTTCGGGTGCACAACATTTGCGCGCAGCGCGTCGTGAAAGCGTCTCGATACGAGCCGGCGCTTAAGCCTCTCTCAACCATTCTCGCACATGATCCCTGCCAGAGGGGCCCCGAGCCGGGCCGGGGCGTGCGCCCCGCCAGCGGCGGCGTGGCATGGAAGGGAAGAGCAAAATGAAGATCGCGAATTCGTTTCTGGCTGCCGGGGTCGCCACCGTCATGGCAACCACAGGCGCCGCGGCTGCCGACCTTTACGGCGGCATGAAGGGCGGCGGCATGAAGGACATGGGTTATGCTCCCGCCCACGTCTACTCGCCCCTCGACCTCTATCTGCGCGGCGACGCGACCTGGTCCAGCCAGAGCGTCGGAGAAGTCTAAGACCCGCGCACCAACACGATGTTCAACACGAGCATCGACAATGCCTGGGCCGGGGGCTTCGGCGTCGGCTACTATTTCTCGCGCAACGTGCGCGGCGACGTGACGTTCGACTGGCGCAGCGCGGCCGACGTCCAGGCCACCACGACCAGCAATGGGGTCGTTTCGACTTCCGTGAAGAGCGCCGTAACGCTGTTCAACGTCTACTAAGATTTCGATATCCGCAGCCACTTCACGCCCTACATCGGCGTCGGCCTGGGCTTCGCCCGCAATACGACGGGCAGCGGCAGCCTGACTTCGTGCAGCTGCACGGTCGAGTTCGGCGGGGCAACCGAATGGAGCGCGGCCGGTGCTCTGATGGCGGGTGTCTCGGCGCGCCTGAGGGATCGCCTCTCGCTCGATGCCGGCTATCGCCTGCTTTATGTCGGCGACGCCCACACCGGGGCGTTCAGCACCGGCAGCGGCGAAAGCGCCAGCACCAAGATCGCCGACCTCTCGGCTCACGAGTTCCGCATCGGCGTGCGCTGGGACATCAAGTAACGCCACTGAGAAAGAATTCCGGGCCAAGGCTCGGAGTGAGACAACCTGGATCGGGCGAGCCTCGCCCGATCATGCCGAATGCCGGCCACTGCGGCCGGGCACGTCGCTTCGGTCTGCTCGACCGCCCGCCCTTCAGCGCGGGTCTTGTCCTGGTTCCTTGTGTGCGTAGCCGCCGCTGGCGGCACAGGATGCGTCACGGGAATGCACGGGTCCGTCCGGCCAGTCAGGCCGGCCTCGAACGGCAGCTTTCTTGCCCAATGCGCGCGGGCCACACCCGCCAATCGAGGGACCGGACATGAAGAAACTTGCAATCACGAGCCTGCTCGCCGCTGCGATCGGAGTGGGCGCTTCGGTCCTGCCGGCCAACGCCGCCGACATGAGCGGTGGCGTTCCCGGGGGCATGAAGGATCTGTCGCGCGGCGCCGTGCCGGTGCCTGCGCCCGTCCCATACGAAGAGCACTTCCGTTGGTATCTGCGCGGCGATCTGGGCGGCTCGATCACGGCGCGTCGTCCGACGCTGTCCGAGAGCGGGCTGACGTACGGCGCGGGCGACCTCGTATCTCCGCTTGTCTCTTCCTCGTTCATGACCGGGGATTTCAGCGACCTCGTCGGCATGCCGTAGGGTGTCGGAGCGGGCGCATACATTTCGCGCCGCTTCCGGATGGATCTGACGGGCGAGTATCACGGCCAGTCGAAGGGGCAGCTGCAGGGCACGTACACCTATACGACCAATCTCGACGCTGGCGGCGGCATGACCAACTGGGGCCGCCCAGTCGGCACAACGGTGACGGGAACCGCGACCGACACCCTGCGCACCTATTCCACGGTCGTGATGCTCAATGCCTATGTCGACCTCATGGAGGGGCGGAAGTTCACGCCTTACATCGGTGCGGGCATCGGCTTCGCCTACAATCGCTGGCAGCGCGAGATCACGATCGGCGACAACAGGTCGGCATGCTGCACGCTCGATGGAACCAGCGGCGGCAATAGCGGCGGCGTCGTCACCCTGGCCGCCAATGCCACCGCGGGCCTGACCTATGCGCTCTCGAACTCGACGATGCTCGATTTCAACTATCGCCTCCAATACATCCAAGGCTACGAGATCACGACGCCGCTATCGGGTGTGTGGCTCTCGACGCCGGCGGCGGGCACCGCCGACAGCCGCCTCAAGATCGGCGATCTGCTCGAGCATCAGTTCCGCGCCGGTATGCGTGTCAATCTCTGGTGATTAGGTTCCCGTCTCGCGTACGTTACGCCCCGGGCGCGCTCCCCCGCGCGTCCGGGGTAGACGCGTTCATGGCAGCCGCCGGCGCATGAACCGCGTGCCAGCGATCGGCGTGTCGTAGTACGGCGCGATGTCGACGAAGCCGAGTTTTTCATAGAGTGCTTGCGCGCCGGTCATGCCCGGCAAGGTATCGAGGACGATCTCGCGATAGCCGCGTCGTGTGGCTTCTGAGATAGCGGCTTGGGCGAGCCTGCGGCCGAGCCCGCTGCCGCGCGCGGCCGGCGCGATGTAGAGCCTCTTCATCTCGCACCTGCCGTCATCGTCGAGGGGCCTCAAGGCGACGCAACCGTGTGCATTACCCGCAGCATCGCGCGCCAGAAGCAGTGCGCCGCGCGGGGGAGCGTACTTGCCCGGCAGGCCGGAGAGTTCCGCCTCGATGTCCTGATAGGCCAGATCCACGTCCAGCGATGCCGCATAGGTCCGCATCAGCCGCGTGATTTCGGCAATATCGGCCGCCGTGGTTGCGGGCTGGATCGAGATCGTCCGCAGTGTCATGACCGCCTCAAGCCACGGGGGTCCACAGCACCTGATCGATGCGATCGGCGCCTGTCGCGAGCATCACAAGCCGATCGAAGCCCAAGGCCCCGCCCGAGGTCGCCGGCATCTGCGCGAGTGCAGCCAGGAAATCCTCGTCTATCGGATAGCGAACACCGTAGATTCGCTCCTTCTCGTCCATCTCGGCTTCGAAGCGTCGGCGCTGCTCGATCGGATCGGTCAGCTCGCCGAAGCAGTTGGCGAGTTCCACGCCGCAGGCGTAAAGCTCGAAGCGCTCGGCCACGCGCGGATCATGAGGCGTTCGGCGGGCGAGCGCCGCCTCGACGGAGGGGTACTCGGTGAGGATGGTGGCGCGGCCGTCGCCGATCGCCGGCTCCACACGCTCGACGAGTACGCGGCTGAACAGATCCGACCAGGTGTCATCGGGCGCCGCACGGATGCCGTTCGAGTTCAACTGTGCGGCAAGTGCGTTTTTGTTCGCGTCGCCCGAGTGCAGTGTGGACAGCAGATCGACGCCGGCATGGCGGGCGAGCGCCTCGGCTACCGTCAGGCGCTCCGGCGCAGCGAACGGATCGATGGTGCGTTTGCCGCGTCGCCACGACGTGGTCCCACTCTCACGGGCAGCGACACGCAACATCTCGCCGCACTGATCCATGATATGTGTGTAGGGCGCGCCGACCTCGTACCATTCGAGCATCGTGAACTCGGGCGAATGCAGCGGACCGCGCTCGCCGTTGCGATACACAGGGGCGAAGGCGAAGATCCGCGTCTCCCCGGCGGCGAGCAGTTTCTTCATCGCCAGTTCCGGGGAAGTATGGAGGTGATAGCGCCGGCGGGCGCCTGTCTCGTCCACGAAGTCTGTCGAGAAGGCGTGGAGATGGGCCTCGTTCCCCGGCGAGATCTGCAGTGCGGCCGGCTCGACTTCCGTGTAGCCGCTATCGACAAACCAACTTCGCAGCGCCGTCTTGATCCGCCCACGTGCGTGGAGGAACCCGCGTCGGTCGGCGTGCCGGTCGCGATGCCACCAGGGACGTTCTTCGGGAGAGGACATGAGTTGGCGGTTCGGTGCTCGGGGGTTGGCGGCGCTGCTGAGCAAGTGACGTCACAACTCTCCGATCCGGACAAGCCGGTAAAGCCGGACTGGCGGGCCCTATGCTGGCCTTCGTGGACATCGGGTTGCTGAAACTGTGTGCCTGCAGCCCGTTCAGGCGCGAGGCTCGCGACTGTGGGGAAATTGGTCCTCGGCCCGCCTCAGCGGGCGAGTTCCTTGAGGCCTCGGCGGATGAGCTTGGCCACGTCGGCGCCGTCTCCGAGGTCCTGCATGGCGGCGGCGACGGCCTGGCTCGCCTGCATCGGCTGGTAACCGAGGTTGGTCAGCGCGGAGATGGCCTCGGCGGCGGCATTGCTCTCGGGGATCGGCGCATTGCCGCCCTTCGCGGAGACGGCAGCGGGGACATTGAGGCCGGCGACCGACAATGCCGGCGCCTTGTCCTTCAGTTCCTGTACGATCCGCTGCGCCAGCTTCTTCCCGACACCCTGTGTCTGCTCGACGGCGGCCCAGTTGCCGAGCGCGATCGCATTGGCGAGATCCTGCGGCGAGAGCGTGCCCAGCACGGCGAGGGCGACCTTCGCGCCGACGCCCTGGATGGTCTGGAGGGTGCGGAACCAGGTGCGTTCCACCTCGCTGGTGAAGCCGAAAAGCCGGATCGCATCCTCGCGGACGTGGGTGTCGATGGTCAGTGACGCGGTATCGCCGAGCTTGAGGTTGCGCAGGGTCCTGGCAGAGGCTTGGACTTCATAGCCGACGCCGTTGACGTCGATCACGAGGTGGCTCTCGCCGATGGCGTCGACCTTCCCGGTGAGCTTGCCGATCATAGCGTGTCCCTCGAGTCGAGCCGTCAGCCGGCCGCGGCGATCCGCGCGGCGATCGATCGTGCCGTGCCGCGATGGTTGGCGTGACAGATGGCGATCGCCAGGGCATCGGCTTCGTCGGCGCTCTCGAACTTCGCCTTGGGCAGTAACATCGAGACCATCATCTGGATCTGGCGCTTGTCGGCGTGGCCCGCGCCGATCACAGTCTTCTTGACGAGATTGGGCGTGTACTCGCAAACCCTCAGTCCCGTCATGGCCGGCGCAAGAAGGGCGATGCCGCGGGCCTGGCCGAGCTTGAGAGTTGCGCGTGCGTTCTCATTGACGAAGGTTTCCTCGACGGCGGCCTCACGCGGCTGGAAGCTTGCGATCACGCTGGTCAGGCTCTGGAAAATCTCGCGCAAGCGCTGGGCAAGATCGTTGTCCACGTCGGCAGCGATCATGCCGCTGGCAACATAAGACAGGCGCACGCCGTCCGCCTCCACGATGCCCCAGCCGGTTCGGCGCAGGCCCGGGTCGATGCCGATGATGCGAATCATTTCCCTCGTCATTGGCGCTGGATAGCACGGCGGCCGGC
>CAYMEB010000256.1:0-6666 GCA_964389095.1 uncultured Hyphomicrobiaceae bacterium
AAGAGATTTACAACAGAATTGGCGCATTCTTTTATAATATATTAAGAAACAGCCCGGTCATTTCCGGGCGTTTCTCAGTCCGGTGATGGTCTGGCGCACCGAAATCGCCTCCGGGTCGGTCTTGACCTCGATCACCGCCGGCTTGCCCGAGGCGAGCGCCCGCTCCAGCGCCGGCGCGAACGCGGCGGTTTCCAGAACAGTCTCGCCGTGAGCGCCGAAGCTGCGGGCGAAAGCCGCGAAATCGGGATTGGTCAACCCGGTTCCGAGCACACGGCTGGGATACTCGCGCTCCTGGTGCATCCGGATCGTGCCGTACATGCCGTTGTTGACGACGACGGTCACAATCGGCAGTCCGTACTGCACGGCGGTCGCCAACTCCTGGCAGGTCATCATGAAGCAGCCGTCGCCGGCGAAGTTGACCACGACGCGATCGGGCGCCGCGAGCTTAGCGGCGATCGCGGCCGGCAGCCCGTAGCCCATCGATCCCGAGGTCGGCGCGAGACCGGTCCGGTAGCTCTTGTATTCGAAGTAGCGATGGAGGAATGCGGCGTAATTGCCCGCACCGTTGGTGACCACCGCATTCTCCGGCAGCACCCGTGACACCGTACGCATGACCTGCTCGAGTTGTACGGCCCCGGGGGTCGCGATGGGCTCAAGCGCCTTGGTCGCAGCCGCACGCAGCGCAGCCACGCGCGCCTTCCTCGCCGCTCCCGGCGCGCCGACGTTGAGGCCGCGCAGGGCCTCGGCGAAGTTGGCGGTCGTCGAGGCGATCGGCAGATCGGCGCGATAGACCGAGCCCAGTTCGTCCGGCGCCGGATGCACATGCACGAAGCGCTGCCGCGGATTGGGAATATCGAGCAGCGTGTAGCCGGACGTGGTCATTTCGCCCATGCGCGCGCCCACGACGACGAGCACGTCGGCGTCGCGGACGGCGGCGGCCAGGGCCGCATCGATGCCGATGCCCGCGCAGCCCGCATAGCAGCGGTGGCGGTTGTCGAAATAGTCCTGATAACGGAACGCGGTGGCGACCGGGATCTCGGCACGCTCCGCGAACGCTTCCGCAGCGGCCTTGGCCTCGGCGCTCCACCCCGGACCGCCCACGATCATGAGCGGACGCTCCGCGCCCGCGATCATTCCGGCGAGCGCGGTCATGTCGCGCGCCGAAGGCGCCACCTCGGCGATCACCGCCGGCTTGGCATCGGCCACGTCCGCCTCCGCCGACAACATGTCCTCGGGTAGGCCAAGCACCACCGGACCGGGCCGGCCGCTGAGCGCGGTGTGGTAGGCGCGGCTCACGTACTCGGGAATGCGGCTGGTCTGGCGGATCACGGCGACCGACTTCACGAACGTGCCGAGCACGCTTTTGGTCTCGATCTCCTGGAACGCCTCGCGGTCCTCGGTGTCGGAGGCCGGCAGGCCGAGGAACAGGATCATCGGCGTGGAATCCTGGCGCGCCACATGCAGGCCGGCCATGGCATTGGCGAGGCCCGGGCCCCTAGTCACGAAGCACAGCCCCGGCTTGCCCGTCATCTTGCCCCAGGCTTCCGCCATCATCGCCGCGCCGCCTTCCTGGCGGCAGACGATGGTCTTGATGCCCGCCCCGTGCAGGCCATCGAGCGCAGCGAGGAAGCTCTCGCCGGGCACGGTGAACGCGCAGCGGGCGCCGTTGATCTCGAGTTGATCGACCAGAATCTTGCCGCCGTGACGCATCGTCTCGCTCGTTTTTCGCGGTTTCCCCGCCGGTCGCATCGGCACCGGCCGCTCTCTTCTTTACGGGGAGCGCGCGGCAGGTGGTAGCGCGAAATCGCCGGGCGCTGAGGCAAATTCGGCAGACGGTGGCGGGCAAGGGTGCCCTCGCAGGCGGAGGATCACGCCCACCGGGGAGCGGCGCTGCGCTGCGGACCATGGCGCCGCGCGCGCGCGCATGCTCTGATCGGCGCCTCCCAAGCTGCCGACCGGCCCCATCGTCGAGGTGACCGCATGACGTCCCCTGAAATCTTCGACCTGTCACCCCTGACGCTGCAATGCGGACTCACGCTGCCCAAAGCGCACCTGGCGTTCCAGACGTACGGCAAGCTGGCGCCGGACAAATCCAACGTCGTTTTGTATCCGACGTCCTATGGCGCCCATCATTCGGACATCGATTGGCTGATAGGCCCCGGCCGCGTCCTCGATCCATCGAGATATTTCATCGTCATCCCCAACCAGCTCGGCAACGGCTTGTCGACATCGCCGAGCAACATCGCGGAACCTTATGGCCTCGGACGCATCGCGCGTTTCACGCACTGGGACAACGTGCATGCCCAGGAACGCCTGCTGCGGGAGAAGTTCGCGATTACGCACCTGCCGCTGATCTACGGCTGGTCCATGGGCGGACAGCAGGCCCTGCATTGGGCCGCCATCTTTCCCGACCGGGTCGAGCGGATCGTGGCCGTCTGCACCTCCGCGCGCACCAGCCCCCACAACAAAGTCTTCATCGAGGGCATTCGCGCCGTCCTGACCGCCGACGCCAATTACCGCAACGGCCGCTTTACGGAGCGGCCCGTCGCGGCGCTGCGCGCGTTCGCACGCTGCTACGCGGGATGGGCCCTCTCGCAGGCCTTCTATCGAGAGAAACTCTGGCGCGGCATGGGCTACACGAGCCTCGAGGACTACCTGATCCGCGATTGGGAGGGCAACTTCCTACGGCGCGCCGGCGAAGACCTGATCTCCATGCTCGACACGTGGACCGCGTCCGACATCTCCGACAACATTATGTACAAGGGGGATCTCGGCAAGGCCCTCGGCGCCATCCGCGCCCGCGCCCTGATCATGCCCTCGACGACGGATCTCTATTTCACGGCCGAGGACAGCGCCATCGAGACGCGCCAGATGCCGAACGCCGAACTGCGGCCGATCCACTCGAACTGGGGTCACCGCGCCGGCAATCCCCGTTTCTCGCCTGTGGACGAGGCCTTTCTCCGCCAGGCCGTGAACGACATCACAAGCCGTTAGGTCGTGCGGGTGACAGAGCGTATCCCTCTACACGCGCACAGGCGCATTGACGCCGATGGCGCGGGGGCTCGGGGGACCGTTGGGATATCCCACGAACAAAGAATGCGGTTCTCACCGTTGCATCGTGCACGCTCGGCGCTGCTAGCGGCCGACGCGAGTGCTTTCCGCCTCCCCATACGGTGCTTCCGGCCACCTTGCGGTGTCCGGCTCGGCGCTTCTTGATCATTTCTCCCGTCAGACGGATGGCGCGCGCCGAAAGCAGCCAGGACCGCCATCATTCGCGCGCTCTCTTCTCATGTCGGCAATTCTCAACTGCCGACATATGGAGTGGCTTTTGGCCATCGACCGACACGGATCAGAACGCCACAAGACGACATCAAGGGCCGCCGCGCCCCAATTTGGGCAGCTGCGATTTTGGGAAGCCCTTTAATCCGTGAGGCCTCGCTTCTTCAGCCAGTCGAGAATGATGCCCGCGACCTGATCCGAATTGCGATCCATCATGATCATATGGCTGTTACCCTTGATGCCGATGGCGGGGAGGTCGATGACGTCGACGATGCCGCCCGCAGCCTTGGCCGGCTCGAGAAACGCGATGCCGTTCTTGCGGATGGTCGGCCAGCGCGCGTCCTGCTCGATATGATCGCCGTAGATCGACAGCATCGGCACGTCCTTCAACTTCACAACCTGATCCTTGTCGCCGAAGCCGGCCGGCTCTACGAGGATGAGCGCCTTTACGAGATACGGCCGCGCTTGAGCCGCGCGCAACCCGAACTGCCCCGCCTGACTGTGAACCAGGATGACGCAAGGGCAGACTTTCTCGATGAGCTTCAGATACGCCGCGTTGATCGCTTCGTCTGTGCTGGTCCAACGCGGAACATTCTGGCGCACGAAGTTGTCATAGGCCTCGACCGGAAACTGACTGCCCGGCAGCACCTTCCGCTTTGCGGGATCAGGGTCGTAACTGCCCGCACCCGCTCCGATGCGAAAGCGCTCAAAGGGGTTGGCACGCGTCAGAAACACCGGCTCCGTCGTGAAGATGTCCGGGAACATCGACCATCCCGCGCGGCCCCGCTCAACCGCATCCGAGTTGTAGACGTCGAAACCGCGGCGCACGAAATAGTTCAGCCAACCCTCACGGCCATCGGGTGTCGTTTCGTAAGTCACGCCCGTCAGGCCGCCACCATGCCACATGAGCAACGGCACTTTGCCCTTGCGCTCTGCCGGCAGGAAGTACTGAACGTACATGCTTTCGACGAGGTAGGTGCCGTTCAAGTCGACCTTGGCCGGAACCCCGCCCGGCGTGAACACGACCTCCTTGATCGGCTTACCCGACTACGTCACTTCGCGACCGCCGATGTGGAAGGAACCCATCCCGCGCAGTGACATTGGAGGTGTACTCGAGCCCGACTTCGCGTCGGCGTCTGTGCACATGCCGTGCCCGAGGCCGAAAATCATCCCGGCAAGAGCCAGAACGTGTACGACTTTGCGCATCTCAAGTCCTCTCGTCTTCAATAGGTTGCCGAACGTCGGGCCGCATCAACCATCGAGAGACAGATTGGCCCCTTTGATGACCTCTCCCGATGTCTCACGCTCCTTGGACATGAACGCCGCAAACGCTTCCGAACCAAGACCCGCAGGCGTGGCACCGTCGAGTTTCAGCTTGTCGACAAGATCGGCGGATTTGAGGATATCGAGCGATGCCGTTTCCAGGCTCGTGCGAACATCCGCCGGCAGTCCCTTGGGGCCGAGCAAGCCATACCACGCCGCCGCGATGTAACCCTTCACACCGGCTTCGATCGCCGTCGGCACCTCCGGCAAGACCGACACGCGCCTATCGCTCGTTACGGCCAACGCGGTCAGCGTGCCGCCCGTGATCTGGCCGAGCACCGATGGCGTCGTCGTGATCATGAAAACGATATGGTTGCCGAGCAGATCGTTGATCGCCGGCGATGCCCCGCGATAGGGTACGTGCCGCGCCTTCAGTCCCGTGACATGCAACAGCATGAGCGTCGCGAGGTGGCTTGCCGAGCCGTTCGAAGCCGAACCGTAGTTCAATTCCCCTGGCTTCTTCCTGATCTCGTCGAGCAACTCGGTCACCGATCTGAACGGATACTTCTTCGGGTTCACGACGACGACAAGCCCCGCATCCGCTATCAGACAAATCGGATCGAGCGATTTTGCGGGGTCGTTCTTCATCCGTTTGAACATATGAATGTTCACGACCATCGGGCCTTGATTGCCCATCAGCAAGGTGTAGCCGTCGGCGGCGGCGGCGGAAACCGCATCCGTTGCGATGTTGCCGCCGGCTCCTGGGCGATTGTCGACGACGACAGAGCCCCCGAGCTTCTGTCCGAGCTTGTCTGCGAAAGTGCGCGCTATGGCGTCGGTGCCGCCACCCGCAGCATACGGGAGGACAAAGTTGACCGGGCGAGTCGGGTACTTTTCCTGAGCCATGGCCACCGGCGACCCGATGGCCGTGATCGCGGCGGCGCCGACCATGAACTGGCGACGATCAAACATGTTCGGTTTCCTTCGTGGGTATTGCTTGCCGCCTTTCAGACGGCGCAGCGAAGCGAGCGGGCACGATCACGTGCCCTTCGAAAATACGGCGCGCGGTGCGAATCACGCCCGCCGCCTCCAGTTGGCCATCAGCCCCAAAGCGAACGGACACGTCCATCACTCCGCTCGGGTGTCGCAATCGAACGATCTCGTCCTTGGGACGTTGATCCATCCAAAGAATCGTGTCGGCCGTCAGAGCCCCAGTCGCGAGACAGACAGCACCCGTCACTGCGAGTGACTTGTGCACCTGCCACGGCATCAGGTAGGCGACGGTGATCGTCCCGTTCTCATCGCGACCAACGATGCCGACTTTGGGGACGACGGCCTTGGCCACGTCCCCCAGGCCCATGCGCGCGCCAGCCACGATGCGCATCGTCTCCAGCCGCTGCAGCCGCATCGCATCGCCCTCGATCGACCAAGGCTCTCCCTCCGGCAATCCGAGGTCCGCGGCACGCACAAGCATCATCGGCACCGCACTATCGACGAGCGTCACCAAACAACCGTCGATCGTCTCCCGCGCGCTTCCGGTCGGCAGCAGGGAACCAGTTTTCGCGCCGATGAAGTCCCTGAACAGAAGATCGATCCGGGCAGCAGGATCGGGCACGCCGGGAATGACGGTCGTCCCGTCATACGTCACACGCCCGTCCGGCGTCTGAACCACCGCATCGATGTTCGCACCCGTATTGACGTTGTGGATGCGCACCGTCGTCGTGCCGACGCAGGCTTCGACGAGCCCGGCCTCGATGGCGAATGGCCCGACGCCAGCGAGCATGTTGCCGCAGTTCGGACGTGTGTCGACGGTCCGATCCGAAATGCCGACCTGGGCGAACAGATAGTCGACGTCGCGGCCCGGGCGTGTCGAACGCGACACGATGGCGACCTTACTCGTCTGTGGTTGACTGCCGCCGACGCCGTCCACTTGAAGACTATGCCCCGAACCCATGATCGCCAGCAACGTAGCGTCACAATCCTTGGTGTCCCGAGGAAGATCGTCGGCGAGTAGATACGGACCTCGCGACGTGCCTCCTCGCATGATCACGCAGGGGATGCGGGCACCATCTACCATGTCTTGCCTGCCTCACGTTGCGATATTGAAGCAGGTTGCAGGATGTC
>CAYMEB010000257.1:0-6653 GCA_964389095.1 uncultured Hyphomicrobiaceae bacterium
CGCCGTCCACATCCGTGTAAATGTCGCAGATGTCCGCCTCGAGCGCGACGGCCAGCGCCACCGCGCTGGTATCAGAGCCGCCGCGTCCGAGCGTCGACACCCGGTTGCGCTCGGGCTCGATGCCCTGGAAGCCGGTCACCACCGCAACCTCGCCCTGCGCGAGCCGCTGGCGCAACGCTTGCCCCCGGATCTCCCGGATCCGCGCCACGCCGTGGGCGCTGTCGGTAATGACCGGAATCTGCCAGCCCTGCCAGGAGCGGGCCGTAATTCCCATCGACTGAAGTACGATCGCCAGCAGACCGGCGGTCACCTGCTCGCCCGTCGCCACGACGGCGTCGTATTCGCGCGCGTCGTGCAAGAGGGACGCCTCCCGGACCCATGCCACCAACTGGTTGGTCGCCCCGGCCATGGCGGAGACCACGACGGCGACCTCGTTTCCTGCGTCGACCTCACGTTTGACGTGACGAGCAACGTTGCGGATCCGCTCCACGTTGGCGACCGACGTGCCGCCGAATTTCATGACGATGCGGGCCATTACGGGTCCAGCTGTATCTTGCCGACTGATACTGCCGCACCAGCCGGTTTTGTCCGTGGCGCCGAAGCTGCGCCCGTTCGCATGACCAACGCCCCGCCGACGGACCCACCCACCTGCCGGTCGGGAGGATCCGGCAAAGCCGGTCACACGATCGCGACACTCATAGCTACAGCCGCCCGGGACTGCAACACGCCCCTCATGGCTGCGGCTGCGGCCCCGACCGCCCCCGCCGCGCCCTCGTGCAGCGTTGACAGGACCGGTGTCCGCGGGAACTGTCCCCGCTATGACCCGATCCACAACCTCGTCGGAGCGCCCCCATTCCGGGACAGGGACTTCCGGGGGCTCGAACGTCGATCCCGACGAAGTGCGGCGCTTTGCCGGCCTCGCCCGTGAATGGTGGGACCCCGATGGAAAGTTCCGCCCTCTCCACCGAATGGGACCCGCGCGGCTTGGTTTCATCCGCGACGCCCTTTGCGAACGGTTTCAGAGGGATGCCAGAGGACTTCGGCCGCTGACCGGCCTGTCGGTACTCGACGTGGGCTGCGGCGGCGGCCTCGTTTGCGAACCTATGGCCCGCCTCGGCGCAACGATCACGGGCATCGAGCCGACCGAGGAAAACATCGCCGCCGCTTGCAGCCACGCGCACGGCCAGGACCTCGTTGTCGATTACGTCGCCACGACGGCGGAAGCCTTTTCCGCCGAGGGCCGGCAATTCGACGCCGTGCTGTGCCTTGAGGTCGTCGAACACGTTCCCGACGTGGCGGCCTTCCTGCGCACGATCGCATCGCTGGTGAAGCCGGGCGGCATCGCCGTGCTCTCGACCCTGAACCGGACACTCAAGTCCTATGCCTTGGCGATCGGCGGTGCGGAGTTCGTTCTGCGCTGGGTGCCGGTCGGGACCCACCAGTGGGCCCGCTTCCTCACGCCGGAAGAATTGGCCGGGCATCTGAGCGCCGCAGCAATGGCGCCCACCCCGCCGCGGGGTATGATCTACACTCCCTTCCCCGACACTTCGCCACCCGCGTCGGATGTTTCGGTCAATTACCTGATGACCGCGACCCGGGACTAACCCGACCGCGCGGCGAGCCGGTGTCCTGCCCCGAAACGATAGCGTTTCTGCGCAAATGCAGCGCCGCAAGCTCGGCTGCCACCGCTATCGCGATCATCGCAGGGCTCTTGGAGAGAATTTGCCTCCCACCGATCGGACACACGAGTTGCGCCAATGCGCTCGAGCTCAGACCGGCGCGTTCCAGCCGCTGCACGAAACGCGCGCGTTTTGTCCTCGAACCGATCAAGCCGACGTACCCGAGGCCTCCATGCCGAAGTGCCGCCTCCACCACCGCCTCGTCAACGGCGTGCGAGTGTGTGGTGATGACGTGGAACGAGCCCTGCGGCGACAACTGGGCGACGTCCGCCGGCCGATCCGTGACCATCCGCAGCGCATGAGCGCTCTCCTGCTCGGGGAACCGGTCTGCGGCGAAATCGATCCAGGTCACATCGAATGGCAAGCGTTCGACAACCCGCGCGATCTCCCGCCCGACATGCCCGGCGCCATACAGGAAAACTTTCGTGCGCGGCTCTCGGGTAGGTTCGACGAACCAGCGCCGTTCGCCGTCGTCGACAACACGCGCCGATCGCGGCTCCACCCCGGAAAGCAGCCGCGAGACCAGCCCCGCGACGAGCAACGGCAACGATCGCGCGTGCTCCCGCGTCGTAATCGCCGAGACCGGGTGGCCGGCCTCCAGCCGCCGGACCAATACGGCGGCAGAACCGCCTTGAACGCGCGCCGCCGGCGCGCTGACCTCGAACAACAGTTCGACCAGCCCCCCGCAGCATTGCTGCAGCTCTGGTCCCAACGGAATCTCGAGCGTTTCCCGGTACCACGGCCCGAGGCTGCATGATCGTTGCAGCAGCAGCCGCGCATGCGCGATCGCCCACCATTCGAGCGCCCCGCCACCGATGGTGCCGTCCGCAACGGTTCGGGTCACGGACATCCGCGCGCCAGCCTCCCGCGGGGTTGAACCCGCCGTGGCGATGACCGTCACGGTGACCTGGTCGGCCATCTCCGTCATGCCGCGTCTCCCGCCCCACGCCTGACGCGCTCCACTGCCGCGAGGACGCGCTCCGGCGTGGCCGGCGCATCGAGGGCGGGAAACACGCGGTATCCCCCAAGGCTCGCTACGGCATCGCTGAGCGCGCTCAACACGGAAATGCCGAGCATCAGCGGCGGCTCACCCACCGCCTTCGACTTGTAGATGGTGTCTTCCGTGCAGACGCCACGCTCGAACAATGCGATCCGAAGATCGGCGGGTCGATCGGAACACGCGGGGATCTTGTATGTTGACGGCGCGTGCGTGCGCAGCCTGCCCCGCGCATCCCACACCAGTTCCTCCGTCGTCAACCAGCCTGCTCCCTGCACGTAGCCGCCCTCGATCTGGCCACGGTCGATGGCAGGATTGAGCGACCGGCCGACATCGTGAAGAATGTCCGCGCGCAGGATGCGGTTCTCACCGGTCAGCGTGTCGATAGCGACCTCACTGACGGCGGCACCGTAGGCGAAGTAGTAGAAGGGCCGTCCGGTCGCCGAAGCCCGGTCCCAGTGGATCTTGGGCGTGGCATAATACCCCGTCGCCGACAGCGGAATACGCGCCATCCAGGCCTCCCGGGCCAGATCGTCGAACGTCATGACCGTGGAACCGGCACGCACCCGCCCCGCGGCGAACTCGACGTCGCGCGGCGCGCATCCCGAGCGTTCCGCGAGAAATGCGACCAGCCTCGCCTTGATCGTTTCCGCGGCGTTCTTTGCCGCCATGCCGTTCAAATCACTGCCGGAGGAGGCCGCGGTCGCCGACGTGTTGGGAACCTTGCCCGTCGTCGTCGCCGTGATCTTCACCCGCGCCACATCGACCTGGAAGGTTTCGGCGACGACCTGCGCGACCTTGGTGAAGAGCCCCTGGCCCATCTCGGTACCGCCGTGGTTCAGATGGATCGAGCCGTCGGCATAAACGTGCACCAGGGCGCCCGCCTGATTGAGGAATGTCTTCGTGAACGAAATCCCGAATTTCACCGGCGTCAGCGCGATCCCGCGCTTGAGCACCGGGCTGTGCTCATTCCACGCCGAGATCGCGGATCTCCGACGGGCATAATCGGAAGTCTGCGCCAGTTCGTCGACGATGTCCTGAATGACGCAGTCCTCGACCTCCATTTGATACGGCGTCAGGCGGCGCGGAGCGACCGGCTGCTCCTTGTGGGCGTAGAAGTTCAGTCGCCGGATCTCCAGCGGATCACGGCCGAGGCGGCTTGCGATGTGATCGATGATCCGTTCGGCCGCGACCATACCCTGTGGCCCGCCGAAACCGCGGAACGCCGTATTCGACTGCGTGTGGGTCCTGTAGCGGTACGACGTGATCCGCGCCGCCGGCAGGAAATAGCAGTTGTCGGCGTGGAACATCGCCCGGTCCGCAATCGGCTGGGAGAGATCGAAGCTCATGCCGCAACGGACCCGCTGCACCATGTCGAGCCCAAGGATGCGGCCCTGCTCGTCGCACCCAACGCGATACTCGATGCGGAAATCGTGCCGCTTGCCCGTGATGAGGAAATCATCATCGCGGTCATAGATGCATTTCGCTGGCCGTCCGGTCATGCGGCTGGCGAGCGCGGCGGCAGCGGCCGGCAGGTTCCCTTGGCTCTCCTTGCCTCCGAAGCCCCCGCCCATTCGCCGCACTTCCACGGTCACAGCGTGCGACGCGACCGCGAGCACATGCGCGACCTTGTGCTGGACCTCGCTGGGATGCTGTGTCGAGGAGTGAATCGTGACGTCGAGGTCTTCCCCGGGGACCGCAAGCGCGCCCTGCGCTTCCAGATAGAAATGCTCCTGTCCGCCGATCTCGATGACACCCTCGACGACGACAGGCGCCGCGGCCAGCGCCGCGACCGCGTCACCACGTTGCATGACGTAGGGTGGCTCCAGAAGACTTTGCGCCGCGACAGCCTCGTCGATCGAGACCACGGCCGGCAACTCCTCGTATTCGATACGAGCGAGACGTACAGCGCGGCGCGCGGCGAGCCGCGTCTCTGCGGCCACCGCAAACAGCGCCTGACCAGCGTACTGAACCAGCCCATCCGCGAACATCGGATCGTCGTGCGTCGGCGTCGGGGAAAGATCGTTCTCGCCGGGGATGTCCGCGGCCGTGAGCACCGCGACGACGCCAGGGGCCGCTCTCACCGCCTCCAGATCGAGCTTTACGACGCGGGCATAAGCCCGAGTGGACAGGCCGAGTTGAACATGAAGTGTTCCGGGAGGCTCGGGAATGTCGTCGACATAGACGGCACGCCCCGTGACATGCTTGTGGCCGCTGTCATGGCGCAAGCTCTCGCCGACGCCGCCGTCGATTTCATTCCTGGACTTGGCCTGCGCGCGATCCTGCATCGTCAAGCCTCCAATATGCCTTGCCGGCCGACGAGGCGCGTGGGCGGCGGGCTCCCGGATGTCTCGATCAGGTATCGCCGCAGGAGGTTCTTGGCGATGGTCATGCGATACGCCGCGGATGCCCGCATGTCGCTGATGGGCTGAAAGTCGGCTTCGAGCCCGGCGCAGGCGGCGACCACGGCCTCCGTGCCCCATCGAAGTCCGACGACAGCGGCCTCCGCGGCATGAGCACGGCGCGGAATGGCGGCCATGCCGCCGTAGGCCAAGCGGGCTGAACGAACGACGCCCGCTTCGGTCTCGATCGCAAAGCAGCCGCACACGGCCGAGATGTCGTCGTCGAAACGTTTGGATACCTTGTAGCACCGCATATCCTCTGCCGCCGATAAGGCGAAGGACACACCGGCGACGATCTCTCCCGGCACTCGGTCCTGTTTGCCGTAGGCGATGAAGAACTGCTCCAGCGGAAGGCTCCTCCTGCGCTGGCCGTGCCTCAAATGCAAACTCGCTCCCAGCGCGATCAGCGCGGGAGCCAGATCCCCGATCGGTGACCCGTTTGCGAGGTTGCCTCCCACCGTTCCCGAATTGCGCACCTGCTGACCGGCGAAGCGTCTCCAGAGCTCGGCGAGGGCCGGAACCGAATGTCCAAGAGCGCGCACGGCATCGCTGTGCGTCACCCCGCCCCCGATCCACACTGCGCCGTCTTCGATCTCCACGCGTGCGAACTGTCCCTGGCCGACACGGCCCGCATGGATCATCAACGGCAAGTCGCGATCCTGCTTGGTCACCCAGAGGCCGACATCCGTCGCCCCGCAGACGATCGTCGCAGGGGGGTGAGCTGCGGCGAGTTCAGCCAGATCGTCCTCTGTCGCAGGCGACAACATCCGCCGGCCGTCTCCCGAGATTTCGACGACTTCGGCATGCCGAATAGCGGCCAAGGCCGCGGCATCTTTTTCGCGGCGGGCGACGTCCCAAGCAGGCCGCGGCAGCGCCCGCATGCGCTGCGCGGCCTCCACGATCGGGCCATAGCCGGTGCAGCGGCACAGGTTTCCCGCGAGCGAGTCGTCGATCGGGGCTCCCGAGAGCTCCGCCGGCGTCTCGAGTGACATGGCATAAAGCGACATGACGAAGCCCGGCGTGCAGAACCCGCACTGAGACCCGTGGCAGTCCACCATCGCCTGCTGGCAGGGGTGAAGCGCGTCCGCCGGACCGGTGAGCCCTTCGACCGTCAGCACGAGCCGCCCTTCCAGCATCGGCAGAAACAGGATGCAGGCGTTGACTGCGCGATACTCGACATTCTCACCACGCAATTCTCCGACGACGACGGTACATGCGCCGCAGTCACCTTCCCCACACCCTTCCTTGGTGCCGTTCAGACGCTTCTGGGTCCTCAGCCAGCCCAGCAGCGTCGTCGTCGGTGAAATGTCGCGGACGGTTTCCCGCTGTCCGTTGAGCAGAAACGTAATCGTGTCACGCATGGGGAAGGCGGCGTCCCTCGTCGTGCGGACCGCCGTGGCCGACCATTCTGGTGCGGCTCGGTAGATATCCCGAAGTCTCGCGGCGTGGCGCCGCAAAGACACAGAGCTTGAAAATTCTTCTGTCCGAGTGAGTTGTCAAGCTGCCCGAGGCCACCGCCTCAGAGCTATCGCCAAATCTTGGTGACGGCCTGATGGCTCAGGCGGCGGCTTTGGG
>CAYMEB010000258.1:0-6630 GCA_964389095.1 uncultured Hyphomicrobiaceae bacterium
ATCATCGAGCTCAGCCCATGACCGGCCAGTTACACCACCGCCTGGGGCACGATCCGCAGCACTCGATGTGCGAAGATGACAACTCGGTTCCCCGGCAAGAGCTTGAAGCGCTGGAGCGGCACCGCGATTGGGCGAGAAAACAGGACGCAAGACGACGGTGCCGCGCTGCCATCCAAGAGGCTGTTGCTCGTTACAAGCTCACACTTGAGCAGGGCGAGGTGCTTTGTCAGCGTCGTGGCGTCGGTCCTCTGAACCCGCGCCCAGATCCAGCGCAGTTCGACGTTTGGTCGGAGCCGCACTGGCCAGTCCACTGGGTGCTCGCCTGGATCATCTTTCGAGATGAAGAGCGAGTGCGGCAATGTTGGTCTGACTACATGAGGTCATATCAAGTGTGGCAGGATCACACCGTTCCTAAAAATGGCAACCCTACTCGACGGCGGATTCTCGTGCCGGAGGACAAGCTCAATCTTGCGATGATGGCAGTAATGTCGCGATATCGGGCAATGCAATGATGAGATAGTCGGTCTCATGGGCGACCGGGCCGCTGGGCGTATCGATCGACAGCGTGTAGCCCCCGAGGTGTCGGGCCACGCTGCGGACCCGGTGTTCGAGGCGGACAGTCATCGGTACCTGCGCTGCCAGTCGGCCGACGAGCTACTCGATACCCCCCGCAATCGAGTACACGCCCATATAGCGCGGATCTTCCATGATCACGTTCTTGAGGCCGTTCAGCGCCGTGGTGCGATGCGGTTCGGCGGCGACATCTGTATGGACCGCGGTCTCGATGTAGCGGCGCGCCGTTGCATCGGGAATCGCGTCGAGCACCGACTTGAATGAGATGTTCGCCCAGGGATGGTTGTTGTCGTCGTCGGGGTGGCCGTCGTAATAGGCGCTCGGTGAATAAAGCGTCTCGCACGTGCGGTAGAACTCCGCGACGGCGCGCGCAGTCTCCGCGCCCAGCGCCCCAGCCAGGCGATCGAAATCCCTCACGACGGTCGCGCCCAGCATGACGCATGGCCCGCGCATGCTGACGATGGGGAGATCGAGCTTGTATGTGATCAGTTCCTTCAGCGGATCAACCGCGTAGGCGGAATAGTCGTAGAGTTCGGCAACACCGGCTTCGAACGTCGGTCCCGCTTCGCCGAACCGCTCCGTCCTAATCTTGCCACCGAGGCGGCGGTCTGCCTCGAAGACCGTGACTTCGACCTCGCCGCCCAATACATCGTCCAAGTGGCTGGCTGCAAACAATCCGCCAGGGCCACCCCCGACGATCGCGATGCGCATAGTGCTCTCCCCAAACAATCTGGCCACTGTGCATCGGATGACCGGCGGCGACAAGGGAAGCGGGCACTGGGTCGGGCTTTCGCGAAACTTCGGCGCACGCCTATCGCCCCAAAGCCATCATTGCGAAAAACAACATTTCTAGTGGGTTCGAGCAGGACGGGCGGATTGTTGCCGCCTTTCAGTTTCGCAACCCAGACAACGAATGGCGACATGCCCGTACAGGAGCATCGGAAAGCTTGCTCACGGCGACGGCGTCAGCAAATGCGGAAAGGAAGATGCCGTCATGACTGCGTGGGGTAGCTCTGGGACGGCGCGATGATGCGAGCGCTCTCCCCGATGAGCCGCAAACACATCGGGCGGCCACTCAGCGCCGGAGCTGTCCACGGTCGAACCCAAGTCGTCGAATGAATTCCCGGTCGACGAGATGGGGCACGTTGAACTCGGTCAGCTGCCGCGCCCTCTGATCAGCTCTACTCCGATTGCGCGCGGTGGCTCGCTGCGAAGCACCATACACGTTGTAACAGCTCCGAACCCGGCAATGCGATCGACGATCGTCTCGAGATGCTCCGGATTTGGGACGATGACCTTGAGGATGAAGCAGTCCTCGCCCGTCACCCGGTGCACCTCGATGATGTTCGGCATCTCGGCGAACCGCCTGAGGCAAGCCTTGATGTGTTCGTGCGTCGTGCGTCGTGCGTATCCGCATGATGGCCATCATTCCGAGGCCAAGCGCGCGGGCGTTGATACGCGCGCCGTAACCTTCGATGATGCCGGTCTCCTCCAAACGCCGCACGCGCTCGGAGATCGCCGGCTGCGAAAGGCCGATCTGCCGACCGAGCTTCGATAGCGGGATGCGCGCATTGATTTGCAGCGCCTCGATGATCTGCAGGTCCTTGTGATCCACGCTGCCGAAGCGATCCACGTCTAACTCCAATCAAACCTTCAGATCATAGGCGAAACGCCTGTCCGAGCTATGACAACCCATGTGCGACGGACGAAGCATCGGCAATACTGATCCGATGATTTTTCGAACTCAAAGGATCAGGAAATGTTCGCGACATATGTGATCCTGCCAGGGATTGGCGGCTCCGGTGAGCAGCACTGGCAAACGCTGTGGCAGCGCGCCAATCCACGCTTTCAGCGCTTCATGCCGTCGAGCTGGGATCAGCCGGTGCTCGCAGATTGGATCGTGTCGTTGGATCGGACAATCGGAAACGTGGGAGGACCGGTTGTGCTTGTCGCTCACAGTCTGGCGTGCGTCCTCGTCGCGCACTGGAGTGCGCGTGGCCTCACCAGCGGTGTCGCCGGCGCCTTTCTCGTCGCGGTGCCGGACCCGGAGGGGCCGAGTTTTCCGGCTTCGGCTGCCTCGTTCAAGGCCGTGCCTTCGAGGGCGCTACCGTTCCCGTCACTGATCTTGGCAAGCAGCAACGACCCCTACGGCTCGACCGACCACGCTCACCTGCGCAGCCGCCAATGGAATTCAGGGCTGGTCGAGGTCGGTCCTCTCGGACACATCAACGCATCGAGCGGCCTCGGCTCCTGGGAGCAGGGGCGAGCGCTCTTGACGGCGTTCTCGGCAGGCTTGCGCCTTACCCACTGAGCGACCGTTTCCTGACGATGACCGTCTCTAACTCGGGCCTTCACAGCTCGGATCGACACTGGACGGCAGCGCGCCTCCGCTCTGCCCCTGGCTGAACCGAAACCAGACAGAGCGACAGCGTACAAACGACCTATCGTCGACCCCAACCTGTGTGATCCACCAAACCCGGAGCCGCAGATACCGTTCCGCCAACCCTGATCAGGAGGCCGGTCCCCCGGCGCATTCCGGTGTCGCATGCGCAGCGAGCGTGACGCCGCAGGGTGATACCCCGGCGGTACCGGCAGCCCCCGCCGCAAGGGACGAGGAGTCGAGACGGATGACGAAGCCTTAGAGCAGGTTCAGTGCTGCGGCGATCGTGTGAGCCTCGGCTCCGACGACCCCGACCTCCGCGCATAAGCACGACGGGCCGGGATGCCGCATCGCTCCCGCGCGCACCACCGGCGGGCGGCAAGGCAACAGGATCAGCCGCCTAGCTCGCGAGTGCTCTCATCTCGGTGTAGAGGTCGGACTTGCCTTCGAACCCGATGCCGGGGAGATCAGGCAGCACGACGTGACCGTCATCCACCGCAACGCCGTCAGGAAAGCCGCCGTAAGGTTGGAACAGATCGGGGTAGCTCTCGTTGCCACCGAGGCCGAGACCCGCGGCGATCATCAAGGACATCTGGTGACCACCGTGGGGAATGACGCGGCGCCATGACCAGCCGTGCGTCGATAGGGCTTCCAGCGTGCGCCGGAACTCGACGAGCCCGTACGAGAGCGCGCAGTCGAACTGCAGCCAGTCGCGGTCGGGGCGCATTCCGCCGTAGCGCAGCAGATTGCGGGCGTCCTGATGGGAGAAGAGATTCTCCCCGGTCGCCATCGGGGCGGGATAGAAATCAGCGAGGGACGCTTGAAGTGCGTAATCCAGCGGGTCGCCAGCCTCCTCGTACCAGAATAGCGGATAATCGCGGAGCATTTTCGCGTAGTCGATCGCCATCTCGGGGTCGAAGCGCCCATTGGCATCGACGGCAAGCTGGACCTTGGGGCCGATCTCCTTCAACACCGCTTCGATGCGGCGGGCGTCGTCGGCGATGCTCGCACCGCCGATCTTCATTTTGACCACCGTGTAGCCACGCGCGACGTAACTCGCCATCTCCCGGCGCAGCGCATCATCACCCTTCCCGGGATAGTAGTAACCGCCCGCCGCATAGACGAAGACGCGAGGATCGGCAGCTCTGCGTTCGCGCTCGGCGAGCAAGCGGAACAGTGGCTTTCCGGCGATCTTGGCCACCGCGTCCCATATGGCCATGTCGATCGTACCCACGGCAACGGAGCGCTCGCCGTGGCCGCCGGGCTTTTCGTTCCTCATCAGCGCAGACCAGCATTTCTCCGGCGAGAGATTCTCGCGGCTGTCGTCCAGGAGGGTTGTAGGATCAGCCTCGAGAAGGCGGGCGCGGAAGCGGTCGCGAATGAGACCACCCTGGCCGTACCGGCCATTCGAGTTGAAACCGTAGCCGACGACCCGGCGGCCATTGCGCTTTACGTTGGTCACGACCGCAACGAGGCTGGTCGTCATCTTTGAGAAATCGATGTAGGCGTTGCGGATCTGCGAAGCGATCGGCTTCGTGATTTCAGCAATATCGACGATGCGGACGATCATGACATGGTCTTTCGATTGAAGCTCACAGCGAAGCTCCGCCGCAGATGGATATTTCCTGCCCTGTGATGGCCGCGGCATCGGATGAGAGCAGAAAGTCGGCGAGTGATGCGACCTCCTCTGGTCTGATACGGCGCCCTATCGGCGGTGTCTCCGGCGGCATAACGGCACGGTCGGGATCGGTCAGCATCGCGGTCTGGGTCGCGGCCGGCGCGATGACATTGACCGTGATCCCGCGCGCCACGAGCTCCTTCGCCCAGGCCCGGGCGAGTGCGACGAGTGCCGCCTTCGCGGCGCCATACTGGCTCTTGCCGACGACACCCTTCGCGGCCCTGCTGCCGATCAACACGATCCGGCCGCCACGCGGCAGCTGCATGGCGAGCGCATCGACGAGGACGGCGGCGGCCTCCACATGAAGTCGCCAGAGTGCCTCGCCGGCCACGTGATCGAGCATGCCGAGCCGGGCGCCGCGCATGATCCCGGCGGCGTGGACGATCGCATCGACATTGCCGACCGCGTTTGCGACCAGGACCGTCGCCTTTCGGTCGGTGAGATCGACACGGTGGTGCGTGTAGGTCTGGTCCTGGAGACTCTCCGCGGCGAGGTCGAGACCATGGATGCGCCAACCACCGCCCAGCAGGCGGGCGGCGATCGCTTTCCCGATGCCGCTGCTCGTTCCCGTGACGACGGCTGTGCGCATGGCGGGGTTCGTCTCGCGACCTTACTGCGCCTCGAATTTCACGCTCTTAAGCAGATCGCCGGCACGGACAATCTCGCTTCGAACGAACTTGCGGCTGTCTTCGATGCTTTCGGCCACGGGTTCGATCAGCGTGCCCGTCAATTTCTTGACGACTTCGGGATCGCGCATCGTGTCCTGCACGAGCCTGTTGAGTTCGTCCTGGATCGCCTTCGGCGTGCCCTTGGGCGCCCAGATCCCATACCACGACTGGAACTCGAAACCGGGAAGCCCAGCCTCGGCAAGCGTCGGAATGTCGGGCGCCAGAACGGAGCGCTTTGCCGTCGCAATGCCAATCGCACGCACCTTGCCGCCATCCTGCGCCTGGGGGATGAGCGCAAAACTCGGATCGATCAGCAATTGCACCGCGCCCGCCAACAAGTCCTGGAGAGCGGGCTGCGTGCCGCGATACGGCACCATTGTGATATTCGCACCCGTGCGGCGGATGAACTCGATCGTCGCCAGATGCCCGGCGGACCCCAAAGACGAGATCGCAAAATTCCATTTCGTAGGCTCTGCCTTGGCGGCGGCGACGACTTCAGCAAGCGACTTCTGCGGCAAGCCGGCAGACATCACGCAGACAAGTGGCGCGACGGCGGTGCGGGCGACCATCTCGAGGTCGACTTCCGGGTTGAAGTCCGCCGCTGCCTTGAGGACGATCGGCATCACCGCGGTGTTGAAGGCGCTCGCCAGCAGCGTGTAACCGTCCGGTTCTGCCGAAACCACCGCTCTGGTGCCGATCAGGCCGGCGCCGCCGACGCGATTTTCCGTTATGGTTGTGACGCCGTATTTGCCTGCGATCTTGTCGGCGACGAGCCGGCCGAGGGCGTCGTTCGCCGCACCCGGCGGCCACGGCACGATGATCTTCACCGTCCTGTCCTTGGCGGGCCAGGCTCCCTGCGCGATCGCCGGGAAGCCGACAAGCGTGCTCGCAGCAACGGCTGCCGCCGACTTCATGATGTCACGTCGTTTCATCCCGTTCCTCCAATGTCTTTTGGGCTAGATCTCTAAAGTGTCATTCGGCGGCGGCGGGCCGCGTCAGTCCGGCCCGCGCCACAGCGGCGCGAATTCGATTCAGTTCGGACTCGTTCGGCTCGACGGTCGGCGCGCGCATTGTGCCTGACTTGAAAATGCCTGCGGCGACCATGGCAGCCTTCATGTTGGCGTGTGCCTCGCCGGTGGGTTCCCCCCCACCGTACACAGCGTCCTTCAGCGGATCGATCTTGTCCTGGATCGCCATTGCGCGTTTCAGATCGCCCGCCTTCACGGCATTCAACATATCGTTGATGAGGTTGGGAATCACCGACGCGAATCCGACTGATGATTTAATCAAAGCAATCTCGGCAACCCAAGATTATTTTCGAGCGAATTAAG
>CAYMEB010000259.1:0-6573 GCA_964389095.1 uncultured Hyphomicrobiaceae bacterium
ATGGACGATCAGCCGGCGGATGTTGTGCGGCGGGAGTTTTCACACAGCCTGGGCCGCCTCCCTCACCCCGAGGCCAGGCTGCCGACGGTGTGGCCCATTCCCCTGGAGGGATCGCACACGATGATTCTGGTCGGCCAGTACGATTCACCATATGTGCGGCACGTCGCGGTCTCGCTTCGGGTCCTCGACTTGCCGTACGAGCACGACACACGCTCGGTGTTCGGCGATTTCGAGTCGATGCGCCGGACCAACCCGCTCGCTCGCATCCCCTCGCTGATCCTCGACAGCGGCGAGGTCCTGTTCGACCCCGGTGCCATCCTCGATCACCTCGATGAAACGGTCGGTCCCACCCGGGCGCTGCTGCCCCCGGCTGGAGCCGAGCGCCGCGAGGCGCTGCGGCGTATCGCCCTCGCCACCGGCGCGATCGACAAGATCGGCGGCGGCCGCAATTACGAACTGATCATCCGGCCGGAGCAGTTGCGCTGGCCGGAATAGATCGACCGCCTGACCGTACAGGGTTGCGGCGCGCTCGAAGCGCTCGACCGTCTCGACTGGCCACGGACCGAGCGGCTCGATCAGGCGCAGATCACCACGGCTTGCGTGTTCGACTACGTATGCAAGACCGCAGGCGATCTGACGCCGCCGGGACGCTACGGGAACCTGGAAGCGCTACTCGACCGGCTACGGAACCGGCCCGAGTTCCTCGCAACGACGTTCGGAGAATACAAAATGCCCAAGAGCTGAGACCCTCGGTCCGATATTGCTCGCAGCCCGTTCAAGCAAATGTGTGCCCTCGTGCGCATCCAGGACTGCTCGCCCCAGTTGGGATTCCGCGACCGACACGCTAGGTTCCGACCAACCTCAGGATACGCCCCCCCGCACGCCGCCGTACCGCAGCCGTGCCGCCAAATGGAGGACGACATGACCATTGTCCGTCTCGACCGACGCAGCCTGCTCACCGGCGGCGGCGCGCTTCTGGCGAACGGTGCTTCCGGTTTGCTCGAACGCGCGCGAGCGCAGGGCCTCGCCCCCACGCGTACCATGCGCGCGGGCGCCAACAATTACATCAAGGGCGCTCCGATCGTGGAGAAGATCGGCGGCGGCGGCTTCTGGATGACAGGTACGGTTCGCCGTGCCGGCGACGGAGCGCCACTGGCGGGCCGCCGCATCCAGATCTGGGCACACACCACCGAGGGATACGAGGGCGACGCCAAGAGCCACGGGGCGACTCTGACCGACGCGAACGGCGTCTTCCGGCTGGAGATGCCGCAGATCGTGCCCGCCTTCGGCCAGCCGCACGGGCACCTCGCCTACGACAGCGGCGAATACGAGACCGTGTTCCTCCGCCCCGTCATGCGCAGCGCGAAAGAGACCAGTCTCGAGGCGCATTTCGTCCTGCAGCCGCTCTGATCGGGAACGGAAGGCATGGGACTGCGAGCTGCACGAGCGGCTGCGATCTGGACCGTCGTCACGGCTGCCGTCATCGTACCGATCGCCGCCGCGACGACGAGCGAACAGCTCGCCTGGCGGCACCCGGTCTACATCGTCGCGGGATTCGCCGGCATCGTCGCACTCGCCCTGCTTTTCCTTCAGCCGTTGCTCATCGGCGGTTACCTGCCGGGCCTGGCTGGAGGCGACGGACGCCGCGCCCATCGCTGGATCGGAGGCGCACTCGTCGGCGCGGTGATGATCCATGTCCTCGGACTTTGGATCACCAGTCCTCCCGACGTGATCGACGCCCTCCTGTTCTCTTCGCCGACACCGTTCTCGGTCTGGGGCGTCACCGACATGTGGGCCCTGTTTGCAGCGGCTTTGCTGGCCGCCCTCCGCCGCCGGTTGGGATTGCGCCCGCGCAGCTGGCGCCTTGCTCATGCTTCGCTCGCCATCCTCGTCGTCGGCGGCACCGTGGTCCACGCCCTGCTCGTGGAAGGCACGATGGAGACGTTCTCGAAGGCCGCACTGTGCGCCCTCACCGCCGCTGGCACCGCGATGCTGGTCTTCATGGTCATGCGAAAGGGCGCTCGCTGACGCCACACGGTATGTCAGCCCGCCTTTTTCTGCGCCGTGCTGGCATCGAAGTTGGGGAAGAACAATTGCTGCCCATCGATTCGATAGGATCGAATAGCGTTCTGTCCTTCTGCCGACGTGATCCAATCGATGAAGGCCTGACCGAGCTCCTTCTTCACGGTGGGATGCTTCTCCGGGTTCACCAGGATGATTCCGTACTGGTTGAAGAGCCTGACGTCGCCTTCGACGGCGATGTCGAGGGCATCCTTGTTCCTGAAGCTGATCCAGGTGCCGCGGTCGGACAGCACGTAGGCGCCCATCGCAGCCGCCGTGTTCAGCGCCGCCCCCATGCCCTGGCCGATCTCGCGATACCAAGCGGGTTTCGTGTCCTGAGGCGCGAGATTGGATGCCTTCCAGAGAGCGAGTTCCGCGGCGTGCGTCCCGCTCTTGTCACCCCGGGAAACGAATGCGCTGCCGGCCTTCCCGATCGCCTGCAAGGCAGCGACGATGTCTTTCCCGCCCTTGATATTGGCGGGGTCGGCTTTCGGCCCGATCAGGACGAAGTCGTTGTACATGACGTCGAAGCGCTTCACGCCGAACCCGTCGGCGACGAATTTTTCCTCCTGCGCCTTGGCATGCACGAAAACGACGTCGGCATCGCCGCGCCGGGCGGTTTCTAACGCCTGCCCCGTGCCCTGGGCGACGACCTTCACGTCGATGCCCGTCTTGGCCTTGAACAGCGGCAGGATGTGGCCGAACAGGCCCGAGTCCTGCGTTGACGTGGTAGATGCGACTAGGATCGACTTTGCCTGAGCCGTTGCCGCAGACGTCATGAGTGCCATGGCCGCAGCGATCAAGAGCTTGGCGCGTCCCATCGGTTTCTCCTTTTCCTGTTGCTGGACCTAGAGGACGAGTTCGCCGGCGATGAACCGGCGGCCGGCCTCGCTCGAGGGCTGCGCGAAAAACGTACCTGCGGCCGCGCATTCGATGATGCGGCCATTGACGAGAAGAACGACATCACCGGCGAGGCGCCGGGCCTGGCCGAGGTCGTGCGTGGCGAATACGATTTTCACGCCCGACGCCGCGATCCGCGCGATGAGATCCTCCACGATCTTGGTCTGCGCCGGGTCGAGCCCCGTCGTCGCCTCGTCGAGCAGAAGCAGTTTCGGACTGCGTGCGAGTGCGCGAGCGACGGCGAGCCGTTGCTGCTCGCCGCCCGACAGCTTGCGTGCCGGACGCTGGGCCAGAGCAGCCAGACCGACGAGATCGAGAAGTCCGCCGACGGTCGCCGCATCCGGGTTGCGTCCTGCCGCGGTGAGCGCGAATGCGACGTTCTCACGTGTCGTTCGCCGCAGCATGACGGGCTTCTGCAGCACGATGGCGCGCACAGCCGCCCCGACCTCGAGTTCGCCGGACGTCGGCTCCTGCAGCCCCATCAGTACGCGCAGCAGCGTCGTTTTGCCCGAACCATTGGGACCGATCAGCGCAGTCGGGGCACCGCGCACTATGGTCAGCGATACGTCGTCCAGAAGCGTTGTCGCCCCCGCGCGGACACCGACCCCTGCGAGACGCGCCAGCGGCTCGCTCGTGTAATGCTCATCCCGCATGGCGCTCAGACCACTGTCGGACGCCCCAGGCGAGTGCGTTGACCATCATGATGATGACGATCAGCACGATGCCCAGCCCGATCGCGAGAGACAGATTGCCTTTCGATGTTTCGAGCGCGATCGTCGTCGTCATCACGCGGGTATGGCCGGCGATGTTGCCCCCCACGATCATCACGGCGCCCACCTCCGCCGCCGCACGCCCGAACCCGGCAAGCAGGATCGTGACCAGCGAGTAGCGCGCGTCCCACAACAGGGCGTTGACACGCGCGAGCGGAGTGACGGCCATCGCCGTGAACTCGTCGCGATACTCCGCCCACAGATCCTCGATGACCTGCCGGGTCAGCGCCGCGATGATCGGCGCGATCAACATCGCTTGTGCAATGATCATCGCCTGCGGGCTGAACAGGATTCCCAGGAAGCCGAGCGGCCCCGACCGCGACAACGCCAGGAACACGAGCAGCCCGACGACGACCGGCGGCAACCCCATCAGACCGTTCAAGGCGACGATCACCCCATTGCGGCCGGGAAAGCGGGTCAAGGCGACGACGGCACCCAGCGGCAGGCCGACCATGGCCGCAACGACTGTCGCCGACAGGGTCACGAGCAGCGACAGGCGCACGATGGCGAACAGGGCCGGGTCGCCGGAAACGATCAGGCTCAGCGCACCGGAGGTGTCCAAAAAACAGTCCCGCGATAGAGGTTGACCGGCTACAGGTCTCGTGTTTTCTTCGAAAATGTCAAACAAAAGAACAAACGCAAAAAAATGCACCTAAATGCAGGCTTACATCTCCTGACGACGCTGGAGGCGGCCGACTACCTGCGCATCAAGGAGCGGAAGCTCTACGAGCTGGTGGCCAATCGCGAGATCCCCTGCACGAAGGTCACGGGAAAGTGGCTGTTCCCTCGTGCGGATCTCGATCGCTGGCTGCTGGCGGGAATGGCGCGCCCGCTGGGCGTCATCCCGGCCGAGCCTCCGCCCATCGTGGGCGGTAGCCACGACCCGCTGCTGCAATGGTCGCTGGTCGAGAGCAGATGCGGCCTCGCAATCCTTCCCGAGGGCAGCGAAAGCGGCTACCGGCGCTTCCTCAAGGGCGAGGTCGTCGCCGCCGCGATTCATTTCCACGACCTCGAAGACCTCGCCAAGGATGCCAACGTCGAAGCCGTCTCGAAGGAACCCACGCTCTACGACGCCGTGCTCGTGCATTTCTGTTCCCGCGACCAGGGATTGCTCGTTGCAAAGGGAAATCCGCTCGGCATCGAAGCCGTCCGCGATCTGAAGGCCAGACGCGTACGCATGGCCGTGCGCCCCGACGGCGCCGGCGCACAGCTGTTGCTCGCAGCCCTGCTCAAGCGCGCCGGACTCACGATGAAGGACCTCGGCAAGGCTTTCATGGCCCCGACCGGCCCCGACATTGCTCAGGCGATCCGAGCCGGCCACGCCGATTCTGGCATCGCCACCCGCGCCGTCGCCACCGCCGCCGACCTCGACTTCATCCCATTGGTGACCGAGCGCTTCGACCTTCTGATGCGCCAACGAGACAGCTACCGCCCACCGCTTCAGACACTCCTGGACATCATCAAGAGACCGCTTTTCGCCACCCGCGCGGCCGAACTCGGCGGCCTCGACGTCTCCCAGGCCGGCCGAGTCCGCTGGGCTCCCTAGCGAGCGACACAACGCCGAGCGGGCGTCGATGCCCGCCCCTCTCGTCGTCTTCACGAGAATTGACCGGGGCGCCCACAACCATTCCAGCGGCTGCGACCGAGCCAGCTTGCCGTCCCGGCTGGCTCTGGTGTATGGTATGCCAGAAACCAAGCGCTGAGCGTGCGCCCCTGCCGTGTCTGCCTTCGAATCTTCGCCGTCCGGACCCCAGCCCGTGGCCGACTTGCAGCTCAAGATCGAACCGATCGGCGACGGCCTGAGCCTGAAGGCCAGGACCTACGAGGCCCTGCGGGCTGCGATCACCAACATGAACATCTACGATCCCGGCGCCGAGCTTAAGCTCGACGAACGGGATCTCTCCGCCCGTTTCGGGGTGTCGCGCACGCCGCTGCGCGAGGCGCTCGCCCAGCTCGACAGCGAGGGATTGGTCAAGATCGTCGCCCGACGCGGCATCTTCATCGTGCGCAAGACGAAGGCCGAGATCCTCGACATGATCACGGTATGGGCCGCGCTCGAGAGCATGGCCGCCCGGCTCGCGACGAAGGTGGCGACCGACCTGGAGCTTTCCCAACTCACCGGCCACGTCGACAACTTCTCGGCCGACGAAGTGGCCAGGAAGATGGGAGAATACTCCGACGCCAACATCAGGTTCCATCAGGCGATCATCGGCCTCGGCAAGTGCCCGTTGATCGAGCGCCTGACCAACGACCTGTTCTTCCACGTCCGCGCCATACGTCAACGCACCATCTTCGAACAGGACCGCGCCCGCCGATCGATCGTCGACCACAAGGCGATCGTCGCGGCGATCGTGGCGCGTGACGCCGAGCGGGCCGAGCGGCTCGTCCGGGAACACACCTTGAAGCTGCGCGACCATGTCGAGCGCTTCGTCGACCTCGACTGATCCGGCTTCCGGCCACCGGCCGGCACAACTACGAACGCTCGGCATCACCGAGCCACAGGGAGAGAAACGAGCATGTCGTCCGACGCCGCCGCCCAGACACTGACCGATGGGTTCAATCTCGTTCTCGATGCGCTCCAGCTCAACGGGCTGAACACGATCTACGGCGTGCCGGGAATCCCGATCACGGACCTCGGCCGTCTGGCGCAGGCCAAGGGCATGCGCGTCATCGCCTTCCGCCACGAGCAGCACGCCGGCTATGCGGCATCGATCGCGGGATACCTGACGAAGAGCCCCGGCGTTTGCCTCACCGTCTCGGCGCCGGGCTTCCTCAACGGCCTGACGGCACTGGCCCACGCCACCACCAACTGCTTCCCGATGATCCTGATTTCCGGTTCGTC
>CAYMEB010000260.1:0-6548 GCA_964389095.1 uncultured Hyphomicrobiaceae bacterium
GGCACGCTCGCCCGCGGCGGCCTCACGCTGCTCTAGTTCTCTCAAGCGCGTCGCGTTCCGATCAGTGAACCCGTGATCGGCATCCAGCTCACGCGCCGAAATCAACGCCTCCCGCGCCGCAAGTGCCGCCTCACGGGCCGCCACTTCGTCGAGCGCAGGCGTCTGCGGTGCAGCTGCATGAGCAACCTCGCCCCCCTCCGGCGGAATGGCTGCGACCGCCGCACGTTCTGCGGCCTCCTTGGCACGCCTTGCCTCTTCCTCACGTCGCCTCTTTGACTTCGACATTCGCTTCTCCTCTATGGTCGCAAACTCAGTAACTCAGGTACAGGGCCCCGAGAATCCCCTCGATGATCTGATGCACCGCCTCGACGATCTTCGCTGCATCGACGCCGCTTGCGAGTCGCCTGTCTCCATGCTGGCGCAGCGCCAACACCTCTCCGATTTCGATCAAGGTTGCTGGGCGGTTTGTGGCCAGCGACCGAAATGGATGCCGCTCGTCTTCACGCGCCGACCGAATGCACGCCAATACGAGCGCCCCAAGCTCGCCTCGGGTCTCGCGAATTGCTCTTTCCACCTTCCATGGCTTCACGCCCGAGAGCCCGTCTGGGAGACCCGCGGTGCAAAGATCGAATCCGAGCCCCCCCGCAATGATCGCGAGGGCCGCAGAAGTACATGATTCGGCATCGTCGCCAGCAGTCCGTCTTGCGATTCGTGGTCGAGTACCAACGGACAGGCACTCGCCGACCGCAACTTCAAGCGCCGCAACGCCCTCGCGAAGCAACTCCGTTGTGCTGCCCGCGACATCCGTCCATGGCGAGGAAGTTCCTGAGATTCGCTCCAGCAATTCGGCACGAAACTGCATGAGGACCAAGCGCTCATTCAATGCTTGATGCTCGCGCAACCGGGAGCCATAGCGCTCGCGCACGCGACGGACTGCCGCCATGTGGAGTCGATACTGAAGCCGACCTTCCCATTGATCAGAGGTCAGCCGATCAACGGGAACTTCCGATGAACCGCGCAGATTCGGGAACAGCCCGCGGACAATTCGGTACATGCCCGAGATCGCATCGCCGGCAGCAATGGGCGCCTGCGCAGCACCGCCATGCGACTGCCGATTTCGGGTCCCTGCAAGCACGGCAAGAAACTCCAATGCTGCGGGCCATCGGGCTGCGAGATGGTGCAATGGGTGGCCGCGATCTCGCGATGCTGCGAACAGCGCTGCCGCTGCCTGCCTCCCGAGGCCTCGTCCGTCATGGCATGCAACTGCCCTGAGCGGACCAATTCCCTGAGTGACAAGCGCCTCGACCTCACCCTCATGCGCGCCAATGGAGAATCCGATGCGACGGGCGATATCCAACAGCAGACGCGCATTCTCGTCCGCGTCCTCGTACGACAGTTCCTGAACGGCTACGGCGACTCCATACTCTCCCTGGAGAACGCAAAGTGCTTCCTCAAGCGCAGCATGCACCTTGCTTGCAACATTGTCGCGCGCGACGGCACCGCGACTGAGCGCAAAGCCCGCCTCAATCTCGGCGTCGAGGATCCGCTGACCGAGTTCACCGAGTGTTTCGAAGTCGGCACCAATCTCAGCCGATACACGCTTCCGAGCTACGGCTGCCCGCTCGGCAACTTCCGCGACCACGGCGTCCTTGGTAACCGCGTATGCGTTCTGCACGAGTGCGTCGAGCTCTTTACGGAGCGTGGCGTCGCCTTCCGCCGCGCGTTCCACACAGGCTGCCATCCGATCGCTTACGCCAAGTCCGAATGGATCGCAAGCAAGCCATCCTCGCTGAGTGAACTGCTTCTCAGGAACGAACACGTACGTCAGTAGCAAGCACGGGCTCCCGGCCGACCCCTCGGGAACATGGATTCGCGAGACGAAGCCCGAAAGCAAATGTGCCGGCCTCGCCGACCCCTGCCGTTGTCTCTGATCGAAGGAACGGAGCGCGTCAGATGCCCGCCTGGCAGCGTGTTGGACGTGGACGTGACGCACAAACGCAGGCACACCTGCCGGGGCGCGTAGCAACCGAGCGTTGGCGGTGAACTGCCTACCCGCGTCACCGGGAAGCTCGACTCTGTTCAGCCCCCGGCCATCCGAAGTCGTACCTCCCAGCGGCAGGGCTCGGACGGATCCTCGCATCACCACACGGTGCCACAGCGCACCATGGAAGGGATCGTGAAAAACAAGGCATGGCTCAGTTGGATCGCCCTCCTGAGAGGTTGATTCCGACTGAAGGGCGCCGCGTGCGGTACACCGGCCATCCGCATCGAGCAACCCATCCTGCTCAAGCTTTCGCACGATGACACCGGCAAGCCCAATCGGAAGACCAGATCGCTTCGAGACGTCTTCTGGGCCGACGATGCCTGCCCGCGCAAGGTTCATGACAACTTGCTCGAAGATCGTCGATTCGCCACTGGGCGACCGCGACACGAAGATCTGGTAGGCAATCGCCGGGCAGAGCACCCACATCCTTCGCCCAGGCATGTAACGCACCGGCGACGGGTCCGCATCCATCCAGAAGACCTGCCGGGAAACACCCAGGGCCTCGGTCATGCTTGCCCCCGGTTCGCGTCTGCGGCATCCTGCTCGGCGAGTGCCTTGAAAGCGACGAGTTGGGGAATCGCACGGCGCGCCCCATCCGATGCAACCATTTCCGCATCGCCAACGACCACAAGCATGCGCTTCTGCCGGCTCATGCTGACGCAAAGGCGATTCACCGACATGAGATGGCCATATCTCCGCCGTTGCTCCTCCTCCGTACCGTCGCGCTGCTGGTTGCTCCGAACCAGCGACAGGAACACGACATCGAACTCTCGACCCTGGAACTGATCGACCGTCCCGATCCGAACGCGGTCCGCATACGCGTCAGGAAACTCGGCCCCCGACTCACTCGGAATCATCACCTCCGCCTCAACCAGCGCTCGTTGAATCTCCTGGACTTGCGCACGATAGAACGTGATCACGCCGAACTTGAGTGAGCGCGCCCCCCCATCATCAAGCATGGATCGCAGCAGTCGTGCAATCTCGCGGGCCTCGGCAGAGCGTTTCCAGCTGGTGCCGTCTCGAGACTCACCGCGCTGCGCGAACGGGACGTCTTGCCAATGGGCACATCGCCCCTCTAAGCCACGAATGCCGTGGTAGAAGTCCGAGGCTGGACGAGGAGACTTGAATCGCTCCTCAGGCGGGTAGAACTCCTTGCTGACAAACTCCCCGAGCCTCGGATGCATGCGATACTGCTCATCGAGCGTGACCACGCGGGGCACGAGATCCTGGCTCGACTTCTCCGCCAGCTGGTTAAAGAGACGCTCGAAAAGACTTTCCCGCAGCGCGGCCTGCATGACTTCGTGCATTTGCTGGCCATCAGGCGATGGGTCCGACGAAACGTCCTCAAGCAGCTTTCGCTCGATCACATCGTCGACAATGTGGGGCAGCTGTCGATGATCACCGACGAGGACGATTCGCCGCTTCGCACATGACAGCGGAACCAGCAGATCAAGCGGGTTCGCGCGAGCGGCCTCGTCGCACAGCACCGTGTCGTAGGCAAACTCCCCGGATCCGTCATCTCCGATGTGGCGAAGCATCTGTGTCGACACGGACTGCTGACAGGTTGCCGCCACTACAGGCGTGTACTGCACGATGGCCTCCCGAAGCACATCGTCGTCGCGCAAATCCTCAAGGAACCGATGGACCGCCCGACTTGCGCCGTCAGTCGAACGTGCGTAGGTGGCGCGCAGATGCTGAACAACCGCATCAAGCAGCCCCTCGAACTCTGCGTTTCTCAGCGGCTGTCCCTGGAACACTCCGCGCGCGACAACCTTGAGCAGGAGATGCCGCTTCAGCCTCGCGAGGTCGGCGAGATGTTCCTCCGGCAGCGCATGGCCGCTCGAGGCTGCAACTTCAAGGGCACGCAGATTTTCTGTGGCACCGAGACCATGCCGGCCCAGCCTGGCGAGAACTCGCCTGGCGGTGACCGGTCCGTCGTCGGCGAAAGACGCAGCGCATGTCCGAATGGCGCGAACGGCGCGACGAAAGAACTGCGCGTCTTCGTCTTCGCTGTCGCGACGGGAAGCCATTTCAATTCCGACAGCAGTCGCTTCAATTTCACTCAGGAGCTCGGCCGGAAGATCCGCGTCCAAGCGCCGGCGCATCTCACGCAACAACTCCGCACTCTCCGCGGCGCCCGAAGGCGCGCGGCGGTATGTGACGAGCATGCGCTCCACCCAGCTCAGGCGTTCGGCTAGTGGCCCCGAATCACCAACAACCGCCCGACCTCTGATCCGTTCCCGGAACTCCTCCAGCCGACGCGCTTCGTCCAGGAGGTCCGCCTGCTGTGAGTCAGCATCGCGGCGCGTGCGAACCTTTATTGCCGGCAGGTCATTGACGCTGAGCTTCTCGATCGCATTTTCAACGGCATCGTGCTGAAACCCCGTGACGAGCAGTCGCTCTCGCTGATCTGGGCGCTTCGAATTCAGCTCGTGAACTCGCTCGATGATCGCGCGCATGACCGTCGTCTTGCCTGTTCCGGGTGGGCCCTGGATTACGGCAATGTCAGGCGTGTTCAGAGCGACCTCGATCGCCTGGCGCTGCGCATCCGTCGGCTGCCAAGTACGACCTGAAGGGTCGGAAAAGACCTTCCGCAGAACATTCGCGCTTACTCCATCCTCGCGCCCCTTTCGCCGCGCAACCGGCCGCCCCGGAACACCCTCCACCATCAGCGCAAGCTGCTGGATACCGGCGTTCGCCTGCAGCAGACGCTGGAGCGCCTGCTTCCTTCGCTTGTGCACAACCCTGTCCCCGCGAATCGAGAACACCGCGTAGCCAGATTCGGGAGGACGCGACTCCCCATCGCAGCGGATTCTGATGACCCGTATCCCAGCATTGGAGACATCCTCGACGGAGCCGTAGCAGGCGTCGGCGCCCCTGGCGGCGCCGGGGGCCCGCTTGCCGCGAGCGCCCACGGCATCAACGGAGCTTCCTTCGTCGGCATCCACATCAAGATCACTGTCCGAATCCTCGGCAGCAGCCGATTCCATCAACTCCGCGGCGACATCGTCATGCTCGAGCGAGTTCATGAGTGCAGCAATCGACGGCTGGCTCTCCGAAATCTGCAATTCGTCGCCCTTCACAAGGGCTCCCAGCGCTTCCGAGGCCACGTCGCTCGCGACAATCAGCGCGAATCTACCTGCCCCAAAGCTCTCAATTCGTTCGAACCTCAGCACGTTGACGGCTGTCAATTTGGTCGCAAGCTGGTCTCGCTCGATACGGCCGTAGCGCTCCCAAGCACCAAGAAAGCTGGCCTCGCTCTGGCGCACGGTGTTTATCTGTGCCTGCAGCTCCGCGCGCAGAACTCCCGCCGAGGTGTAGTCCTCAAACTTAATCCGACCGATGCCAAGCAGTACAGCTACACCGGATCGCGATGCCGCCTTCTTTGAGAATCTCTGAACGACCAATGCCATCGAGCCGTCGTTCCTGCCGCTCGGAGCGCGGCGAACCCAGACGCGCCCAACCTTGCCATGAATGACGAACTCGGAGTCGTCGTTCGGCGCCTTTGGACCACCCGGGATCGTGATGACTGCGCGGCTTTGCGCGTCCCTGGTCGGGCTTCTCGACAGGAAGTTCCGATCAAGCCAGTCAAGGGTCTGACGCCGGGTGCTGCCTACGCCCACGTGTCGCTCAAGGTCCTCGAAGAGCTGCTCCGTCACCGCAAGGTCGACGGCGTCGAGGCTGATTTCACGCGAGAAGGATCGCGTAGAGATCGACAGAACCAAACGGTCGTCCTGCCGCCGGATGTCCTCGATCCGTGACACGCGCGGAAGGTTCTCGCGACACGCGTCGCGGAGCGCTGCCGCGGACCGATGCTCCTCGTCGAGAATGAAGACGGCTTGACCCACGCGCATGAGCAACTCGTCAGCCTCGGGCGAGACGAATATCTCGATCTCGAGACCCGACCGCAGCGCCGCCGAACTCTCCTCTGAGAGGTCGACGGCCACTGTCCCAAAGGACTCGTTTCCGAGCGGGACATCAGCCAACTCCATGCACGGCCCCCGGGAAGTAAGCAATCGACAGCAATCGATGGGCCTCCGTGAGCGGCCCACAGTGGACGTACGCGAGATATGAGGATTTCTTTGATAGCGGCAGTTCAGTGCGTGCGGAACTGATCGTCGAGGACTTCCCGTCTGTGCCAACGATCATGTACTTCCCAATCGCTGCAGGACTCCACTCGATGACGAGGGTGTTCTTGCCCACGTGAACCACGAACGCAGGATTCCGGAGATTCACCAGTTCGGCCGGCTTCACACAGGCTTCCGGCACCTCCGCCGACTCGCCAGCGGAGACGACCTTGCGCCAGACCACCGTGCTCATGACGGGCTTGCCAGGGGTGTCGAGTTCGCGGTCGGGGTCCAGCTCGCGCTTGAATTCGTCCGTAGCTGCTGCGGACCTACGACCGTAGGTGAGGTCGTCAAGACATTGATCGCACTCCGGAACCCAGACGCGTGAATCGATGATGGCGACACCACCACCCGCAACTGGACAGAACGCGCACTTC
>CAYMEB010000261.1:0-6539 GCA_964389095.1 uncultured Hyphomicrobiaceae bacterium
TCGCATCGATGCCGAGGTCACCCGGACGAACCTTGCCGACGATCGCGTTGAAGTTGGCGCCGTCGCAGTAGAAATAGGCGCCCGCTGCATGTACGGCCCGGGAGATCGCGACGATCTCCGGCTCGAACAGGCCGCACGTGTTGGGATTCGTCAGCATGATGGCGGCGACTTCGGGCCCCAGCGCAGCCTCGACATCGGCGACGGCGACGGTGCCGTCGGCCTTCGCGGCGATCGGCTTGACCTGATAGCCCATGAACGCGGCCGTGGCCGGATTGGTTCCGTGGGCGCTCTCCGGCACCAGCACGATCCGCCGCTTCGAACCTTTTGCATCGTGGGCCGCCTTGATGGCGAGCATCCCGGCCAGTTCACCATGAGCCCCGGCCTTCGGCGACAACGTCACCGCGGGCATGCCCGTCAGCTCCATCAGGTATCCCGCGAGCACCTCCATCAGGAGCAGGGCACCCTGAACAGTGCTCTGGGGCTGCAACGGATGCACGTCCGAGAACCCGGGCAGCCGCGCCATCTTCTCGTTGAGGCGCGGGTTGTGCTTCATGGTGCACGAACCGAGCGGATAGAGGCCGCTGTCGATCGCGTAATTCTTGCGGCTGAGGCGCACATAGTGGCGCATGGTCTCGGGCTCCGACAGACCCGGCAGCCCGATGGTCCCCGAACGCTGGAGGCCAGCGAGCCGGCTGCGATGCTTCACGGGCTCGTCGATGTCGACGCCGGTCACGTAGAGACGGCCGTGCTCGAAGATCAGCGGTTCCTCGTGATCGAGGCCCCTGTTGCCGGAAAACGTCTCGACGTCTGCCATCGAAGTGTCCTGTGCCGGCCGCGTCGGGCGGCCCTGGGTGTTCATGCTCATCACAGCACCTCCTTGAGCGCCGCCGCGTAGGCCGCGCGATCCTCGGTGGTATTGACCTCGGTGGATGCGACGATCACGAGGTCGGCCAATGCGGGTTCGCGGGGCAGAAGGCGCGACGCGCGAACGCCGCCGAGAATCCCCTTGTCCGCGAGTTTCGCGACGATCTGCTCCGCGTTGCCGGGCACGCGGATCGTAAACTCGTTGAAGAATGCCGGCGTGATCAGCTCCACCCCCTTCACGGCCGCCAGGCGATCGGCAAGATCGCACGCGTTCGCATGGTTGACCGCAGCGAGACGCTTGAGACCGGTCTCGCCCAGAAGGCTCAGATGGATCGTGAACGCCAGGGCACACAAACCGGAGTTGGTGCAGATGTTGCTCGTGGCCTTCTCGCGACGGATGTGCTGCTCGCGGGTCGAAAGCGTCAGGACGAAGCCGCGCCGGCCTTCGGCGTCGACGGTTTCGCCGCATAGGCGCCCGGGCATCTGGCGCACGAACTTCTCGCGGGTCGCGAAGAGGCCCACGTAAGGACCGCCGAAATTCAATCCGTTTCCGATCGACTGGCCTTCCGCGGCGACGATGTCCGCGCCCATCTCTCCGGGCGATTTAAGTAGTCCCAGCGACACGACTTCGGTCACCACCACGATCAGCAGCGCACCGGCCTTGTGGGCGGCAGCCGCCAGCGACGTGAAGTCCTGGATGTTGCCGAAGACGTCGGGGTACTGGACGACGACGCAACTCGTCGAGGCATCGATCGCCGAAGCCAGATCCTCTCCACCGCCCGGCCGGGGCGTCTGCACGACCACGTCTGACCCGCCATGCCGCGACAGGGTGGACACAACGTCCGCATAGTGGGGATGCAGGTTCCCCGACAGGATCGCCTTCTTCCTGCGCGTGATCCGATGGGCCATCAGGACGGCTTCCGCCGCGCCGGTCGAGCCGTCGTACATCGAGGCGTTCGCGACATCCATGCCGGTGAGCGCGGCGACCTGCGACTGGAACTCGAACAGATACTGCAGTGTGCCTTGCGTGATCTCGGGCTGGTAGGGCGTGTACGAAGTCAAGAACTCGGAGCGCTGGATCAGATGATCCACAGTCGACGGCACGTGATGACGGTAGGCGCCACAGCCTACGAAGAACGGAACCGATCCCGCCGGCGTGTTCATTCCGGCAAGGCGGTTCATCTCACGTTCGACTTCCAGCTCGGACCTCGTCCGGGGCAGGTTCGGCAAATCTTTCATGAGTTTGTCGCTCGGCACGGCGGCGAACAACTCGTCGACTGAGCGGGCACCGATGAGCGCGAGCATGTCGCGGCGATCCGTGTCTGACAGGGGAAGATAGCGCATGGGTTGGCTGTCCGTTGCTCAGGCGAAAATGGGAGGAACATCGGCGACGAACACGTCGCTCTTGACCGAGTTGGCGATGAAGCACACCGCGTGGCTCTTGTGATGCAGATCCGCGATTTCCGCGGCGGTCGGTCGTTTCTCGCCCGACCAGGTGATCGCCGGCCTCAGCGTCAACTTCGCGACCATCATGCGGCCCTCGGCATCCTTGGCCATCTCGCCCGACGCGTCATCCTCGTAGCGGTCGATGCGGAACCCCGCTCGCGAGGCGTAGTCGAGGAAGAACAGCATGTGACAGGACGACAGCGAGGCGACGAACGCCTCCTCCGGATCGACGGCATCCTCACGGGACAACGGGACCTCGACCACCTGCGGCGAAGCCGAGGCGGCGACATTCACGCCGCCGTCGAAGCGCCAAGCGTGGGCGCGCGAATACCGCTTGTCGACGAACGGTTGCGCACCACGTTCCCACAGGACCTTTGCAGTGTAGACATGTGCCATGCTTCACCTCCCGGCGCGTCACGCACCGTGCGCTAGGCGTTCGCAACCAGTGCGTCGTAGGCCGCACGATCCATCAGGCCATCGAGCTCGGACGGATTGGCGAGCTCGATCTTGAAGAACCAGGCGGCGCCCTCGGCGTCCTCGTTCACCAGCGCGGGATTGGCGGCGATCTCGGCGTTCGAGGCCACCACTTCGCCAGTGAGAGGCGAATAGACGTCGCTCGCGGCCTTTACGCTCTCGACGACTGCGCACGCATCGTGCGCCGCGACCTTGCGGCCGACTTCGGGAACTTCCACGAAGACGACGTCGCCGAGCTGGCTCTGGGCGTGAACGGTGATGCCGACGGTCGCGACACCGCCCTCGACGCGCACCCACTCATGGTCCTTGCTGTATTTCACGGTCATGCTGTCCCTCCCATTGGTTTCATTTGAAATAGCGATGCGGCGCGAACGGCAGCGCGACCACCTCGGCCGGCAACGGCTTGCCGCGCACGACGAGGTTGACCCGGGTTCCGATCGCGCTCGACGATTCTGCGACATAGCCCATGGCCACGGGGCCGTTGACGGTGGGACCGAAGCCGCCGGACGTGATCGTCCCGATCCGGGTGCCGTCGAGAGCCTGGATCTCCGTGCCTTCGCGCGCCGGCGCGCGACCTTCCGGCTTCAGGCCGACGCGGCGGCGGGATGGGCGTTGCGCGAGCTCGCGCTGGATGCGCGCGGCGCCCGGGAACCCGCCGTCCTGGCGTCGCCGTTTCTGGATCGACCAGGCGAGGCCGGCTTCGATCGGCGAAGTCGTGGTGTCGATGTCGTGGCCGTAGAGGCACAGGCCCGCTTCGAGGCGGAGCGAGTCGCGTGCGCCGAGGCCGATGGGCTGGACTTCCGGATCGGCGAGGAGGAGGCGAACGGCTGCTTCTGCATGAGCCGCGGCGATCGAAATCTCGAACCCGTCCTCACCGGTGTAACCAGATCGCGAGATATGACAGTCGAACGGTCCCAGCTCCGCGCTCGAACCACTCATGAACTTCAGCGCGGCCGACTTGGGCGCCACCTTTGCGAGGACGCGTGCCGCCGCCGGCCCCTGCAGCGCGACCAATGCGCGATCAGGCATCGTCATGAGCCGAACCGACGCAGGCAGTCGCGACGCAAGATGCTTGTAATCGGCCTTTTTGCACGCGGCGTTGACGACGAGGTACAGACTGCCCTCGCTGTTCGGCGCCTTCGGCCGCGTGATCATAAGGTCGTCGAGAATCCCGCCGTCGTCGGCGGTCAGTTGCGTGTAGCGCTGCTGTCCGACGGCCAGGCCACAGATATCCGCCGGAACCAGTGTCTCCAGCGCGCGCGCCGCCGTCTCGAAAGTGCCATCTGCCGCTATGATCGCGGCCTGACCCATATGGCTCACGTCGAACAGACCCGCCTTCTCGCGAGTCCAGAGATGCTCCTTGAGCACCCCGAGCGGGTACTGCACCGGCATTTCGTAGCCGGCGAACGGCACCATCTTCGCGCGGAGCGACACGTGAAGGTCGAACAGCGGAGTGCGGGCAAGCGGCTGATCGGCAGGAGAGGTCGCAGAGGAGGTCATTGCGGTCCCGTCGCGGCTTCGGCCTCGCGCGCGAGATGCGCACGAGTGAAGCCCCATCTGTCACGGGACCTGAGAGATTTCGGCGCACGCTGCGCGCCTTACCCCTTCGGTGGACCCGATATCGCTACCGGGTCGCTTTCCAGAGTGCCATCCGACTGCGGTCCTTCTGCCTGAGAGGTTCCGGGGCGGTTGCTCCTTCGGCGCCGGGCTCACACTTACGCGCGTCCCGATCTCTTCCGCAGTCGTCGTCTGGCGTTACGCGCACCATGCTTGCGCCGACCGCCGCTGTCAATCGCGCGTCTCTCAGCCCCTCAGGGTATTTCAATTCGCCGCTCGAGAAGTGATTTGTCGTGGGGCTTCCCTCCTCCCTTGCGGAGGAGGCATCGAGGGTGGGGGTGTCCACCGGTCGATAGACTTGCGCACCACCCCCATCCCCTCCATCTCCCCCATCAAGGGGGAAGGGAGCAGCAAGACGCAAATCGCCCTGCTCAGCCCCTGCCGTGAATCATGCGCGAGGTCCGCCAGCGGTTCCACACCACGAGCGCGATGCTGACGGCGATCGCAGCAGGTGTCGCAACCGCGTAAGCCGCAATCGCGCCGAGCTGATGAATGAGGCCGCCGACCACCAGGAAAAAAGCGACAAACGAAAGCAGGGACAAGGAGATGCCGCGCAGCACCCGTAACAGTGCATCGCGCCCCCACTGATGGTGTGTGAAGGATCCGATCACGGTCAGGATCACCGGATAGCTGGAGACGGTCCCCGACAGGCGTCCACCCAACCGGTCGGCGCTCAGCATGATCGCCGCCACGAGAAGAAACGTGCAGACCATGCGCGCGGGAATGTCCCACCAGGGCAGAGCGTCCGGCGCGGCGTCGGTGCGCGGCTTGGGAAGCACGAGGAAAGTCCCGATCAATAGGCTCGCCGCGATCAGTGCGGAGCCAAAAAGGCCCACGTCGACGTCTCCCAGTGCCCAGGCGGAGGCGAAGAACGCGACCAAAGCCGCCGCCAGGCTGGCCCACCAGGGCGCTCTCGCGGACACGATACCGAACGCAAGGATGAAGCCGCACATGCTCCAGACCGCCATCTGCGTACCGACCGCAGCGCGCACCGCGAAGTCCGGCCCCTTGTCCAGGGCGAGAAACAGAAGCACCGGACCCGTCATCCACGGCAGGCCCATGATCAGGCCGCCGACAGTCGGGCCCCAGCGCCGCGCAGCAAGCGACATCAGCGCGACCAGGACCGGGGGCACCGCGATCTTGAGCAGGAGGGCGAGCGAAAGCATCGAAGGGCGCACACAGAACACCGCCAGGCGCGGCGACCGCTCATTACATCGCTTCGCAGGCCAAGTCCGCCCTCGCAGTGCAGGGCAGCATTGCCGCGCGACAGCTTGCGGGCCCCCGTGCTGCGATCACGCCACGCGCGGTTCGACCGTCACTCTCATCGCGCGGTAGCGCGCCATCAGATAAAGGCCGCCGAGCGCCGAGAGCGCAGCACCCGCCGCCACCGCGCCCGCGAGCGCGGCCATATGACCCGAGCCCGCGAACGCCTGCGCAACGGCCACGGATGCGGCGAGCCACAAGCATCCGATCGCGACGTCCCGCAAGGCGCCCGGATGCGCCCGCGCCGCGATGGCGAACACCGCCAGCGACATCAATTCTGACAGCGCGCTCGCCATCGCGACCGTCTCCAGCCCCGCGCCCGACCAGGCCAGCGCGGCGAGAGGCACCAACATTGCCGCGCGAGCGAGAGCCGCCAGCGGGAAGACGTGCGTACGGTCGGCGGCCATGAGCAGAAGAGAAACCGGCGCCTGCAGAATTCTGATCGACGCACCGAGCACGAGCCAGCCCAGGACCGTCCCCATGTCGCGATAGCCGCTGCCGAACAGAAGCGGCATCACGGCAGCGCCGCCGATCATCGCCGCTGCCGTGATCGCCGAACCGGCAATCGCGGAGAGATCGGTCGCCAAGGACAGACGCACCGAGGTCACGGCGACGCTGTCCCGTGCCGAGACCAACGCCGGCAAGATCAACGCCTGCCCCAGGCGAGCGGCCACGGCGCTCACCGCGGCGACCAGCATGGCTGCAGCGGCAAAGCCGGCGAGCGCCTCCATCCCCATTGCCGCACCGACGATCCCGCGCTCGCCGTGAACCACAAGTGCGAGTGGCAATCCCGCGATCCAGAGCGGTCCGGAGAAGCGGACCAGATCCTGCACGTCGGCGCGGCAGATCCGGACGCGGTAAGGCCTGCGTGCTAG
>CAYMEB010000262.1:0-6514 GCA_964389095.1 uncultured Hyphomicrobiaceae bacterium
CGCTTCGTGCGCTTCTTCTTCGCCGCGAAGCCCAGCTGATCGGCCATCGGCAGCTCCCTCGAATCAACAGGAGCAGTGTGCCATGCCCCCAGAGTTGTTCAGAGTGTCCTTAGCCCGACGTCGACGCGAAGCAAGTTACCGAAGCATTTGCGCGCTCATAAAGCTTGCGATTTCCATAACTCATTCTTTCCGAAAGTACGTTGGGAACCAAAGAATAATTCGACCAAGGTCTCGTATGCGCGCCCACCAACAGAAATCGAGAGGGACCCTTTGCATATTGTGCGATCGCTTCGAGGAAGCCGTTCGCGCCGAAGCTATCATAATTCCCTCCGAAGCCATGATCCTGCAATACAATGCACCAAGGGGCACGCAAGCTGCTGCTTTGGCAAAACAACGCATCAAAGGTAGCAAAACCATCCGCGCCGATGAAGAGGACGGCGAATCTGTCGGCCCCGTGGCGCTCATCGAAAGCAGGGATGCGCTCGAAAACATCGATGAATGCGTATGGCGCGAAACGCGGCGGTGGTGGACTAAGGCGCGTTTCCCACGACGTCGCATGCCGTACCCAGTCATGGCGCGCCAAGTAGTCGGACTCCAATTCGATACGTCGGCAGCGACGATAACCGCGAAATCCTTCTTCATCCAGCTTGCAGCGCATAGTACTTATTTCGACGCCATAATCGACGTATATAAAGCAGTGAGCGGCATGGGAGGTGTTGAAGCAAGCAATGGGGCCGCCATCGAAACCGGATCCAGGATAGAACACCAACCTCGATGAAAGTAAATGCGAAGCTGCGCTAAGAGAATCAAGTTCCTCTGCTTTGCAAAGCCAAGCGGGCGCCTCTTCTTTCATTGTCGCAAGGTGTTCGCGCAAGGTTTGTGGCATCATTGCCGCCCCGTCGAAGCCGACATTCCCCAAGTAGAGGGCACAGACGAGCTGAGGCTACGCTGCAAAACAAGCGACGGCAAAGGCCATTCGCAGTCAGTTGAGGGGATGTCCCCTTCTCTGTTAAACTTCGAGCCGAGGACGCTGCTCGTTGAGCACAATATTGGTGATCGCCGTCGCCAACAAGCCTGAGGTCCAGTCGCGGGGCAGTCAGGAGTGTTCCCTGTTCGTGCCGTCGACGGCCGCTATCGAGGGCAAAGGATGAGAAGCGGCGAGGCGGCGAACCGTCCTTCATGACCCACAACGGAAGTCGTGCCGGTGCTCAACACCTGTGTGGCAAAGACGCCGGACACTGGTGCAATCACTGTGTGCACCGCAACAATCTGGTCCGGTGGTCGCGTTCGTGCCAATGGCGGCTTGACGCTCGGCACCGCTCTCGTTCTCATAGGCGTGACGGCGCGCCGGCAAGAGACGTCTTCAGCTCCCGTGTCGGTAAAGAGGGAGCTTCCGGCAGGTAAGAGCCGAACGGATCCGAGGCCGAGCATGACCCTGCGCGAGCTGATCGCGGACTAAGCAACTCGCAGAGCGAGCGTCAGATCCGTGATCGCATCCGTTTGCTTTTCAAGCACATGATGTGCTGCCAGTCGATCTGATCGGAAAGGCGTTCGAGGCCTCCGCGCGGAACAAGTGTCTCCCTCGCAGCAATTTTTATGCTTCAGAGTCGCTCGACTGCCTCTTGCAGGATCCTGGTTCAAGCAGGAGCTTGAGAGGGCCACAGCGATTCGCTGTGGCCGAACCACAACGGAGGGACCCATGGACCCAGTTGCACTCGTGATCTGGCTCGCGATCGGCGCAGTCGCCGGTTGGCTTGCAGGGCAGATAATGAAGGGGGGAGGGTTTGGCCTAGTCGGCGACATCATTGTAGGAATTATCGGCGCCGCTATTGCTGGCTATCTGCTGCCACGCTTCGGTATCGCAATTGGCGGCGGGATCCTTGCAGCGATTATCAACGCAGTGATCGGGGCATGCTTGTTGCTTTTTGTGCTACGCCTCGTCAAGCGATAGACTAACCGAGAGAAAATATGCGCGCGAGGCTCGTGGCAACTCGAGCCTCGCGATTTGAGTCTGTCTGTGATGCGGTGCATCGGGGTCGGGTCGATAGCATCTCGTCGCCGTGGCCTCGACTGTCAAGCGATTACCGTATCAGCACAAGCTGCAATCAGCAAAGAGACGAACGACGTCTCTTTGTCGGCTTGGCCCCTGATCGCGTCGACAATCGCTCCGCATGCGACCGGTGAGTGAGGATCTGCCTCCCGCGGTTGTGAGCCAAAAGTCGAGAGCCTCGGATACGTTCGGTGATCACGCAGACCGACCGTCGCTCGCTGCGAGCGGCACCAATTCAGCTGCGGCGCAGCAAAATCTGGTATGGCGCGACACTGTCACTCTCACGCACAAAAAGCACACGCAATCTGATCGTCCGTGTCTTGGGACGTCAGCTGCTTGGCCCGAGGCTTCCGGTCGCCCCACGGTCGCTGTTCGACCCATCGCGTCGAGTTCGCCATTCGTGCCGCGAGTGGCAGTTGCTGGGGGATCATGGTGAGTGCGGCAGCGCGGCGCGCATGCCGGCCCATGACCCCAACCGGACGCTTTGCGAACGGTCTTTTCTGGGGCTCAGTGCGTCGGCTGGTGAGCACTGACCTGACGCCAGGCCCCCGATGCCTTGCACCGGCTCAACTTCCTCGGCTTGCCTGCCTTACCAGTGCTCGCCCCGATGCAGCGTATCGGCTAGAGTCGCCGACAGGGTGGGACACGACGGACGGCGATGCGGGACACGATCTTCCGGCTCTTCCTGAGCTCGACCTTTGCCGACTTCCGGCATGAGCGACGCGCCCTGCACGAGCGGGTGTTTCCGGCGCTCGACGCGCACGCGAGGGGGTATGGCGCCCGCTTCGAGGTCGTCGATCTGCGCTGGGGCATCAGTCGCGAGGCGCAGGAGGATCATCAGACACTCGCCATCTGCCTGGGCGAGATCGAGCGTTGCCGGCGCATCGGCCTGCCGCCCAACTTCGCCGTGCTGCTCGGCGACCGCTATGGCTGGGAGCCGCCGCCGGTCGCGATCACAGGGGCCAATTGGCTCCGCATCATGTCGGCGGCGGGTGGCGACATCCACCTGCTCGACGCCAGCTATGCACCCGACCGCAACGCCGTTCCTGTGGTCTGGCGGCTGAGGCGAGATGCGTTCGCTGGGGCCGAGGCTGCCGAGAAGACGGCGCTCGTCGCAGCCCTGAGGCGGGCTGCCGTCGCGGGCGGGCTCGCGCCGACGACGCACCCGGAGATCTTCGCCAGCGTGACGCACCAGGAGATCCTTCGGGGCGCGCTTTCTTTTCCTTCGGGCACGGGCGATGTGTTCGCCTATGTGCGCGCCATCGATGGGTTGCCGTTCTCGGCAGAGGGTGCACCCTACGTCGACATTGCGGGTGATGCCTGGGACAGCGCCGCGCACGGACGTCTGGAAACCTTGAAACAAGTGCTCGAAGGCCATCTCGCGCCCGGCCATGTGCGGCAATTCATGGCTCGCTGGCGGGACGTCGACATCGACACGGACCATCTCGACGCATTCTGCGCTCGGTTTCTCGCCGATCAGATGGCGTTGATCGATCGCTCGCTGGCCCGTGCGTGGGTGGGCGGCGGCGGAAGTCTAGTCGCGGGATTGCACTCAGACTTCGCCCAGGATCGCGCGCGGCTGTTCGTCGGACGCGAGGCGGAGGTTGAACGCATAATGGCCTACGCGATGTCGATCGGAACCGAAGATAGTGACGACACGGGCAAACAGCCCCTTGTCATCGTTGGCGACGGCGGTACGGGCAAGTCAGCGCTGCTGGCCGAATGTGCGCGGCGCATTACAGAGGCCAACGACAAGGCCGTTGTTCTGGCGCGTTTCATCGGAGCGGTGCCTGGCAGCGAGACGCTCTCGGCCTTGCTCGGCGAACTCACACAGTCGATCATGACTGCCTACGGCCGTGCGGCTGACGAAAAAGCAACCGACTTCGACGCTGCTTCGGCCGTCTTCCGGCGAGCGCTCGGGCTGGCAACGGCGGAGCGCCCCCTTATGCTTTGCGTCGACGCACTGGACCAGCTCAACGCCGCCGACCAGCTCCGCCTGCTCGACTGGCTGCCAGACAAGCTGCCGACGTCGGCAAGACTCATCGCAACCACGCGGGAGGGCCGCATCGCGGTCGAGGCCCGCCGGCGTTTCCCGGACGGCGTCATGCAACTCGCGCCGATGGCCATCGCCGACAGCGCGGCCATGCTCGACCGCTTGCTGGCCGATGCCGGCCGCACACTCACGGCGGATCAGCGCGTCGCAATCGCGCGTGCTTCTCCGGGCCTGCCGCTTTGGACGCGGCTCGCATTCGAGGAGGCGCGTCACTGGCATTCTGACTTTGCCTGCCAATCGCTCGAAAGCACGGTCGAAGGTCTGATCCTGGCACGCATCGCAGACCTCTCGGCTCCTGCGGCGCATGGCCCAGTCCTTGTCGCCGATGCCCTCGCAGCAATCGCCGCCTCGCGCTTCGGACTTTCCGACAGCGAGATGGCCGAGGCGCTGTCCCAGGCCAACGCGCCGGACGTGTGGGTCGAGTTCCGGGCGCGCTCGTTTCACCGCTGGGACGAGCCGTACCTGCCGCCGATCCTCTGGTTCCGGCTGCACGCTGACCTCGCCCCCTACCTCGCCGAGCAGCGGGTCGATGGCACGCTCACCTACCGGTTCTTCCATCGCGAGTTCCACGACGTGGTGGCGCGGCTGTTTTTGCACAGCTCGGGCGGCCCCGACATGCATCGGCGACTGGCGAACGTATTTGGCGAGCCCGCGACCCCCGGCCTTCACGTCGCCTGCGATGTCTCGCACACGCAGGTGCCTCGCGCGCTACGACGGATCATGGAGCAGCCGTGGCAGCTCGCGGCGGCCGGCGAGCACGGCGCACTCGCAGCGCTGATCGATAATGTCGGTTTTGTTGCGGCGAAGTGCGCGGCCAATCGCGTTGCCGACCTGATGCAGGACGCCGCCGCTCTGGCCCATGCGGGTAAGCAACAGCCATCTGCCGACGCATCGGCCGTTTGGCGCGCGCGGCTCCTGGCATGGCGCCCCATGCTCGCACAGGGCGATGCCCATTGGCCGGCGCATCGCATCCTGTTCCAGCTGCTGCTCGAAGCCGACGACGCGGTGCCACAGCGCACGCAGGCGCTCGACATTCTCCAGCGGCATCCGGCCGACTGGACTGTACTGACCAGCACGGAGCGCAAGCATTATTCGGCTCCCCTGCTCGATGTGGTGCCGGCGCCGACGCGACTGGCCGGCATGGCGCCGCTGTCCTCGCGCGTCATTGCGGCCTGGGATGGCGTCGCCAGCCTGCGCCTCATGGATCGCACGACAGGCGCCATGCTTGAGCGTGTCGAACTCGGCAGCGTGGACAAGGTCGCGAGTTTCCTCGCCACGTTCGCCCGCACTCTCGGTCTCTCCGAAAGCCCGCCGATGTTCGCCGCCCCCGACGCCCGCGACCGCCGCCGCCCGGTGAGCCACAAGCTTGCCGAGCCCGCACTCAAGCTCTCCTGGCAATGGGGCGGCTGTCTCGTCGTCGAGCGCGGCAAGCAGCGAACGGAAATCATCCTCGGCAAGGACGACATCCTGTTTCTCGGCGAAACGGAAGACGAGCTGATCTTCCTGGCCGACGGCCGCATCGCCATCGCCACAAAGCAGCAACTGGCGAATCTCGAAGCTGGGCTCTTCGCCGCCAACGGCCAGCGCATAGGCGGTCTCGCCATCGACGGCGACGAAGGCGGTTGGACCCACGAGCGGTTCAACTCGGTCGTTTTCATCGATGCCGACACATGTCTCACCTTCGGTTTCAGCCTTGGCGGCACGCAGCGCGACGACGTCATCCTCGAAATTTATCGCATCACCAATGAGGGCGTGCGCCGCCACGCCTATGGCATCACCGACCACGATCTCGATCTGCCGATCTGGCACGTCGCCGGCCTGTCGAACGGCTCGGTCGTGTTCGCGTCTGAGCGCTACTGGCACACGTTCGAGTGGGCGCCGCCGTTCGAGGGCGAATGCGAGGTGACCATGGTGACCGGCGCCATGGCCGGCCGCGGCGACCTCGGCAACTGGGTCGATACAGGCAACGCGGAAGGCCACCTCACCTTCGAGCCCGGCGATCCCGCCGTCCGCGTCACCTTCGACGCGCCGGGCTTCTACGGCTCCATGGGCGGCGAATGCTACACGCCGGACGGCATTACGCGGCTCGACGCGGACGACTTCGCCCACACGGGCGCCGATTTCACCGGCATCGAGATCGAGGACGAAGCCGGCCGCATCACCCGCTGGCTCACGGACGTGCGCCCCCACTGGCTCTTCGAGCGCGAGGGGCGAGATTTCATAGTCTTCAAGAATTCGGGACCTGTGCGGGTTGTCATCTCGGAAGTGGTCTCGACAGCGAAGGAACAATGAAAGTTCTGACGGCTGCTGGTAGCCGGCCTTGCCATCCTGAATCGCATTCGACCGCCATCGGTCGACGAGCTATCGCCAAATCTTGGTGACGGCCTGATGGCTCAGGCGGCGGCTTTGGG
>CAYMEB010000263.1:0-2111 GCA_964389095.1 uncultured Hyphomicrobiaceae bacterium
CCGGCTCGCTGCGCTCGCCTGCGCTGCGGCCCCGCCAGGCATGGAGGGGGCGGCTACGATGCAACAACTCTCATAAGGGGTGGACCGATGAGAGCGACCCCGTCAGCTGCCTACCGTCGACGCAGAAAACTCCGCGCCTTTAATCAAGAGAGACCTTTCGGCGCGTGCGATCATTCTGCTGTAGGTGGAATTTTGGAAGCCCCAAAGCGTCGATTTCTGATCCTCGCGGTGACCTGCGAGGAATGGGATCTCGACAACGACACGCAAATCTGACTGATGTTCGAGATATCTATCTATCGTATTCTTGACCGGATCAGCATCACGATGATCCCACTCCGCAAGTCGTCTAAGGCCCAGCGTACTATAGATGTTACACACCGTGCTGGTCATCCGATCCACGGTCAGAAAAGTAGCGCCATCAGACTCGCCCCGCCTGATTACGCGGATGTCGTCATGGACGACCGCCATCATCCCCGAGAAAATATCCCAGGCGAAACCCTCCAGATCGAGCTGGTCAAGGTAAGAGTGAACCCGCCGAATTCGGCCTTCGAAATCCGGCGGCAACAGCACATCGTCTTCGACGATCAGGATTCGCGACACGCCCCGGGCGAGAGCGTCCACGGCCAACTTCTTGTAGGACAGGCCACACCCGATCCAACCAGGTGACTTCCGAATGCCCTCAAAGGCCCTAAAGCCGCCCGCTTGCGGAGTCAAGTCGAATGCGCGCTTGCGCGCTATGGTCTCGGGCATTGATAGCACAATTTTCGAACCCTCGATCTCAACAGGAGAGGGCGTCTTCAGAAGGCGTTCCGCAGGGATGGCCCCTACCGCGACAAGCGCTCGACCGACCATGAACTCGAAACGACGCGCGCTGAGTTCTGCAGCACGAGCGACATCGAACCGCGGGTCATCGAGCGACTGTCGGATCGCCGTTATCATTGCGAGCTCATCACCAGTCGCGAAGAACTTGACTGCGCTCGACACTTCAGGGTAATCCGACAAGTCTTCCGTATCTTCGGAAACCACGGGCACCCCAAGCGAGATGCACTCTAGAATCCGCGGCATCTCCAAGAGCGCGTTTTCATAATAGTGCAGGTTGAGAACCACCCGCGCGCGCCTGATCTCACTTGCCATCTGTTCGCCGAAAGTTTCGTCGCATATCCGCACGGAAAAATTCTCTCGCGCGGCGTTCAGCAACCGCTGCCGACGGGGGCTGCTCTTGTAGTCCCCATAGAAAAGGACATCGACCGACTTGACGGAATCGTGCTCACTGCCTCGATGACGAGGGACTGATCCAATCGGAAGATAGTGGACGTGCGGAAAGGCGATGCCGCGACTCGCAAGGAACTCGATGTTCCGCAGCGAGTAGTCGAAGACGGCGAACGAGGAATTGAGGCACTCGATGTATTCCTCGGAAAACCAGCGCGAACTGACGGATTGCTCGAGCTGAAAAATGATTCGTCGCTCTGGAGGCGGAAGCCGACAGAAAGCCTGAGGGCACAGCACGATGTACATCGCATGAGACTCTTCACTTGGAGGCTGAAATCGAAGTTGCGCCTGGATTCCGAAACGCCCAAGCGCTGCGACTAGACCTGAACCGAGAAAGCCCGTGTGCTGCGTGCAGAGAATGCACCAGTCGCATTCTTGAACCACCGGCCGTGATACCGTCTGCGCCGGATGTCGCACGAGTGCGTGACGGACTCTCGTGAAGAGGCCCCTAATATCTCGACGGTACAGGTAGCCGAGAGCAATTCGGAGACTCCGAACCGAGCGTCCATACTTGGACAACGGACCGGCGCCGGTCGGGGAACCAGCAGCCCCAAGGAGTTTCCTCGTGGCCCGGAAGGCTGAGCCACAACACGAGCGAAGTGCGCGAAGTGGCCAAGTAAGTCGCATTGAGTAACTACATTCAAATCGACGGACTAAGAGCTCAAGATCCTCTGCGGCCCTTTCGCGCTGTATGAGTAAAATGTTCATTTGGCGCAAATCGACGTCCCGCGATGCGACCGTGGCTGAGAGCTCCGTACAACGGGCCTCAACGCTGGACAGCGCTGCTTCCCGCGATGCGACCGTGGCTGAGAGCTCCGTACAACGGGCCTCAACGCTGGACA
>CAYMEB010000263.1:2211-6477 GCA_964389095.1 uncultured Hyphomicrobiaceae bacterium
GCGCTGCTTCCCGCGATGCGACCGTGGCTGAAATCGTCGCAACGGCGTTGGCCGATTCTGAGAGCTCGCGAGCAAGAGAGGCGGATCCGGCAGCCGAGGCCCAATCGCGCAGCCGCGCCTGAAGCGCTCCGGGCCGACTCCACCAGTCGCCTTCGGCGACTGGGATAGGATCGGTTCCGGCGCGCTTACACAAACCGTGATATGTGTCAAGAGATTCTGGGCTTACAACCTGAGCGAGAGACACATAGGTTCCTTCGATTTCGCGCCTGACCAGATCAGGCCTGACACTGTCCGCGGTCGGCACCAGAGTCAGGCCTGCACGGTCGGAAATCCGAGAGATGCAGCCCCTCAAATCCCCTTGAACTTGCCGGGCGTCAACAAGCGTCACGGACTCCGGGCGGTCATCGGCGAACGACAGGATCAACTTGTTGTACGCATTCCACACCCGGAATGCCAGGAACGGATCGGCTTGTATCGCCGAATCTCGCCGGTGGTACAAGGAGTTTGCGACTTCCCAAGGCGCACGGAACGAGAAAACGAAGTGCGCGTTCGGGAGTAATTCTTGCCAGAGCGGGAGCAGCAAAACGGTACGTGGGTCCTTCCATCCCCAGGGGATGCCCAAAGCCACACGCCGCTCCACTAGCTCGGCGACTGCGGTACGCATCGCGGCAGGCACGACCAGCTGTGCGTCATCGACGAACCCAGTGTCGGGCAATCCATTAGCAACCAGAATCTTTCGCGCTAGGTCAACAAAGTCAAGGTCTTCAAAGTGACCCTCCGGATTGCTCCAGTGCCCCCCCATGAGGCGGTCGCCGACGAACAGGCCTGCCGTCCGCAACCCCTGCGTCAAAAGGGAGGTGCAGGAGCGGTGCATTCCGGAGATGACGAGCGACGGAGGGTGATTGCGGACAGAGGATTGAGTCATATTGAAAAATCGGAGCACTTACAGAACGTCTACTCGGTTCTAGTTCTCACTGGCTCGCGGACAGTAAAAGTATCAAACGGGTAATCAGATAATGACCAAGTTCCGTGGACTTCTTGAGGGTCGAGCGCCAGCGGCCGATGTTCCGAGCGTCTCCCCAAGCGTTCGTGTGAGGCGCGTCCTGACGATCAAAAGGATAGCGGCGCTCCGCAGAGAGTGCGAAGGACTCATTCCCGGACTCTACGCCAACGCTGCCTCACAACCTCAGATTGACGACCAGGTCCGGCGACGCGCTATTCAGAGAGACCTCCCGCCGCAGTTCCACACTTGCCGATCACGCTCAGGTTCATATTCAAATCCGCAAGGCCGAAGCAGTTGGCGGACGCTCGCAACACCTTCAGATGAATCGAGTCAAATCGGCAATCGTGGGGCACCACCGGTTGGCGATCGAGAGATGCAATCCCGACCGAGACGAAGTAATCGCCTGGCGCGAGCGATGCACCGCATCTGGCGATGAATCCCCCACAGCCCTGGGGTCACCAAGGCCATACATGTCGTGAACTTGCTGTAGCGGTGTCTTGGACTCACATAATTTATCTTGATGACGCGACCATCGCCACCCTTGGTGGGGTACGTCAAGCGATGGAGCCTTATGAAGTTTCTTGCTCCACAACTCGACTGAAACTGCTGCGCTCAATCAACGAAGGCCGATCCCACCCAGCCGCTGGACGAGGAACTCTGTTCGGAACAATTGCTCGGACCAAGAATGCAATTGATGCAGATCCCATGGCGACACCTCCGATCCGGCCTCGAACACCGAGTAGTGCACATGCCATCCGAGCGCTGCTCGCTCTCCGGCCGCGCGCGGCAACCGGTCTTGAAAGACCTTTCGCCTGGCCTGATCAGCGTTTCTGAGCGGGTAGTGCTTGAGAAGAAACTTCAGCGGGAACACCCTACGACCTGAAAACTTTGCTTCGTGCCCGCCCGACGACGCGAGGTCGACCGAAGATGAGTTCCGCCACCCCTTGATCTGGAGGAAGTGCCCGGGCCTCCTGCCGAATTCGAAATGCCGAAGCCCGTCTTGGAATCCCGACCTGATCGTCTTCTGGTCCTCAGTGAACCGAAAGTCGATCACAGTAAAGTCGATGGCGTTGTAGCCGGCGGCGTCGGCGTGCGCGATCCCGTCACGCAGCGAGACACCAGGCCAAGGGCTGCACCGGAACTCATCGGCATCGTGGTGGAGAACCCAATCGGCATCGATCGACCGTGCGTACTCTGATGTATGCCCTAATTGGTCGCGCCATCGGTACTCGCCGGTCGGTTGATCTGGGAAGCGCGCGCAATACGCGACAAGTCGCTCCGCCCTCAACCGCTCCAACACGGTCCAAGTGGCGTCCGTCGACCAATTGTCGAAGGCGTGCACCTCGACCCCCTGTGAGACGAGGTATCGGACGGACTCCTCTACGATGTCCTCCTCATTGAAGACATGCATGATGGCCGCCACGCGTGGCCGCGCAATAGGAGGACGAAAAGTTGCTTCGCGCCCCGCCACAATCAGGATCGTCGAATTGACGCGGTGTGTGCCCGTATTGATCGTGTGCCCGTGCAATGTTCCGGGATCAAGGCCCTCGGCGACCAGGTATCTGAGCAGCTCTGGCCCAGACCACTCCCTCACGTGGCTCAGGTTGGCAGGTGGGCCCATGTCGAGCCAGCCGCGGACCCGGTCGCGGTCCGGGGTCGAAACGAGCACATAGGGCGCGACACGCGATGCCCGGACAAGGAACCGCACAAGTTCCACCGGTGATCGCAGGTGCTCGATCACGTCCGCGCAAATCACGAGGGAATCGGCAAGTTGGGCATCGTTGAACCAAGGAGCGGACCGCTCGAGGTCGCAACTGACCCACGCCGCACCCGGATTCTTTGCGCGAAAGATCTGCTCGTTCGGTCCGAAATCGACCCCAATGACGCGCTGGCCCTTCGAGAACGCGCCGAGCTTCTGCCCGGAACCGCAACCGACATCAATGACCGCCCCGATGTCCGCGCGGGACGCGATGAACGCAGCAAACTCATAGACGTGCGGTTGGTACACGAGATTGGATGCGGCATCGATGAAGTACGACGGATCGTCGCGTTGCCGGTACTTTGCGGGTAGTCCCATCATCGTTGGCTGACACCCTATCAAGACACGGTGATCGACGCACCGATTGTCCGCAGGTAACCCGCCTGCGCATTTGCCCCGGCTGACACCCGGACGGAAAACTGCCAAATGCCGTACGCGTGCACGAGAACCTCGTTCGAGCCAACGATGCCGTCATCCAATCCGACCGAGACAAGGTAGTCGCCTTGCCGCAGGGGCGGGAGGTCGCACGTCACCTCGAACGTGTGGTGCCCAGCCGGGAGATCCCTCGGGAGCTCCGAAGGCGCGTTTTCGGAATTGAAGTGAATGATCGGCTCGTTGAGGTGGTTGAATACGCCGAGCGCAAACAGCGGCCGGGGGATGACCCCTTCCGTGCGCACGCCGACGCGCACTGACATACGGATTGATTCCGACTGAATCACCGATGCCATCTCCTCACCCGCGAAACGAACCCAGACCGTCGTGAACTCACACCGAACGGTAGCCCGCGCGTTGACGGTCTGTCGCTCCAACGCAACCTGCTTGGGCAAGGACGACGCGGACGCGCGCGGAGGATGTGCTGCTGCACCTGCCTCTGGGAGGTGGGTTCGGACACCTTCGCCGTGCATGAGCTCGTTCGTGTACGCACGCACGACTTCGGCGGCGCGGCCGATCGCCCGAGCCAGCCCCCGATCGAGCCAGATCGCTCGGTCGCAAAGAGCCTCGATGGCCGCGCCGCTATGCGACACAAAAAGGATCGACGTACCGCCCGACCGCAGCTCCTCGATCCTGCGCAGACACTTGTTCTGGAATCGGGCGTCGCCCACCGAGAGTGCCTCGTCGACAATCAAGACGCGAGGCGTGAGCTGGGCCTGAACCGCGAACGCAAGCCGCATCACCATCCCGCTCGAATATGTCTTTATCGGCTGGTCGATGAAATCGCCGATTTCCGCGAATGCAACAATCGACGCCTCGCAATCAGCCATCTCCTGCCGGGACATGCCGAGTACCGCGCCATTCTGAAAGATGTTCTCACGACCCGTGAATTCAGGATTGAAACCCGATCCGAGCTCAAGCAGTGCGCCGATGCGACCATCGACCGACGCGGAACCCTCGGTCGGGTCCATGGTGCCGGCGATGAGCTGGAGGAGCGTGGACTTGCCGCTACCGTTGCGACCGACGATCCCGAGAGCCTCGCCTGGCGCAACGTCGAAGCTCACCCCGCGCA
>CAYMEB010000264.1:0-6472 GCA_964389095.1 uncultured Hyphomicrobiaceae bacterium
GGCCGTCCCCAACACCTACGACGTGGTCGCGCACTTCCGCTACGTGCTGTCGCCCGGCGCGGTGTTCGCCATCTTCGCGGGCTGGTACTACTGGTTCCCGAAGATGTCGGGCTACATGTACTCCGAGTTCATCGCGAAGCTGCACTTCTGGATGACCTTCATCGGCGCCAACGTGCTGTTCTTCCCGCAGCACTTCCTCGGACTTGCCGGCATGCCGCGCCACTACGCGGACTATCCCGAGGCTTATGCCTACTGGAACAAGGTGTCCTCGATCGGTTCGTACATCACGGCCGCCGCGACAATCGTGTTCTTCATCGGCGTCTTCCACGCCTACTTCATCGCGCGCCGCAAGGCGGCGGACAATCCGTGGGGCGACGGCGCAACCACGCTGGAATGGACGCTGCCCTCGCCGCCTCCGTTCCACCAGTTCGAGACGCTGCCGGTGATCAGTGACACCGATCACCGCTGAGACTGGTTCGGGCGCCCTACGGCGCCCGAACTGCTTAGGCCCGCTGTTACGGTCGGGGGCGGCCTGGATCCGTCCGGCGCCGCGTTGGCGGGAGCGGAGTGGGCGGCCGTTGCGACGCATTGCGCCAGCGCAAAGGCTGTGTCATCTGAGGGACCCGCCGGCCACCGGGTGGCCGCCGATTTCCGCTGCAATTCTCGCTGCCGGATGCGAGAGCGCGCGGTCCGCCGAACCGCCTTACCAGTCGAGCCGCCAATGTCCGACGCCAGCTACGATCGCGACGAAAGGCCGGCCGCCGCACTCGGCGGCTCGGTAGGGGATTTCGTCGCGCTGATGAAGCCGCGCGTGATGTCCCTCGTGGTGTTCACCGCGCTCGTCGGAATGGTCGCGGCACCCGGTTCGCTGCACCCCGCCCTCGCCGTGATCGCGATCCTTTGCATCGCCGTCGGCGCAGGAGCGTCGGGCGCGCTCAACATGTGGTACGACGCCGACATCGACCGTCTCATGGCGCGCACAGCCGCGAGGCCCATTCCGCGCGGCAACGTCTCCGCGGACGAAGCTCTGACGTTCGGCGTCGTCCTGTCGGTCTTTTCGGTGGCGACGCTGGGTGTGCTCGTGAACTGGCTGGCGGGCGCGCTGCTCGCGCTGACCATCGCGTTCTATGTGTTCGTCTACACGATGTGGCTCAAGCGCCGGACCCCGCAGAACATCGTCATCGGCGGCGCCGCTGGTGCGTTTCCTCCCATGGTTGGTTGGGCCGCGGTGACCGGTGGGGTTTCGCTCGATAGCGTGTTGCTGTTCCTGATCATCTTCATGTGGACGCCGCCGCACTTCTGGGCGCTCGCGCTCTATCGCAGCCGTGACTACGAACGTGCCGGTGTGCCGATGCTGCCGGTCGTCGCTGGCGCCGACGAAACGCGCCGCCAGATCCTCATCTATTCGTTGCTGCTGGTGCCGCTGGCCGTCCTTCCGGCCTTCACCGGCCTGGGCGGAAAAATCTATCTCGTCGCATCGGTCGGTCTGGGCGCGGCGTTCCTGTGGTACGCATTCGAGGTCTGGGCCAAGCGCGAAGGACGAGCAGCAGATGCAGCCGCGCGCCGGCTGTTCCTGTATTCGATCCTCTATCTCTTCCTGCTGTTCGCCGTGATTCTCGTCGAGCGGCTGGCCGCGCGGATCCTGGGCTGAGCATGACGAACGAGACGGATCAGGAGCGGGAGCGTTTGCGTCGGCAGCGGTTGCGTTCGATCGCCATTGCGCTTGCGCTGGGCGGCCTTGTCGCCCTCTTCTACGTGGCGACGTTGGTCCGCCTCGGCGGCAATGTCTTCAATAGGCCCATCTGAGCGGCAGGAGGCGGGCGCAATGGCAACCTCGGGAAACAGGTCCGAAACGGCGCGGAGCCACCGTCGGGTGGCGTCGATCTGTGCGGGCGTCGCCGTCGGGATGGTGGGGTTCGCCTATGCCTCGGTTCCCCTTTACCAGCTCTTCTGCCAGGTGACCGGCTTCGCGGGAACGCCGCAGCGCGCGGTGCAGGCGCCGAGCGAGGTACTGGAGCGGACGGTCACGGTCCGCTTCGACGCCAACGTCTCGGGCGGCCTGCCCTGGAGCTTCGAGCCTCTGCAGCGCACGGTCGAGGTACGCATCGGGGAGACCAGTGTCGTTCACTATCGCGCCACGAACCAGGCCGATCGCGACACCACCGGGACGGCGACGTTCAACGTCGCGCCCGACCAGACCGGCATCTACTTCAACAAGCTGGCCTGCTTCTGCTTCACCGAGCAGACCCTTGCTCCGGGTCAGTCGATCGACATGCCGGTCCAGTTCTTCGTCGACCCGGCGATCGTGAAGGACGCCAACGCCGGGAAATTTCCGCAGATCACCCTCTCGTACACCTTTTATCCCGCGGGCGCGGCGAAAAGGGGCGTTGCGGAAACGAGCCCCGATGGTAAGGCTTCGGGTCGAGGATCGTAGCGCGCGCCGCCGGCGCGGGCGTTCGCGCACAGATTGAGATATGTCCGGACCCGTCCATCCATGGGTCCGGCTGGGGGAGAGGGACGGAGACGACGATGGCCAGCAGCCACGCGAAGCATCACGATTACCATCTGGTCAATCCGAGTCCCTGGCCGCTGGTCGGCTCGATCGGCGCGTTCATCATGGCGATCGGCGCGATCGTTCTGATGCGGTCACTGGGCGGCGGACAGGGCCTGTTCGGCCTGCGCGGCTCGATGGTCTTCTTCCTCGGGCTCCTGGTCGTTCTGGCGACAATGTTCTTCTGGTGGCGCGACGTGGTGCGAGAGGCCCACTCCGGCGATCACACGCCGGTCGTGCGCCTCCACCTGCGTTACGGCATGATCATGTTCATCGCCTCCGAGGTGATGTTCTTCGTGGCTTGGTTCTGGGCCTATTTCGACGCCGCGCTCTTCCCCAGCGCCGTCTATCCGCTCAATCCCGAGACGACCAACCAGGTCATCGGCATGGTCGAGCGCCAGGCCGCCACGGGCGGCGTGTGGCCGCCGAAGCCGACCGCCGACGGTGCTTTCCGCGCCGCGTTCGACCCCTGGGGGCTGCCGCTAGTCAACACGTTGATCCTGCTGCTTTCGGGCACCACGGTGACGTGGGCGCACCACGCGCTGCTCGAGAACAACCGCAAGGGTCTGATCTGGGGCCTGATGCTGACGGTCGTTCTGGGCATGATCTTCACGGCACTGCAGGCTTACGAGTACGGGCACGCGGCCTTCAACTTTTCGGGCCACATCTACGGTGCCACCTTCTTCATGGCCACCGGGTTCCACGGCGCCCACGTGATCATCGGTACGATCTTCCTGGCGGTCTGCCTTTTCCGCGCGCTGAAGGGACATTTCACGCCCCAGCAGCACTTCGGGTTCGAGGCGGCGGCGTGGTACTGGCATTTCGTCGACGTGGTCTGGCTGTTCCTGTTCGCCTGCATCTACGTCTGGGGCGCCGGCCCCGGGGGCGGGCACTGAGCCTCCGCCCTCACGCTTGCACATTCGAAAAGGGCGGCCACCGGGCCGCCCTTTTTGCATCGTTGGATCGGAGAAACCGGCCGCGTGGCCCCCGCGTCTTCCGTGACTGCACCTGCAACACCCGCACCTTCGGACCCTTTCCCATGACCAGTCCGCTACCCGACGCCCGCGCCCCCGGCAGCCCCAAACTCTTGATCCTTGCAGCCGCACTCATGACCCAAACCTCCCTCGCCCAAGCCGCCGACGTCCCCGCGACCTCCCGCATCGAGGCGGTAACGGTCTATCCGGCCGGCGCCGAGATCACGCGCTCGGCCCGCGTGCGGCTCGAGGCCGGCGACCACGCCATCGTGATGCCCGACTTGCCCGAGCAGACGATCGCCAATTCGATCCGGGTCGAGGGCCGCTCCGGCGGACGCCTGGAGATCGGTTCGGTCGACGCCCGCCGCGCGTTCCTGCTCAGCCAGGACACTGCCGTTCGCCAGTCGGCGCGTAAGCGTCTCGAGGACCAGATAGAGCAGCTGGGCGACCAGCGTACGGCGCTCGATGCGCAGATCAAGGCCGCGGAGGCTCAGAACGCCTTCCTGGAGAACCTCGGCAAGCTGCCGGCCACGCCGTCGCTGCCGGGCGCGGGCGGCGCGCGTGAGGACTGGGGACAGATCTTCTCGGTCATCGGCACCCGCTCGGCCGAAGTCGCCAGAGCCGTGGCCGAGACCCAGATCAAGCAGCGCGAGATCGACAAGCAGATCAACGATCTGCGCAAGCAGCTCGCGGAGCTGGACATGCCGGCCCGACAGCGTACCGAGGTGCGGGTGAACGTGCTCGCCGGCGCGCCCCTCGAGGCGACCCTGACCATCCGCTACCAGGTCCCCAATGCGCAGTGGAGTTCGTTCTACGAGGCCCGACTGTCGACCGGTGACCGGGCCCAGGCCCCGCGGCTTACGGTGCAGCGGCGCGCCGCGATCTCCAATCAGACCGGCGAAGACTGGACCGAAGTCGCCCTCCAGCTCTCGACCACCCGGCCCGGCCGGGCGACCGCCCCGCCCGAACTCTTCGGCCAGACCATCGATTTCGAGCAGCCGCTGCCGCCGCCGCGTCCGTTGGCTGCCCCGGCCGGCGGCGCAACGCGCCAGATGGCGCCGATGATGAGTGACGATGCGGCTCGCGCGAAGGTCGCGGCGAGCGCCCCGCCCGCCGAGGCTGCGCCCGCGCCTGCAACCGAGGCGGTGGCGCAGGTAACCGCCGGCGCTTTCCAGGCCGTCTTCGACATCGCCGGCAAGTCGACGATCAAGTCCGGGCCCGAGCAGAAGCGGACACTCGTCGACCAGGTCGACATCGAGCCGCAACTGCTCGTGCGCACCGTGCCGATCAATGATGCGACTGCCTATCTCTCGGCGAAGATCACGGTACCGCGCACCTCGGCGCCCTGGCTGCAGGGCCCGGTCGGCCTCTTCCGCGACAACGTCTTCGTCGGACAGGGCCGCATCCCCCAGCTCGCGCCGGGCGAGGAGCACGACCTCGGCTTCGGAGCCGACGACCGTATCAAGGTCACGCGCGCCGTACGCGACGATAAGAAGGGCGAGACCGGAACCTTCACCACCTCGCGGGTGGAGGACCGCAGTTTCGCGATCACCGTGCGCAGCTTGCATAGCCGACCGATCGCCGTTCACGTGATCGACCGGATCCCGGTGTCGCTGCAATCCGACATCAAGGTCGAGCCCACCTTCCGGGTTCAGCCGACCAAGCGCGACATGCAGGACCGGCGCGGGACGGTCCAGTGGGAGCTCACGCTGGCGCCCGACGAGAACCGGGAAATCGGCTTCGGCTTCCGGGTGACCTATCCCGGCGACAAGCGCGTCCAGTATCGCTGAAGTCGCGTCGGCCTGCGGCGGCTCGCGGATGGCGCCGGGGTGTCCCGGCCGGCCGGGGAACCAGGGTCCGCGGGTGCGCTTGACCCCGTGGCCCGCCTGCCATATAGACTGGCGCACACTGCCGGTCCGCTCAGACCGGCGATCCTGAGATTCGTGCCCGTCCGCACGTGCGCCCCAGCGGCGCAGCGCGACGGGTATTGTTGCGGCCCTCCGATCGCGGGGCGGACGCAGGAGAGAAGGACTAGACCGTATCATGACCCGGCGCTGTGAACTCACCGGCAAGCTGCCCATGGCAGGACAGATCCGCAGCCATGCCGAGAACAAGACCAAGCGCACGTTCCGTCCGAACCTGTGCAACGTCACCCTGATCAGCGACGCCCTGCAGCGCAGCTTCCGCCTGCGTGTGTCGGCCCACGGCCTGAAGTCGGTGGAGCATCGCGGCGGACTCGACGCGTTCCTTCTGAAGTCGCGCATCGAGGACCTCTCGCCGCGCTGCCAGAAGCTGAAGCGCGAGATCCAGAAGGCGCAGGCAGAGAAGGCTGCGGCTCCGGCCGCCGCCTGACGCATCCTCCGTCACGACCGAATTGTAACGAAAGCGACCGCGGGCAGGATACTGCCGGCGGTCGTTTGCGTTTCGGCGTATCGGCTCGAAAACGACGAGACTGATCCGGCTGCGGCATCGCCGATGCGGCGAATGCACCCGCCCGCGGATCACTCCGATCAGCCCGCTTTGCAGCGTGACCGCTCGTCGCCTCGGCCAACTCCGCCCTTCCTCCTATTGCCCCCAATGCTGCATCGCGATAGATACGGCCCGTCAAATCCCGGGCCCTGGCGATCGCCGCGGGCCGCAATGCTGACCAGGACGAGCGAGCGATGGCAGGTGCAAACGGCAAGGCGAACGGTGCGGCGATGCCGGCCGTCAACGGCAAGGCCTACAGCTTCGTTGATCACACCTACGACGTCGTGGTCGTCGGCGCCGGCGGCGCGGGCCTGCGCGCGACGCTCGGTTGCGCCGAGGCCGGCCTGAAAACCGCCTGCGTCACCAAGGTCTTCCCCACGCGCTCCCACACGGTGGCGGCCCAAGGCGGCGTCGCCGCGGCGCTTGGCAACATGGGCGAGGACGACTGGCGCTGGCACATGTACGACACCGTCAAGGG
>CAYMEB010000265.1:0-6406 GCA_964389095.1 uncultured Hyphomicrobiaceae bacterium
CACGATCGCTACTTCCTCGACAACGTCGCCGGCTGGATCCTCGAACTCGACCGCGGCGCCGGCATCCCGTGGGAAGGCAACTATTCGTCCTGGCTGAAGCAGAAGGACAAGCGCCTCGAGCTCGAGGAGAAGACCGCCGACGCCCGCCGCCGCACCATGCAGCGCGAACTGGAATGGATGGGCACCAGCCCGTCGGCCCGCCGGTCCAAGAGCAAGGCGCGTATCGCGGCCTATGAGCAAATGGTCGAAGAGGACAAGCAGGAGACGCTCGACACCGCGCAGATCGTGATTCCCGCCGGCCCGCGGCTGGGCGACCACGTGATCGAGGCCGACAAGATCTCCAAGGGCTTCGGCGACCGCCTGCTGATCGACAACCTCTCCTTCAAGCTGCCGCCGGGCGGCATCGTCGGCGTGATCGGCCCCAACGGCGCCGGCAAGACCACCCTGTTCAAGATGATCACCGGCCAGGACAAGCCCGACACCGGCACCTTCTCGGTCGGTCCGACCGTCAAGCTGGGCTATGTCGACCAGAGCCGCGAGACGCTCGACCCCAACAAGACGGTCTGGGAAGAACTCTCGGGCGGACTCGACATCATCAAGCTCGGCAACAAGGAAGTCTCCAGCCGCGCCTATTGCGGCTCGTTCAACTTCAAGGGCGCCGACCAGCAGAAGAAGGTCGGCCAGCTCTCCGGTGGCGAGCGCAATCGCGTCAACCTCGCCAAGATGCTGAAGAGCGGCGCCAACGTGCTGCTGCTCGACGAGCCGACCAACGATCTCGACGTCGATACCCTGCGCGCGCTGGAAGAGGCGCTGGTCGCGTTCGCCGGCTGCGCCGTGGTGATCTCCCACGATCGCTGGTTCCTCGACCGCATCGCCACCCACATGCTGGCCTTCGAGGGCGACAGCCACGTCGAATGGTTCGAGGGCAACTTCCAGGACTACGAGGCCGACAAGCACCGCCGCATGGGCACCGACGCCGACCAGCCGCACCGCATCAAGTACAAGCCGCTGGTGAGGAACTAGACGAACCACTCATTTCCCGAACCGGCCAGTCGAAGAAGCCAACCCTCCCCGCGCTGGCGCAGGGAGGACTACGCCGGTTCAGGATGCGCGGGGAGGCACCCGCGTTTCGCGCGGGTGGAGGGAGCCGCAAGCTATCCCTCATGTTGCACAAGGGCTGCTTACGGCTCTTCAGCGTCGCCGATCATCTGAAGGAGCACCTCCCGTTCGTCTTCGGCGAGGGTCGTTGGTGGCACGCAGGGATTTCTCGAGGCCGAGGACATCGCCGAGCGCCCCTCGCCTTCGCAGGTCTCGCAGGAACGAAGCCGGCAGGAGGCATCGCCGGTTACCGATCCCAGGCAACGCGCCCGGCGAGTTCCGGGCGCGCAGACCGCGGCCAGAGCAGAACGCGCCGGTTGCCGCGCCTGCATCTCCTCGATCCGCGGCATTGGCGGCACCTTGGGTCCACTGTAGGCCAGCAGGATCGGCGCAACGACCAGAAGAAGTATGAGGAGCGTCGGCCGATAGAGTATGAACCGAAGGGCCGCGCTGGTTGCATTCTTGAACATGGACTGGGTCCGATATCGCTGTTCAGGATCGTGGGGAGAAGACAGACCGCTGATCGATCGGAACGTTGGAGATCGTCACGAGATCGGAGAAGCCCCTGAGCCGTCGCCGTCCGAGGCTTTCCAGCCGGACCTGATCCTCGATCGCGCTCGCGACGCGGCCGCTCACGAGGATCTGTCCGTCGAGCGCCTCGCAGCAGAGCCGCGAGGCCAGATTGATCGCCCGCCCAATCGCCGTGCACACACGGCTGCCCTCGCAGCCGACCTGGGCGAACACGGCATGTCCTTCTGCTATGCCGATGCCAAGGCCCAACCTGCCGCCCTCGGGATCCAGCTGAAAAACAAACTCACGGACGGCGCTGCGCATCTCGATCGCGAGACGCGTGGCGCGAAGGGGTGCATCAGGGCAAGGCTCGCCATCATTGAAGAGCAACATCAGCCCATCGCCAAAGTGCTGGTAGACGGAACCCTTGTGATGCGCGATGAGCGGCCCGAGACAATCGTAGTACTTGTGGAGGAGCGTCAGGAAGTCTTTCGCGACGGCCGCGTCGGCGAATGTCGTGAACACTCGAGGGTCGCAAAACAGGGCGACAACCTTGCGCCGACGGTATTCGAAGTCGGAGGTCGGCGCCGGGACTTCCTGCTGAGAATTCCGGGTCACCAGGAAGCCGGCCGTTGCCCCGTCCCCCAACCGATTCGCTGGACTTGTGATCGCTCGCTCCGATCTCTCGCCTATCAGCATTTTGTGTCCCCAATCGACGATGTGAACCTGACGGAAGCCTTCGCGACGGCACACCTTGCCGTCCCTCCGACGAGCTATCCCGCGAGGGCGGACACTCGCTGCCCCTCCAGAAAGCCATGCGATTCGCTCTTCAGGCAGAACGAGGAAGAACTCACCCTGACGCCGACCAGCCTGCCCCCCAAACGGGCGAGAAGGTCGGTCTCAAATGCGCGCCGAACGCCGGCTGTCCCGGCCGCCCAGCCCGTTGGCGTCAGCAGGACCGCGAGCGCCGCCGCGGCGGGTCCACGCTCGAAACACGCAAGCACCACCCTTTCGACGTCGGCCACTCTCGGCAGCAAGGTCTCTACTTCGAGAAACACTTCATGTCGGCGCGCCCGCTCGGGGCTGCTCCATGTCCCGCAATCGAAGGGAACATCGACGCTACCCAGACGCATCCTGAAGCTCGATCCAACCGGGGGCAGGGTCCGGTCATTGCCTCTGTTGCGGAGATAGGAAACAGTCGACGCCGACAGGAACCCCAGCATGGTCTGTTCCTCGGCGTGACTGACGGGACGGACCTGAATGCGGACGTCGGCCGGGCGCCCGTTCACCCGGTGCCGCACCACAACCTCCTTCACACCGTTCGATGTGAACACACCCAGAGCCTGAAACGGCGTAAGCACCGGCAAGGTAGGGCCGACCGGCGGCGCCTGCAGAAACTCGTAGATGTTCGGCACGGCATCGATCGGCTCGAACCAGTTGTTCCAGCCGATGGTCGGAGTCGATCCCTCTCCCGTGACACAGAGATACTGGGAAAACTCGAAAGCAGAAATGCGCTCGAGATGTCCATACTTGCTCATTGCTCACCTCTTGAATCAGCGTGGCAGTGCGCGTCGGCTGTCTCCGTCTCGAATGGGGATGCATCGACGATGGGCCGTTCCAGCAGGAACAGAGTGTCTCCATCGACCGCTGTCGAACCGTGATGTCAGCGTTCGCCAATCGTGATTTCCGCGTGCATCGACGCGAACTTTGGGGCGCGATAGAGTGCCGAAGCTTGGCGTCGACTTGGGGGGAGAATGGCCGCCGCAGGCAACCGGTTTTCGCTGAACCTGATGGGATCGTTCCGACTGCTCGGACCGGAGGGTGAGCGACTCAACATCACCAGCCGGAAGGCCGTAGCCATCTTGGCCATGCTTGCCATGGCGGAAGGCGGCGAGCGGACCCGCGGCTGGCTCCTGGAAAAGCTGTGGGGACAGCGCGACCGGGCACAGGCTCAGGGCAGCCTTCGCCGCGAACTGACCCATCTGCGCGAGCACCTCAATGTCGGAAAGAAGCCGGCGCTTATCGCCGAGCGGCAGGCAGTGCGGCTCGATTTGGCTCAGTTCCACATCGACGCGTTGACCTCGCGACAGGCGGGTGTCGCCACGGGCGAGTTTCTCGAGGGCTTCGATCTCGCCGGCGAAGACGGTTTCGAGGACTGGTTGCGCGAGCAACGCGTCCTCCTGGCCGCCCGGGCGCCGGCGGACGGCCCGGCGTCGTTGGTGCAAGGGCCCGGTTCAGAGGCCTCGGGCTTCGTCGACCGGCCAGCGCTCGCCATCCTGCCTTTCGCGAACCTCACCGAGGATACGTCGAACGACTACCTCGCCGAAGGCCTCAGCGAGGATCTTATCGACCGTGTTTCGCGGTTGCGCTGGCTGCCTGTAATCGCCCGCGGTTCCAGTTTTGCATTCGCATCGGACAAGGTTGATCCGCGTGTGGTCGGGCAGAAGCTTCGCGCCAAGTACGTGCTCGAAGGGCGGATCAAGGCGGAGGGCGAAGGGCTGTCCGTCTCGGTTAGCCTGTCCTCCTGGGAAAGCAGGATCTGGAACATCTCGGTGATCTGCTCCATCGCGAGATGTGCAGCGAGACAGCCATGCGCGCCGGCGCCGAACATCAGCGTCGCGGGCTCGTCCTGAGGTGTCGGTGCTCCGGGAGGCAATGGCGGTTGCACGCCCGGGAGAGGGGCCCAGCTCCGTTCGGCGATGAACTCTCCAGGTGACTTGAACCACCTGCTGTCGCGCAGCGCTGACATGGCGCCAGCCAGCACAATCGAGCCGGCGGGAACATGCGTGCCGGCGATGCTGCAGGCTCTGGGGACGTGCCGGAACAGGCCGGGTGACAACGCTGGATTGAGGCGTAAGGCCTCAAAGAGAATGTCCCGCAGAATCTTCCGATTGCTCCTCGCCTTGTCGACGTTGGTGACCCGACATTCCTCGGCGATTCTGGCGTGGGCAATGGCGCGTCGCAGAAGGTCTCTGCGTTGCAGTTCCTCCATCATCTTGCCGGCCCCCAGAGTGCTGGTCGGGACCATGCCGGTCATGATTCCGATCACGATCGAGCGGATTTCGTCCGTGCAGAGATGCTCGCCCCCCTTTTTCTGGTGGGCAACGAGCCGATCGATGACTGCATCCTTTTCTTGGTGTCTTCTTGCCCGGTCATGGGCATCCGAGATTGCGCGGTCGATCAGATAGCGTATGCGCACGGCACCGGTCAGGGCGAGCTTGCGTACCTTCGCCCACAGCGACCAGCCGATCTGGAACGTCGCTTGGATGATGGCCTCAGGGGAGTCTGGCTCGAGTTCAAGCGCCTGCTCGAAAAGCCTCCGGGCAATCTCCGAGTCGGTACGCGTCAGGCGGTTGAGGTGCCAGCGGCCACGCCAGATCAGATTGTTGAACTCCAGCCGGTTCTGTCGGTTCCCGCGTGCGCGGACCTGTTCGGCATAGTCGATCTGCGCATCCAGCACGCCGACCAGTTCGGCGACGATCGGATCGAGTGCGTCCTGCGAGCGGTCTCGCGGCAGTGGAACCCGGTGCGACCACCGCGAATACCCGCTTGTCGCGTCCGACATCCGCTTCTCGACCCGGCCGGTCGGCAAGCTCGCCTATCTCGGACTCTTCCCGCGCCGGCTCGATATGGAGTTTCAGCCGACGGCCTCCCCCCAGGCGCAGCACCTCGTGACCATTCAGGCCGAGCTCGAGCCTGGCAGGCTCACCGAAGCCCGCGAGTTGATCACGGCACTGGGGAATCCGGCGACACTCGACACGCCGATCGGCAAGGCGCTGTCGGACACTCGCGTCGTCCATTTCGCCTCCATGTCGGCGTTCGACGCCTCCGATCCCGACGACCCCGAAGCAACGCAGGATCCTCGACTCGTTTTCGAGCTGAGTGTCGATGGCGACGTGGATATCGCCCTGACCAGGGTGGCCAGCAAAGCCGGCGAACATCTCGAGGGCATCTTTGCGTGCGTCAAGGAGAGCGGGAGCAAGCCGCTGGTCGACTTGCTGCGCGAGCATCAGACCGATCTCCACTTCCGGCCGTGGGGCTCCATCGGCCTCAACTTCAACGGCACGCCCGACGTCCCTGTCGACGACATCGCGAAACAGAAGGAACTCGCGGCTTTTGCCCGACGGGCGATCGACCAGTACCTTCACGTCCACGATGGCGTGCACAAGCGAGCCACGGATGCGCTCAACTACGTCCGAGGACTGACGCAATCCAGAGAGCCTCCGTCCTCCCCCGATCCCAGCCTTCTGTCGGCTGTCGCAGCAGCAGACGAAGCAAGACTTAGGACGGATGGCGCGGCACTACGCCCCTTTTTGATACGGCCGTCGCGTCGACGACTGGCGATGGCAAGTTGGACGGGGCGTGACAATTCGGTCGGCTGGCCCGCCCTGATCCGCTCGAACGTCGGTCTGTATGTGGGGTTGCTGATCGCCAGCACCGCCTTGTTGCAGGGCGGAGCAATTCACTACGCGCTCGAGCCGAGTTCCTTCGTGTCGCTCGGACTGGCCTTGGCCGGCCTGCTGGGCGGAGCGGTGCTGATCGTGGCCACGGTGACGAAGGACGGCTTCGACACCATGATCGATTGGTGGCTGGCGGCCATCGAAACTATGGCCATTCTCCTCTCGGCGCTGGCGGCAATCGCGCTCGACATCCTGTTTGTGGCCTTTCTGATCGTTCGCTGGTTTGCCGTGCCTGCACTCATTCTTGGCCTGGCCATGGCTGCCCATTGGAGTTTGGAGCGGTATGTTCCAGCGATCGGTCCGGCAGTACGCATTGCGCTTGCTGGTCTGGCCAGCCT
>CAYMEB010000266.1:0-6388 GCA_964389095.1 uncultured Hyphomicrobiaceae bacterium
ATGCGCTCGCGGGCTTCGGTGGAAAATTTGACGTCTTTGGCGGCCATTTTGCGTTCCTAGCGAATAGCGAGTGGATGGTTGAGACTCGGGGAACGGGGCGGCTGGCTGGAGCCCGGCAGAAGAGGCGAGGGATGGGCCCTACGCACTCATGACTGCTCGCTCGTCGCGCATCGCCCCGAGGGGCATCACTTGTCGAGGATGCCCATGATGTCGCTCTCCTTCATGATGAGGAGCTCTTTGCCGTCGATCTTGACCTCGGTGCCCGACCACTTGCCGAACAGCACCTTGTCACCCTTCTTGACGTCGAGCGGGACGAGCTTGCCGCTCTCGTCGCGGCCGCCGGGGCCAACGGCCACGACTTCGCCCTGCTGCGGCTTCTCGGTCGCGGTGTCGGGGATGATGATGCCGCCGGAAGACTTGGTCTCGGCATCGACGCGCTTCACGACGACGCGGTCGTGCAAAGGACGGAATTTCATGGGATATCTCTCTCCAGACAGATCGAAAGCCAGCGCGACAGCGCCGGCGGACTTGCGGAAATCGGGGAGCCACTAGCACTCACTTATTTCGAGTGCTAGTGGCTGCTAAGGATATAGGTATGGTCCCTGCCGGTGTCAAGCGTGTGACCGGCGGTCCCGTCAGATACGGCAAACTTCCCCAGCCGCGGAGCAAGCGAAGCAAGATCCGGGCCCGCCATTCGGGTTCGGGCCGACGAGGGGAGCCGACTTGCGCGCCCCTCGGTACCGGGTTGCGACCCTGCCCCGGGCAATTGACATTGGACACCCGGTTCACGCCGGTGCTCAATTCCGGTGCGAATGCTTCGCGGCTATCGGCCGTCAGATGCAACCCTGGGATGACGACATGACGGACTCGCAGCGAGACCGGGTGCACTTCGCCTTTCTGAACGCCGGACATTTTCTAGACCACCTCTTCACCCTGATCTTCGCGACGGTGGCGGCGGTGGCGCTCGTGAAGGAGTGGAACCTCGGGTACGCCGAGCTGCTGAGGTACGCGACGCCGGGCTTCTTCGCATTCGGTCTGTTCTCCCTGCCGGCTGGCTGGCTGGCGGACAAATGGAGCCGCGAGGGCATGATGGCGCTGTTCTTCGTGGGCATCGGCGCTGCCTCGCTTCTCACGGCCCTGGCCCAGTCGCCCTTCCAGGTCGGGATGGGACTGTTCGTTATCGGCATGTTCGCTGCGATCTATCACCCGGTCGGGCTGGCGATCGTCGTGGAACGATGGAAGAACACGGGCATGCGCCTAGCCGTGAACGGCGTCTGGGGCAACCTCGGCGTCGGAAGCGCGGCCCTGGTCACAGGCTACTTCATCGACAATGGCGGCTGGCGCATGGCGTTCGTGGTGCCCGGGGCCGTCTCCATCGCGATCGGATTGGCCTACACCTGGGTGTTCTGGTCCAAGATCGCTGGTGCGGATCGCGAGCGCCGCGCGATGGCGGCGAATGCCGGCACGATGCCGACCGGAGAGGACTACCGGCGCCTGATGATCCGCATTTCCGCGATCGTGTTCGTGACCACGGCGCTATCCAGCCTGATCTTCCAGTCGACGACGTTCGCGCTGCCCAAGGTCTTCGACGAGCGGCTGCGGGACATCGCTCCGTCGGCGACGGTCCTGGGTCAGATGGCTTTCGTGGTGTTCGCGGTCGCTTCCGCGGCACAGCTGGTTGCGGGAAGATATCTCGATCAGCTCGGGCCGCGGACCGTCTTCATCGTGGTGGCGGCTCTGCAGGCAGTGTTCTTCGGCGCCATGCCAGGGCTGGCGGGTTGGCCGGCATTCCTATGCGCGCTGGCCTTCATGCTGGCGGCGTTCGGACAGGTCCCCGTCACCGACTACCTGATCGGAAAAATGGCGACCGGCCCTTATCGCGCACGCATTTACGGTGTGCGGTACGTCATCAGCTTCACGGTTTTCGCCCTGGCCCTCCCGCTGATCTCGATCATCCACGGCAGGTGGGGATTCGACGCGCTGTTCCTGCTGCTGGCCGCAGCGGCGGCCACGATCTGCTGCGCGGCAATTCTGCTGCCGCGCGCGATGCCGGTGCCGGTCGCGGCCAAGGCCGCCGCGGTCTAGGCCACGCGCCTCAACTACCCAACGAACTATTTCTTATCCGCGTTGTTGAGCCGGGCAATCAGGCTGCACGTGTCCCAGCGCCCGCCACCCATTTTCTGGACCTCGGAATAGAACTGATCGACCAGCGCCGCGACCGGCAGACTGGCGCCGTTCTTGCGGGCTTCATCGAGCGCGATCATCAGATCCTTGCGCATCCAATCGACAGCGAAGCCGAACTCGAATTTTCCTTCGCCCATGGTCTTCCAGCGGTTCTCCATCTGCCAGGAACCGGCAGCGCCCTTCGAAATCGTCTCCATGACCTTGGGCAGGTCGAGGCCAGCCTTCTGCGCCATGTGAATGCCTTCGGAGAGGCCTTGCACGAGACCGGCGATGCAGATCTGATTGACCATCTTGGTGACTTGGCCGGCTCCAGAGGCACCGATCAGCGTGACCATGCGCGCGAAATGATCGATCACAGGTTTGGCGCGCTCGAAGGGGGCCTGATCGCCGCCGACCATAACGGTCAGCACACCGTTCTGCGCACCGGCCTGGCCGCCCGAAACCGGCGCATCCAGGAAGTCGAAGCCCTTGGCGCGCGCGGCTACGTAGAGTTCACGGGCGACGTTCGCGGAGGCGGTGGTGTTGTCGATGAACACCGTCCCTTTCCGCTGGGTCTCGAACGCGCCGCCCTTGCCGGTCGTGACCGACCGGAGGTCGTCGTCGTTGCCCACGCAGCAGAACACGAAATCGGCATCCTTCGCGGCCTCTGCCGGAGTCGGCGCGGCGCGACCGCCGAATTCCTTGACCCAGGCATCGGATTTTGCGCCATTGCGGTTGTAGACGACGAGGTCGTGGCCGCCCTTCTTCCGGATGTGTCCGGCCATGGGATAGCCCATCACACCAAGCCCGATCCAAGCGACCTTCGCCATCGCAACGTCTCCGATTGAATTTCAGTCCGTCGACTTCTACGCAGCCGCGGCTAATTCCGCCAGGGGTCGTATGGCGGCCGCCGGACGGCGCGTGCCGCAATGGACGTCAGCCCGATGAGCCGACATCGATCATGTCGCGCCGGAAACTGCCGCCGCGCTGGTAGTAGAACGGGACCGGATTGCGGCCGGCATCGAGCGTGCCGTCGGCGAGCTGCTCGCCCAGATCCTCCAGGACCAGCCGCGTAATGCGCGGGATGTCGAGGGCTCGCGCGTCCTCGAGCGTCAGCCAGTCGAGACCCGACAATTCGCCGTCGTTGTGGGGCAGCCGCTCAACGATGGCGGCGGCGTCGACGCAGAAGAAGCGGGTGTCGAACCGCCGCGGACGCCCCGGAGGCGTGATCGCCCGGGCGAAGAACGTGAGCCCGCCGAGCGACGGCATGAAGCCGCGATCGAAAAACGTCGCCCATGGACCAGCAGGCTCTGGGCGATCAGCCGCCGGGTGGCCGATGATCAGGCCAGCCTCTTCGAAGGCCTCGCGGATCGCCGCCAGCGCCAGTCCGCGCGCGCGGGCCGCACTGGGCGTTCCGCGCATCGAGACCAGCAGTTTCGCGACCTCTGCCTCACGCAGGTCCTCGGCGGCGGCGACGGCCTTGTCGGCAGGATCGACGCGCCCGCCCGGAAAGACGTACTTGCCGGCCATGAAGGCGAGGTCGGCGCGGCGCTTTCCCATGAGCACACGAGGCTCGCCGCCGGAGCGGTCCAGAATCACGAGAGTGGCAGCGTCCCTAGGCCGGAGCGCCTTGTTCTCGGCCTTGTACTGGTCGGTTGGATCGGCCGGGTCGTCGCCGCTTCTCATGGCGCCTTCCGTCCGGCGGTTGGCGGCCACACCTCGGGCTCGGCAGGATCCGGGCCCGCGCCGAAGCCGTGCATCCTCAGCGCCCACTGGTATGCGACGAGCGTGCCTTTCACGCGCGGCAGCATCCACAGCGTCAGCACCAGGGTCAGGGGAAGCCAGATCACCAAGTGGACCCAGGTTTCCGGGGCGAACTTCTTCTCCAGCGCAAGGAGCGCGCCGATGATCACATGCCCCACTATGAACATCGTGAAATAGGGCGGGGCGTCGTCCGCGCGGTGGTGGTGGAGTTCGGTCCCGCAGCGGCTGCAGACCGGCTCGACTTTGAGATAGCGCCCGAACATGCGGCCTTCGCCGCAGGCAGGACACCGACACGCCCAGCCACGCCGCACGGCGGGCCAGACCGGGCGCGGGGCAGGGGAAATGGCCGAAGATGGCCCGGATACGATCGTGTGGGGCATGGCGGGACGATTCACGCAGCGCTGCGAAGCGTCAAGGGGCGCTCGGTCGCAGGTGGTCTGCAGCGATGCTCGCCGCACGCCGGCCGCAGGGTCGGAACTCGCCCCCCGCGAGAACTCTAGCGGTGCCGCCTCTTGCCTCCGAGACGCCGCTGGCCGCGCAGACTCTTGGGGCGGCGAGCGGCAGAACCCTCCAGTTTTCGGCCGGGCGACAGCATCTCGAAGCGAAGCGCCCCTGCACTCGGGACCGCCTCGACCAGCTTCACCTGGACATCGTCGCCGAGGCGGAATGCCATGCGGGTGCGTTCACCGACCAGGGCGTGCGTCGCCTCGTCATGATGGAAATAGTCGTCGCCGAGCGTCGAAATGGGAATGAACCCATCGGCCCCTGTCTCGGCCAGCCGCACGAAGACACCAGACCGGGTAACGCCCGAAATCCGGGCGCGGAACGTGGCTCCAACCCGGTCGGCCAGGAAATGGGCGATCAGACGGTCGATGGTCTCGCGTTCGGCGACCATCGCGCGGCGCTCGGCCTGGGAGATTTCCTCCGCGACGGCCGAAAGCGAGCCGATCTCCTCGTCCGTGATGCCATCGGGGCCGAGGCCGAGCGCGCGGACGAGGGCTCGGTGCACGATCAAGTCGGCATAGCGACGGATCGGGGAGGTGAAATGCGCATAGCGGCGCAGGTTCAGCCCGAAGTGTCCGATGTTGTCGGCAGCGTAGATCGCCTGCGACTGGGAACGCAGCACGACCTCGTTGACCAGGTCGGCGTGCGGCCGTTCCTTGACCTCCGCGAGGATGCGATTGAAATCCCGGGGCCTGAGATCGCCGGGTTTCGGCATCGCCATGTCCAAGGACGCGAGAAACTCGGTGAGGCTCGCGAGCTTCTCCTTCGACGGCGGCTCATGGACCCGATAGACGAGCCGAGAACGCTTCGCCTCCAGGGTTTCGGCGGCCGCGACGTTGGCCTGGATCATCATCTCCTCGATCAGGCGGTGGGCCTCCAGGCGCTCGGGAACCTGGACGTCCTTCACGTATCCCTTCTCGTCGAGGATCACCTTGCGCTCGGGCAGATCGAGGTCCAGCGGGCCGCGCTCCGTCCGGGCGGAAACGAGCACGCGATAGGCAGACCAGAGCGGCTTCAGCACGGGTTCGAGCAGCGGCCCGGTGAGATCGTCGACCTTGCCATCGATGGCGGCCTGAGCAGCCTGGTAGGAGAGCTTGGCCTGCGACCGGATCATCACGCGATGAAAGACGTGGCGAAGCTTTGCGCCCTTGCGATCGAAAACCATGCGGACGGCGAGGCTGGGGCGATCCTCGTTGGGCCGCAAGGAGCACAGGTCGTTCGATATGCGCTCGGGCAACATCGGCACGACGCGATCGGGAAAGTAGACCGAGTTGCCGCGCAGGCGCGCCTCGCGATCGAGCTTCGTCCCGTGGCGCACGTAGAACGCGACGTCGGCGATCGCGACGCTGACGATCCAGCCCCCCGGATTCTTGTCGTCGGCGTCGGGCTCGGCATGGACAGCATCGTCGTGATCTCGCGCATCGATTGGATCGATCGTGACGAACGGAATGGCGCGCCAGTCCTCCCGCTGCGCCATCGAAAGCCCGGGCAGGTGGGCGAGTTCGGAAAGGACATGGGCGGGAAACTCGTCGGGAAGTCCGTGGGCATGAACGGCGACGAGGCTGACCTGCCGCTGGTCCTGCGGATTGCCGAGAACTTCGACGACCCGGGCCTCCGGCATGCCGTGACGGCCGGAACGGCCAAGGTCAAAGCGGACCAGATCTCCGTCCTTGGCATCTCCCGTCCGGTCCCGGTCGACGCGCCAGGTGCGCATCTCCTTCTTGTCGACCGGAAGGATCTCACCGCCGCCGCTGCGGTGCGAGCGGAAGATCGCCAGAGCCCGCGTCTTCTCCTTGGGCAGTCGCTTGATCGGAGCCACGGCCCAGGCATAAGCGCCGTCGCCATCGAGGCGGCTCGTGCGGGCGAGAATGCGATCGCCGATGCCCAGCGCGGATTCACCCGGCGCGCGGCGATGATGCGCTTGAAAGGCCTGTGCCCCACCAGCACGGCCATGATC